>JBDSTA010000191.1:0-5266 GCA_039928475.1 Gemmatimonadaceae bacterium | reverse complement strand
TTCGCGACTTCGACGTCGTGATCGATCACGACGCAACAGGGGCTCGCGCACTGGAGCACGCGCAGCTCGGAAGCCAGAGCGCCGATGAAGTCCGGCGCTCGGCGCTGCTTCAGGTCGAGAACATGGGCGCGACGGTGCTGTACTCGACAACACCTGGCGCTCCGTGATTGCCACGATGCGTCTCGACTCACGGACAGGTGAGGTAATGGCTTAGTCGCCGACGATCGCCTCGCCCTTCATCACCGGGACGCATGTGCCGCCCACCGTGGCGCGAATGCCATCTCCTTCGCGCCACGCCGTCACGTACAGGCGACTCGGGCGACCCATCTCGACGCCTTGCACGACCTCGAGCTCGTACCGCTCCTCGCGCGTGAGCGAAAGCAGGAGCGCCCCCAGCGGTGCGTTTGCGCTGCCCGTTGCCGGGTCCTCATAGGTCCCGGCCAGCGGTGCGAACATGCGCGCCCTCACCGGCCCATCGCCTCTCGCGTACAGGTGCAGTGAATACCGCCCGCCGAGCATCGGGCGCGCCGCAACTGCACGCCGGAACGCTGCGACGTCCGGCGTCGCGCGGGTCAAGGCGTCGCCACTGACCTCCGCGATGATGTACGTGTTCCCGACCGAGGCCAGCACCGGTTGATGGGCGCTGACGATGACGTCCTCCGCAGCGATTCCCACGCAACCAGCGACTTCGGCAGCTGGTATCTCGGTACCGAGCGACAACAAGCGCGGTGCAGTGACCGTCGCTCCGTTCACCTGGCCGTCGCTACCGCGCCGCAATCGCACGTGCACGAGGCCTGCCGCGCCCTCGAACGTCATGGCGTCACCAACGCCGAGACCACGCCACGCCAGCACGCATGCCGTTCCGACATTGGGATGGCCCGCAAAGGGCATCTCGGCGGTCCGGTTGAAGATCCTTACGCGCGCGGTATGCGTCGCCTCGGCAGGAGGGAGGACGAATGTCGTCTCGCTGAGGTTGAACTCCGCAGCGAGCGACTGCATCTCTCCATCGGAAAGACCACGTGCGTCGAGCACGACCGCGAGCTGATTGCCGCCGAAACGGCGATCGGTGAAGACGTCCACCGTCTCGAAGAGTACGCGCGTCAACGTACAGGTGGTATCATGGTCAACATGGCGTGAAAGGTGACGTCATCAACGCTACCGATCGACACTCGAGGGATGCTATCGTAAATCTGTCGCCATGCGCGCACGATTGTGGTAGTCCGCTTCCTTCCGGCCACATTGGTTTGGTCTACGCACATTCACGCGCTCTCCCCACGCCCAGCGATGTTCACACGCACCGTCGTATCCACTGCCTCGCTGCTACTGCTCACCGGCTTCGGCGCGTACGGCTCGCGGGTCGGCACTCAGTTCTTCACGGGCAGCTGGAGTTGCAGCGGAGGAACGCCGGCCGGCAGGCAGATGAATTCCGACGTGGTGTTCACCCCGGTCCTCGATGGGCATTTCCTCGAGGCGCGTCATGTCGATCGACCGCCAGGACGTTACGAGTCCGTGGCGATGTGGCCGCTGGACACGGCGGCCGGGCACTTCTCCACCGTCGTCTACGACAACTTCGGTGGCGCGCGCCATTTTGCCGCCGAAGTGTCTGGCGCCGCGGCGGTCGTGCTCGTGCGTGATACGCTGGAGCAGGGAGCGCGTGCCGAGTCGTTCACGTACCGGGCGAGCTCGGAGTCGACATATTGGTATGCCTGGTACGTACGCCGAGCCGCCGGGCAGCCACTGGCCCTGGGCGACTCGGCAACCTGCCACCGGATTCACTGACGAGAGTAGTGACCACACACACGACGTCCGTCGCACTCTGTATCGAGGGCATCCAGGCGGAGATGCGAGGGGAGCGCGACGAGGCGCGCGCGCTGTACGAGCGTGCGTGGGAGATGCGCGCCGACGACTATGACGCATGCGTCGCCGCTCATTACATCGCCCGCCAGCAGCCCACGCCGGAGGATACCCTGGCGTGGAACCTGAAGTCGCTGAAGTTGGCGAGCACGGTCAGCGTTGACCGCATTAGCGGCTTCCTTCCCTCCCTGTATCTCAACGTCGGGCACTCGTACGAAATGCTCGGCGACATCGCGAATGCGCATGAGCACTACGAGCACGCCGCGTCACACCTGGATACCCTTCCTGCCGACGCGTACGGTGACCTGGTGCGTCAGGGAATCGCTGCGGGATTGGAGCGGTTACTGTCGGCGGAGTGACGGTATCACCAATCGCTCACATCTCGCAGCAGCATTCTGACAGCGCATACTGCATGCGGCTGACGTCTTTGGGTTAGCGGATTCACTCGCTCCCCAAACGCCGAAGCCACTCGATGTGTGCGCGCCCCGTGACTCACTTTCGTCGGACATCCATCATCGTTCGGATGTCCGCTGCGATTCTCCTGCTCGTCTCCGCGAAGCTGCAGGCGCAGCACCAGCACGCGGCCAATGAGCCGGCAATGGCCGCAGCGCGGACGTCCGTCGCTCCGACGATCGACGGCCGCGACGATGACGCGGCGTGGCGCGCCGCACCGTTGCTCCGCGACTTCCGCACCTTCGCGCCCGTAGAGGGGCACGAGCCACGGTTTCGCACCGAGGCGCGGATCACGTACGACGATCGCATGCTGTACGTCCTCGTGCGCGCCTTCGACCCCGATCCCTCGGCGATCGAGCGCCGGCTCGCGCGACGCGACACCTTCGACCCCACCGCCGACCAGGTGCTGCTGTTCCTCGATCCCTACCACGATCGACGGAGCGGCTACGAGTTCATCGTCACCTCCGCGGGCGTGAAGCAGGATGCGGCGCTCGCCAACGACGACGGTGAGGACTTTTCCTGGGACGGTGTGTGGGACGCGGCGGCGCGCGTGGACTCGCTCGGGTGGGTGGCGGAGTTCGCGATTCCATTCGGCCAGCTGCGATTCACCGACCGAAGCGCGCCCACCTTCGGCGTCATGATCGGGCGCTGGGTCGGCCGCACGGGCGAGCGCGCGAGCACGCCGCAATACAGCCGTGCGCGCTCGGGAGTCGTCTCCCAATTCGGCGACTTGACCGGCATTCGCGATCTCGCCGCGGCGCCAGGGCTGGAGATGATCCCCTATGCGCTCGAGCGCTCACACAACATCGAGCAGCGGGCACGGTTGGCGAACGAGATGTCGCTCGGTGGCGACGTGCGGTGGACGCCGCGCCCGACGCTGACGCTGGGGCTCACGCTCAATCCCGACTTCGGCGAGGTCGAGGCCGATCCGGCGCTGCTCAACCTGACCGGCGTCGAAGTGCGCCAGAATGAGCGACGACCATTCTTCCTCGAGGGAGCGGGCCTGTTCGCTCGCCCGCTCGCCGGGGACGGCGTGGACCAGCTGTTCTACTCGCGACGCATCGGACGTCGGCCGAGTTTGATGGATTCATTTGGCGCTCCGGACTCCCCAGGCGAGTCCACCATCCTCGGCGCCGCGCGAATGACGGCGCGGTTGGCGCCGGCGACATCGCTCGCGGTACTGGGCGCCGAGAGCGCAGCGGAATGGGGCGCGACGCGGCCCACTGGCGGACGATATCTCATCGAGCCGAGCGCGCGATTCGGCGTCGCGAGCGTGCAGCACGACTTCCGCGCGGGGCGCAGCGGCCTTGGCCTGATGCTCACGCACGTGAATCACGACGTCGCCGACTCGATCGTGGCGGCCGCGCTCCCGTCCTCCGCCGACGCGGTGGCGCTGAGCACTCGCCACCAGACCGCCGACGGCGCCTACCAGGCCAGCGCCTGGGTGGTCGGCAGCGACGTGCGCGGCGGTACAGGCGCGATCGAGCGACTCCAGCTCTTGCCGGTGCATGCGTTCCAGCAGCCGGGCGGAGGTGAGCAGTTCGATTCGACGCGAACGCGACTCGCGGGCACGGATGCCTCGGTGTTGTTCGAGAAGCTGAGTGGCGTGCTGCGGCTCGACGCGTCCTATCGGCGGACGTCGCCCGGGTTCGACGTCAACGAGCTGGGTTTCCTGCAACGTGCGGGTCTCCAGGTTGTCTCGTCCACCGTCAAGGCAAAGTTCACGAGTCCGGGTTCGTTCGCCGGACTTCATTATAGAAGCGCTGAAGCGCTTGCCGGCTTCACGGGCATCTGGTCGGCGGCGACGGGGCGGCCGGAAGACCGGAGTCCACTGCTGCATGCACTCGTCGAGCTGCCGAACCTTGCCGTCGTCCATCTCATGACGTCGGCGCAGACCGCCGCGAGCTACTGCACCATCCGGTGTACGCGCGGTGGCCCGGCGCTTCTTTCCGCACCGGCGCGGTTCGCCATGGCGGAGTTCACCGGCGATCCTCGCGCCGTCGTCGTGCCGCACCTGCTGCTCACTCGCACGCGTGGGCAGCAGCGACGCGTCGAGGCGCAGGCCGATGCGGCCTGGCGCATCCGGAGCAACCTCAAGCTCTCACTCGCCGCGTATGCATCGAATGGCGACGACGCCGCTGCGTTCTACCAGCGCTTCGGCGATGCGCGCCGTGACACGGCGTGGTACGCCGTCGCGCGCCTCCAGGATTACACGCGTTCGCTCACGCCGAGACTCGACTACACGCTGACGCAGACGTTGACGCTGCAGTGGTACGCGCAGGCGTACGTGTCACGCGGGACCTACTCCGACGTACGACGAATAAACGACGCGGGCGGGCGCGACGAGAGCCAGCGCTTCGCGGCGATTGCCGACTCGAGCATCGTTGCGCATCCCAATGGCCTCGACTACAAGCAGTTTCGCTCGAATGCCGTGCTACGGTGGGAATACCGTCCCGGCTCGAGCCTCGTCGTGGTGTGGTCGCAGGGAAGAGACATGGACGAGGCCACCCCCGGAACGATTGGGGTGTGGCCGGGGCAGGACCTTCGCGACCTGTTCACGCGTGCTCCGCACAACACCGTCGCGGTGAAGCTCTCCTACTGGCTCGCGCGCTGAGGCGCGCCAGCGGATTGGCGGGCCTGACGAACTCTCGACACGTTTCATCCGTGACCCGAAGCAACAGCCCATGAACCTCGCTCCTGTAGTGCTCGAGGGCCGTGTCGTCCGCCTGGAGCCGCTGACACCCGATCATGTCGACGCATTGTCCGCGGTGGGGCTCGACCCGTCCATCTGGACAGTGACGTCGGTGCGCGTGAGGGATGCCGACGAAATGCGACGCTACGTCGAGAAGGCGCTCGCAGAGCAGCGGGCGGGCACCGCGCTCCCGTTCGCGACGATCGAACGATCCACTGGAAGCGTCGTGGGTACGACGCGCTTCAGGAATGCCGTTGCCGAGCACGC
>JBDSTA010000190.1:0-4585 GCA_039928475.1 Gemmatimonadaceae bacterium | reverse complement strand
ATGGTTGCCCGCCGACACCGTGACGACGCCGCGCGCGCGCTCGGCATCCGAGAGCTGCGTGATGCGATTCAGCGCGCCGCGCACCTTGAAGGAGCCCGTCTTCTGGAAGCTCTCGCACTTGAGCGTGAAGCTCGCGGCGCCAACTCGCGCGGCGAGCGTGTGCGAGCCGATCGCCGGCGTGCGATGAATCGCGCCGGCGATGCGCGCCTGCGCGAGGCGAATGTCGTCGAGGTTCACCATGCGGTGCACGCTATCGCGCGGCTGTGCCCGGCACAAGATTTTGCGCCATGACAATACGCTCTCGCATCGCCTCGCCGACGGGGACGGTGCTCATCGCGCTTGCACTCGGCCTCGCCGCGGGCATCGCCATCGCGCTGTCGGGCGACGCGCGCCTGCTGCACCTCGCCGAGGGCATCGAGCCGGTCGGGATCATGTGGGTGAACGCGCTGCGGATGACGGTGATCCCGCTCGTCGTTTCCCTCCTCATCACCGGCGTGTCCGATCGCGGCAACGTCGCCGTGAGCCAGCTCGGCGCGCGCTCCGTGCTCGCCTTCGCGCTGCTCATCGGGGTGTCGACCATCTACGCGATACTCACCGTCCCGTGGTCCATGCATTGGCTCGTGGTCGATCCGGCGGCGAGCGCGGCGATGCGCGCGGGCGTCACCGCGACGTCCAGCCAGACGGCGGCGGCGATTCATGACGCGCCGGGCTTCCGCGACTGGCTCATCAGCCTCATACCGACGAATCCCATCCAGGCCGCGGTGAACGGCGCGCTGCTGCCGCTCATCGTATTCTCGCTGTTGTTCGGGCTCGCCCTCTCGCGCTCCACGCCCGAGGTGGCGGAGCCGGTGTTGCGCGTGTTCCGCGCCCTCGGCGAGTCGATGCTCACGCTCGTGCGCTGGGTGAGCGTGCTCGCGCCCATCGGCGTGTTCGCGCTCATCCTCCCCACCGCGGCGCGCCTCGGCGCAACCGCTGTGGGCGCGCTCGGCTACTACGTCGCGGTGACGTACGTGCTGACGCTCGGCCTCATCGTCCTGCTCTATCCGCTCATCGCGGTGCTCGGCCGGGTGCCGTTGCGCACGCTGGGGCGTGCGCTGCTGCCGGCGCAGGTGGTGGCGTTCGGCACGAGCTCGTCCATCGCGGCGTTGCCGGCGCTCATCGACGGTGCGGATCGCGAGCTGCACGTGTCGGCGCCGGTGCGCGGCTTCGTGCTGCCGCTCGCGGCGTCGGCGTTCAAGATCTCGTCGCCCATCGCGAAGCTGGTGGGCGCGCTCTTCCTCGCGCGCTTCTACGGGGTGGACATCGCGTTGACGCAGTTGATGTCGCTGGCGCTCGTGAGCGTGCTGCTGAGTGTGAGTACGCCCGGCGTGCCGCACGGGTGGCTGATCGTGCTGGCGCCGATGCTCGCGTCGGTTGGCGTTCCCGCCGAGGGGATTGGGCTGCTGATGGCGGTGGACGTGCTGCCGGACATGATCTACACGGCGACGAATGCGACGGGTTACATGGGTGCGGCGGTGCTGGTGGAGCGCGGCCTGTCGAAGGAGTAGTTATTGTCGCCCCGAGCCTTTTGTCGCCCCGAGCGCAGCGAGGGGCATGTTACGCCCTGCCCGCCACCACCGCTGCCAGCATCCCTACAAGGCTCGGCGGCCGCCCCGCTTCCCCGCGCTCGAGACGATCCAGCACCTGCTCGAGCGCCAACTGCGCGCGCGCAACCGAATTCGTGTGCGACGCACGCGCCGCCGCGACGCCGATGGGCACCGCCACCGCCGCCGGCGCGACCACGGCGAGCACGGGGAAGCTCAGCACCGCGAGAATGCCGCCGGCGACGACCGTGCCCGCCGTGAGCGCCGCGTTCTGCTGCGCCATCAGCGTGCGGTAGCCGCGCAGCTGCGCGTCGAGCCGCACGAGCACGCGGTTCGCGTCGATGCCGATCGCCGTCGCGCCAACGGTCGTCGCGCGGACGAGCGCGTGTCCGCGCCCGCTCAGGTTGCGGCGCATGATGCTCATGAAGTCGCTGCGCGCCTCCCAGACGATGCGCTCCTCGAGGTAGCGCTGCGGACAGAGCGACTCCTCGCGCTGCATCCAGTCGTCGAGCGCCTTGAGCACCTGCGCCGGCGTTCCGCGCACCGTGCGCTCCGCGCTCACCGTCGCGCCGCCGTACACGGCTGCGAGGATGCCCTTGTCCGGATCCGCGACAGCTGCGCGCGACCGTTCCTCGGCAAGCGCCTGCCGGAGATTCACCGGGTCGAGGCCGACTTCCTTCGCGAGCGCCTCGAGCTGCGCTTCCGTAAGGCGTCCCTCGGGGTCGTGCGAGCCGACGGACTGGAGCTCGAGCGCACGCGCGAGCACGCGATCGACTGAAGCGCGGTCGATGCTGCGAGGCGGCGTGGGGACGGGTGAGTCGGGCACAGCCTGAATCTAACCGCTTCGCCTACCTGACTCCGGCCACCATGAAGGGCCGCGACATCGCGCGGTCGGCCAGCCAGCCAAGGCCGCGATTGCTGAGGATCACCAGGAAGCCCATCAGCGTCAGCGACTTCACCTCGCGCCGCGAGATCTTCACCACCTCGCGCCGGGCGAGCGCCTGCGGCGTGCGCGTCAGGTCGCGCAGCGTCGCGTACGCGAAGAGGAGCGGCAGCACGCAGAAGAGCCGGATCGACGCCGCGCGTCGCGGGATGAGCAGCAGGTAGCTCCGCGCGCCCTCGAGATCGTGCCACGCGAGCTGCACGAGCGTCGCCAGCGCCTCGCGCGTTCCGCGCAGGCGGTCGGGCGCGAGGATCATCGCATGGCTGCTCCCGTGCTGCCGCAGCAGGTCCTCGGGGATGTAGATCGAGTTCTCCTGCTCGGCGTCCGTCGCGACGTCCTTCAGGATGTTCACCGTCTGCAGCGCCTCCGCGAACGCGCGGCACTTCTCGCGCAGCACGCGATATTGGCTCTCGCCGATGCTCGGCGCATGCTCGTGCCAGAGGTCCGTGAGCAGGTAGCCCACCGTCCCCGCGACGTAGTAGCAGTACTCCTTGTACTCGTCGAGGTTCTGGATGCGGATGCCGTGCGGGTACAGGAGGACGAACTTCCGCATCCCGCCGATCATCTCGAGCACCCATTTCCGCACGTGCACCTGCGTGCCCCGCGGGAGGGCGCGGTAGAGCACGAAGACGAGATCCGTGTGCTGCGCGAGGCGCACGTGCGCCGCGTCACCCGTGAGGTTCGCGAGGCGCGCCGGCAGCGCGTCGGCGACAGCGCGGTCGTCGAAGCAGAGCGCCAGGTCGTCGAGCAGCAGTGCCTTCTCCGCCGCGGGCAGCGTGGGCTCGTCCTCGAGCGTGTCCGCAATGCGGCAGAGGAGGTACGCCGCGAGCACTGCGCGACCGAGCTCACCCGGCAGCACGCGAATGCTGAGCGCGAAGGTGCGCGACACGGCGGGCAGCACCTCGCGGCCAAAGCGGTCCGCGGCGGCCAGGCGCGATGCGTCGGATGCGCGCACCCCTTCCATTGGCCCGTCGGCCACCGGCGTTAGACTTGAGGTCACAGTCGGAACTTATCCCCATGCCTGCTCCCATTCCATCCAGCTTTCGCGGAATCTTCCGCGACGACGACGCGTCCCGCGCTGTATACAGCGAGGCGGCGGGCATCGGGCAGGTCATCCCTCGCGCGGTGGCGGTGCCAGCGGACGCCGACGACGTCGTTACGCTCATGCGCTGGGCGGCGAGCGAGTCGGTGCCGCTCATCCCGCGCGGATCGGGCAGCAGCATGGCGGGCGGCGCCATCGGCGACGGCGTCATCGTGGACCTGAGCCGCCTCACGTGGCTCGACGACGTGGACGTCGCGCACCGCACGGTTCGCTGTGGGGCCGGAGTGCTTCGCAACACCATCGACGCCGCCGCGCGCGCCGCCGGGCTCACCTTCCCCGTCGACCCATCGAGCGGCGCGTACTGCACCGTGGGCGGCATGTCGTCCACGAACTCCGCCGGTGCGCACACGCTCCGCTACGGCTCGATGCGTCCGTGGGTGGAAGCACTCGACTGCGTATTCACCGACGGATCGCGCGCCGAGGTGCGCCGCGGCGCGCCGGCGCCTGACGTCGAGCCGGTGCGGCGCTTGCTCGCCGCCGCCACTGAGCTCATCGCCGCGGAGCGACTCGCGCCGTCGCGGCACGCGGGCGTGCGGAAGGAATCGTCGGGCTACGGGCTCGCCGACTACGCCGACTCGGGCGAGCTCGTGGACCTCCTCGTCGGGAGTGAGGGGACGCTCGTCCTCGTCGTCGGGCTCGAGGTGCGACTCGCCCCACTCTTCCCCGCGACGGCGAGCGTGCTCGGCGCATTCGCCTCGCTCGACGACGCCGTCGCCGCCGCCGTGTCGGCGCGCGAGGCGGGAGCGAGCGCGTGCGAGTTGCTCGACCGCACCTTCCTCGACGTCGCGCGCAACGGTGGCGCACACGTGCCCGTCGGCGCCGACGTCGAGGCGGTGCTCCTCGCGGAGGTGGAAGGGGAGTCGGCCGACGCGTGCCGCGCGCGCGCGAATGTGCTCTCGGTCACGTTTCGCGGCGCGGGCGCGTCGGACGTGGTGCTCGCGCTCGCCCCCGCCGACG
>JBDSTA010000189.1:0-4997 GCA_039928475.1 Gemmatimonadaceae bacterium | reverse complement strand
GCTGACGAAACCTTCACGCGGAAGTCCGATCACGCCGATGGCGCGCTCGATCTGCTCCGGCGTGCCCTCGACCTCCACGAGCTTGTCCATGCGCGGATATCGCTCGAAGCGGACCATCGCGCCACTGAGATCGTACTGCGTGATCTCGCGATCGATGGCGTTCGTGACGACGTATCCAAGGCGGTCGAGGATCGCGACGAGCGCATCGCCGTCCTGCACCATCGCCTCGAGCTCCTCGCGCAGCTTGTAGCCACCCTCGCGGCGGGTCGGCCCCTTCCAGTCGAGCTGCGCGCGCGTCGCGCTCGCGTCGCGATACGTGCGAACACGCAGCACGTGATCGCGGCCCGTGAGGGCGCGCTCGGCGGTGTCGTAGCGACGGTCCTCGAGCCGCCCGTCGAAGACGAGCGTCGCACCCGCCGCCTCGACGATGGCGCGCAGGCGCTCGATGTCATCCACCACGCTCTTGAGCTCGACTTCGATCATTGCACTATTCCCCGAGGATCGCGCGCACGACGTCGTCCGTCGCCGAGAGGTCGGCGAAGACGGCGGCCGCGTTGCACGCGCGAAGGTCGTTGACCGAATAGCGCCCCGTCGCCACGCCGATCGCGCGCGCGCCGATGGATTGGCCGCATCCCATGTCGGCGGGCGTGTCGCCGATGACGACGACGTCGCGACCGCTGACCTCGTGACCGAGCAGCGCTTCCGCACGGGCGCGTGCGATGCCCGGCAGCTCCGGGCGCGAGTGATGATCCGACCCGAACGCCCCGACCTTGAAGCGACCCCGCTCGATGCCCACGGCAGCGAGCTTCGCCTCTGCCCCCTGGTGCACGTTGCCCGTGAGCAGGCCCAGCATGACGTCGTCGCGCGCTTCGAGCGCGTCGAGGAGCGCGGCGATGCCCGGATACGTCTTACCTGTGTGATCCTCGTCGGACAACTCCGTGCGGAGATGGCCGACATAGCGGTCGAGCGCCTCGTCGAGCCGCGCGTCGATGGACGCGTCGTCCACGCCGCCCTTCCGCATCAGCTCGCGCACGATCTGCGGGTCGGTCTTGCCATCGAACTCGTGGCCGTCGGGCGCCGGCTGCCCGTACACTTCCTCGAGCGCGCGATACACCGCACGTCGTCCGGCACCATCGGTCCAGAGGAGCGTTCCGTCGATATCGAAGAGGACGACCTTCATTCCGGGCATACCGCGTGTGTGCGTCCGGGCAGACGCGTGAGGAGGAGTCCGCCGACGATGCACGCCGCGCCCGCGAGCTGGAGCGCCCGCGGCGACTCGCCGAGGAATGCCCACGCGGCCGCGATCGCGAAGAGCGGCTGGAGGTTCGAATACATGGAGGCGCGCGTCGGTCCGAGCATGCGCACGCCGCGATACCAGAAGAGGTACGCGACGACGAGCGCGAGGAGGCCGCTGTAGGCGACCGCTCCCCAGCCTGCCATGCTCACTGCGCCCCAATTCGTCGCAAGCAGCGACGGCGCGGCGGCGACGAGCATCGGCACAACGCCGCCCGTCATCGTGATGGCGCTGAGCGTGAGGCCGTCCACATGCTCGGTGTACGGCTTCAGGCCGACCGAATAGAACGCCCAGCACAACACCGACGCGAGAATGAGCCCGTTGCCGGCGAAGGTGGAACTGCCGCTCCCGCCGTTCGTCGCGGCGCTCACCACCAGCCCGATGCCGAACAGCGAGATGGCGATGCCGGCAATGCCACGCTTGCCCACGCGCTCACCCCCGCGAAACCAGCCGAGGATCTCGATCACGGCCGGCGATGCGGCGACGAGGAGAGCGGCGTCGCTCGCGCGCGTGCGCGCCATGCCCTCCACCCACAGGATCTGGTAGAGACCGTTGCCGAGCGCGCCGAGCATCAGCATGCCGATGATGTCGCGTGAACTCGGGAGCGGCTGCCGCCGGAGCAGGAAGAGCGGCCAGAGCACGACCAGCGCGACGACGATGCGCGTACTGTTGAACGCGAGCGGCGCGAAGATGCCCGTCGCGAACTTCACGACGATGAAATTGACCCCCCAGATGAGGGCCATGCAGAGCAAGAGGAGGTCGGTGACGGAGAGTCCGGAGGGAACATGCGCCGGATGCTCGGCCGTCTCCGCATAGAGCGTGGAAGCCATCCGTGCAACTTAGGTCACTGGCCGCACGTTTCATATTGCGCCCCCGGAACCTACTATTCACGATGCACGTCACCTTCGCTCTCTTCGCCGACGCGGCGAATCTCTCGCAGGAAGGCAAGCTGAACATCCTCGGCGTGTTCGATGCGCTGCAGGTGGGTTCACTCCCTGCGCTTCACCCGCGCGCCACGCTCGTGGTGCACCTCAAGGGCGCGCCGTCGGACGCGGGCCCGCATCGCGTGATGCTGCAGTGGATGAGCCCGAGCGGCTCCGAGCTGTGGAGCAGCGACGGTGAGCTCGGCGTCGCGACGCCACCTTCGGGCGTGCAGGAAATGGATTTTCCGCTCATCGCGCAGCTCGACCTGCCACTCGACGTCGCGGGGCGCTACGTGATGCGCGTGGGGCTCGACGGAACGACGCACGCGGAGGTGCCGGTGCAGGTTCGTCCCGCTGCGGCCGCGCCCGTGTCGCGCACGCCCGTGCTGATGAGCTGACCCAGCTACCCCAGCACGCGGCGAGCGGTGACGAATCGCTCGCGCAGCTTCCGGACATAGGGATCGTGCACATCGCCGAGGCGCTCCACGGCATATCCGCCACGGCCGAGTGCGAGGTGCACGAGCGATCCCTCACCGAGCGAGATCGCCACATGCGTGATGTGGCGGTCCACGCGATCCGAGAAGAACAACAGGTCGGCCGCCTGTGCCCGCATCAGGTCACTCTCGCCGGGATTACCCTGCAGCGCCTGTTGCCACGCGTCACGCCTGAGCGGGATGCCATGCAGCCAGAACGAGGTCTGGGCGAGACCTGAGCAGTCCGCGCCCCACGGCGTCACACCGCCCCACAGGTAGCTCGTTCCCTCGAAGAACTTGAGCGCGCTTTCCGTGATCGCGCCCGCCTCGGCCGGGAACAGTGCGGCCTGGCGCGACGTCGCGACCACGTCGCCCGAGATGACGCGCTCGTCGTCCGACAACTGCGCACCAAGCGGCATCGAGCGCTGCATGCCCGACGCCGTGGACGTCATGCAACCGAGCGAGATGCGCGCATCGTGTGCGTCACTGCGCGCCGCAGCGGGCGGCACCTGGATCACGTAGCCGCGATGCACCCAGCCTTCGTACTGGTCGGGGCCGCGCACGCGGAGCCAGTCGTCGCGCCGCTCGAGCACGTCCGCGGTACGTCCGGCAACGAGTTGCGAGATCTGCGCACTGGCCACGCGTGGCTCGGCAAACAACTGCGCCACCGGAGTGCGCACGGTGACGCGGTGAGACTCTTCCGTCATTCGTGAAAGATGTCGCCGGGTGCTCGCGTGCGCACAGCCCGCTCGATCGCCATTTCCAGCGCGATCACGGCGAGTGCCTCCACCTGCGCCGACGCTGCGCTCACTCCGCCGGACACGGGCGCGGTAGCGAAGACGATGTCGCCGTCGAACGACGTCGCGACCGGCGTGATGCGGCGGTAGAGCGCCGCGGACGACGCGCGCGCCACCGCGCCGAGCGCCACGCGGTCGAGCGCGACGTTCGTGCTGACGACACACAGCGTGGTGCTGCGCCCGCCCAGGTCGTCGAACGTCGCGGCGGCACTGTCGGCACTCGCGAGCACGCGCGCGGTATCATGCCACCGGTAGTCCGTCTCGCGCGCACCGGCGATGATGTGCCCGTCGGAATCGCGGACGTCGCCGAGCGCGTTCACCACCGCGAGCGCGCGGACCTTCGCGTCGCCCGAGTCGGCATGGCCGATACCGAGTCCGCCCTTCATCGAGAACTCGGGCCCCGAGATCTTCCCGACGGTCGCGCCGGTGCCCGCGCCGATCGACCCCTCGGCGACGCTGCCGGAGGTCGCCTGCTCGCACGCTTCGTACGCCATGTCGGCCGTGGGCCGCGCATCGAAGCGGCCAAGGGGCGCGAGGTCGAAGATCACCGCGGCGGGGACGATCGGCACCACGCCCGCACCCACGTTGAATCCGCGCCGGCGCTCCTCCATCCAGCGCATGACGCCCGCCGCAGCATCGAGCCCGTAGGCAGAACCACCCGCGAGGAGGATGGCGTCGACGCGATCGACGAGGTGCGCCGGATCCAGCAGCGCGATCTCGCGCGTGCCCGTGGCTCGACCCACGACATGCACGCCGCAGCGCACTGGCCCGTCCGTGCCGCGAACGACGGTGCATCCGGTGGCGCCTGCGACGTCGGTGGCATGACCGACGGCCAGTCCACATTCGCCGAAGCTGGTCATGCGCAGGCCTGCCGACGGATCAATCGACCAGCCATTCCGGCATCGCGATTTCCGGCTTCGCGGGCGGCGCCGGTGGCGCCTCAGCGGGTGGCGCAGGTGGCTGCGCCTTGCCCTGTTCCTTCTCCGCGCACGCCTTGCACTGGATCACGCCGCGCAGGTTGCAGATGACGCAGATGAAGGTGCCGCAGGTGCGGCATGGATATCCCTCGGACGCGCGCTCCTCGTTGCCGCACGCGCGACAGAACATCGAGTCGTGCTCGCGCAGGTCAGCCATCAGTCCTCCTCACGGGCCGCCGAACCGGCGGGCATGCGTTCCCCGAGTCCGAACTCGCGGATCTTCTTGATCAGTGTCGCGCGAGAGATGCCGAGCTCGCGTGCGGCGCGCGTGCGGTTGGCCGCGTGCGCGCGCAGTGTGCGCTCGATATGCCCGCGCTCGACCTGCTCGAGCGTCTGCGAGACGTGCGGGAGCGAGGCGTCGTCGTCGATGCCGCGCACCTCCGACGCAAGGTGCTTCACGCCGACGGTCGTCTCGCCGCGCGCCTGGATGAGCGCGCGCTCGAGCACGTTGCGCAACTCGCGCACGTTGCCCGGCCACGGATAGCGCGAGATCATCTCCATCGCCTCCTCGCTCACCTCGCGCGGCGCGTCCG
>JBDSTA010000188.1:0-4653 GCA_039928475.1 Gemmatimonadaceae bacterium | reverse complement strand
CGATCATCTTGGCCGGCTTCACGGTGTCGCCGTTGACCGACACCTTGCCGCCGCCGATCGCATCGGCGGCGAGCGATCGCGTCTTGAAGAAGCGGGCCGCCCAGAGCCACTTGTCGATGCGGACGCGAGACGCGTCGCCCTCGGATTTCGCCATGGTGGCAAGATAAGGGACGCCGTCCGGTTGCGCCGTGCGCGGGGATGGCTGAAGTGGTTGCGGCGGCGTTGCCGGGAGGTCGGTGCCGAGGTCGTTGGCGTGAGCGTGTTGCGGGGAGGGTTGTCCTGGGGGCGGCGTCATCGGGCGGCTTGACCTGTGCGGCTCGTCATGATATACTTCGACATCGAATCATTCCACATCACGACAATGCCCTCGCACTACAAAGGCCGGCCGGACGAGATCCTCGCGCTCAACGTCTACATCAAGCTGGCCCGCAGCATGAACGCGGTGCAGGCGAAGGTCATCCCGCACCTCCAGAAGGAATGGGGGCTCACGGAGAGCCAGTTCGCAGTGCTCGAGGCGCTCTTCCACCTCGGTGCGCTCTCCCAGGGCCAGCTGTGCGAGAAGATCCTGCGCAGCGGCAGCAACGTGACGACGGTGGTGGACAACCTCGAGCGCGACAAGCTGGTGCGCCGCGACCGCGACGAGGAGGACCGCCGCGTCCAGATCGTGTCGCTCACGGAGAAGGGGCGCACGCTGGTGGCGTCGGCGCTGCCGCTGCACGTGGAACGGCTGACGTCGCTGATGGGCGCACTCACGAAAACGGAACAGCGAGAGCTCGGCAGGCTCTGCCGGAAACTCGGCACGGCGATCACCTATTGAATTACGGCGCGACCCGGACGGGTCGGCTCATATATTTCGACATCAAAAGATTTCATGACGGAGAATTGGCATGCGCCCCAGTGAAACACTCAGGCAGAGCATCATCATCAAGGACGCAGCGGAAGCCGCAGACGCACGCCGCTCCATCCGCACCTACGCCACGGACGACATCCCGGAAGCGGACATCCGCGAGCTCCTCCGCCTCACGGGGCGCGCACCATCAGCGTTCAACGTCCAGCCATGGCGCTTCGTGGTGGTCCGCGACGAACACGTGAAGGCACAGCTTGCCGAGGCGGCGAACGGACAACAGCAGGTACTCCGCGCCCCGGCGACGATCGTGATGTACAGCGACATGAAGGACGCGATGGACCGCATCCCGGAATCGATGCACCCGGACATGCCGGAGGACAAGCGCACGGCAGGCGCGGCGCGCTTCCGCGATTCGTTCGCCGGCAAGTCGGACGAGGAACGCGAGACCTGGGGCGCGATGCAGACGAACATCGCACTGGGCTACCTGCTCCTCCTCGCAGAGTCGATGGGCTTCGGCACATCGCCGATGCTCGGCTTCGATCCGGCGAAGGTGAAGCAGGTCCTCGGACTGCCGAAGCACGTCCGCATCCCGGCCATCGTCTCGATCGGATACGCGGCGGAGGACGGCTTCCGCCCCCATCGCCTCTCCGGCGAAACACTGGTTGATTTCCGCTAACCTGCACCAGGCTTCAACCCCGTCCCATGAGCAACGCACTCGGCATCCATCACGTCACCGCCATCGCTGGCGACGCGCAGCAGAACGTGGACTTCTACGCGGGAGTCCTCGGCCTCCGCCTCGTGAAGAAGACGGTCAACTTCGACGACCCACGCACGTATCACCTCTATTACGGTGACGAGCACGGGACGCCTGGCAGCATCCTCACGTTCTTTCCCTGGCCGCGAGCGAAAAAGGGGCGCGCGGGCGTGGGGCAGGTGGCCGTGACGTCGCTGGCGATCGCGTCGCGCTCGATCGGCTACTGGCTCGAGCGCTTCGTCCTGCACGGAGTCGAGCACGCCGCGCTCACGAAGCGATTCGGTGAGAGCGTCATTCCCTTTCGCGATCGCGATGGCCTGCAGCTCGAGCTCGTGGCCAGCGCGACGGCGGAATCGCGTGGAAGCTGGAGTGGCGGCACGGTGCCGGCGGAGCACGCGATCCACGGCGTGCACTCGGTGACGCTGTGGGAGGCGTCGCTCGAGGAGACCGAACGCGTAATGACGGAGGTGCTCGGCTTCCGCCGCGTGGCCGTTGAGGACACGACGACGCGCTTTGCACTCGGCGACGGCGGAGCGTCCACGCTCGTCGACGTGCGCGTCGTGGGCGGATTCCTCGCGCCCATTGGCGGGGCGGGGACGGTGCACCACGTCGCGTTCCGCGCGAGCGACGACGAGAGTGAGCTCGCGCTCCGCGCGAAGTTCATTGGAGCCGGGCTGCACCCCACTGAGCAGATCGACCGCGAGTACTTCCGTTCGGTCTATGTCCGCGAGCCGGGCGGCGTGCTGTTCGAGGTCGCAACCGACGCACCGGGCTTTGCGGTCGATGAAGACGAGGCCGCGCTCGGCGCAGCGCTGATGCTGCCACCGCAATACGAGGCGCGTCGCGCCGAGCTCGAGTCGCTGCTGCCGCCGTTGCACGCACCATTGAGCCCGCCTCTCGCGATGCCGCACGCGGTGGAGGGTGAAGCGTGAGCGCGCTCGACCTGCACGTCCATCGCTGGGTGCCCGCGACGACCGACGGATTGCCGACGCTGCTCATGCTTCACGGAACAGGCGGTGACGAGAATGACCTCCTGCCGCTCGGCCGCATGGTGCTGCCGGGTGCGGCGATGCTGAGCGTCCGCGGCAATGTCCTGGAGCATGGAGCGCCGCGCTTCTTTCGTCGCCTGGCGGAAGGCGTGTTCGACCTGCCCGACCTGCACGCGAGGACGTTGGCGCTTGCCGACTTCCTCATGGCGGCGGCGAACGCATACGGTTTCTCGCCGGACAGCCTGTACGCGGTGGGTTACTCGAACGGCGCGAACATCGCGGCGAGCCTGATCCTGTCGCGGCCAGAGGTGCTTGCCGGCGGCGTGCTGCTCCGCGCGATGGTGCCGTTCGAGCCCGAGGGTCAGGTGCCCACGCTCGCTGGGAAGAAGGTGCTGGTGAGCGCTGGCCAGTTCGACCAGATGATCCCTCGTGCCGGCACCGAGCGGCTCGTTGCGCTCTTGACGGAGGCGGGCGCGAGCGTGGATGTGGTGTGGCATCCCGTCTCCCACGGCCTCACGCAGGGCGACGTGGAGGCGGCGACCGAGTTCTTCGAGCGTCTGGGCTAGGGCGGCAGGCACTCTTGACTGGCGGGTCATTAAGAATTAACTTACTGACCAGTCATTTAGCAGAGCCCAATGTCCGAGCCGATCACCACAAACGAACCCCGCTGGCGCCGCTTGCCCGAAGAGCGGCCGAAGCAGATCCTCGATGCCGCCCTGGAGGTGTTCGCGGAGCGTGGCCTCGCGGCCGCGAGGCTCGACGACATCGCCAAGCGCGCCGGCCTCTCGAAGGGCACCATCTACCTTTACTTCCCCAACAAGGAAGAGCTGTTCCGGGAGGTGGTGCGCGGGTCCGTGGTCACCTTCATCGCGCGCGCGGAGGCGTTCTTCGAGACCGAGCGCGATCCGCGCCAGGCACTCGAGACGTGGATGGAGGGTTATTGGGCGTGGCTGCGCTCACCCGTCTTCCCCGCAATGCACCGCCTCATCACCTCGGAGCTCACGAGCTTCCCGGACCTCGCCGAGTTCTACGCGACGGAGGTGATCGAGCGCGCGCAGCGTCTCGTGCGCGGCATGCTCGAGCGCGGCATGGACGACGGCGTGTTCCGCCGCATGGAACCACAGATCGCCGCCCGCATGTTGAGCTCCATGTTCGTCACGCACGCGACGTGGTATCACCAGCGCCAGTGCTTCAAGTCCATCACGAACCTCTCGGATGACGTCCTGCTCGAGCAGATCCGCGATTTCTTCTTCAACGCCCTGCGTCCCGACACGGACGCGACTCAAGCCGTTTGACATGAACTACCACTCGCTCCGCCGCTCCGCGTCCATCGGGCTCACGCTCGCCTTCATCGTCGCCCTGATCGCGTTCCTCGCGCGCACGGCGTCCGCACAGTCTGCCGACTCCACGGTGCGCCTCACGCTCGGCGAGGCCGTGCGCCTCGCCGCGAAGCAGAACGCCGCCGTCGAGGGCGCGTTCGAGCGCGTCGAGGCGGCCAGGTCGCGCGTCGTGCAGCGCAAGGCCGACCTGCTGCCCAACGTATCGGGCGCAGTGGCCGAGCGCGGAAGCACGATCAACAGCGCCACGTTCCCGATCGAGTTTCCAGCGACGCCCGGCCAGCCCGCGCTGTTCGATCCGCGCGGCACGATCCTCGGCCCGGTGAACACGCTCGATGTACGCGCGCGCGTCTCGCAGGTGCTCTATGATCCCGCCGCGCGCACGCGCGTGGAGACGGCCCGCACGGGCGTCGCCGCGGCAAGCGCGGACGCCGCCAGCATCGCCGACCAGGTCGCAGGCATTGCCGCGAACGCGTACCTCGCCGCGCTGCGCGCAGATGCCGTTTACACGGCGCGCGTCGCCGACTCGACGCTCGCGAGCGAGCTCGTTGGCATCGCAACGGACCAGCTCCGCGCCGGCACGGGCATCGCGCTCGACGTCACGCGCGCGCGCTCGCAGCTCGCGTCGGCACGCGCACAGCTCATCGTCGCCCGCAACGAGCGCGAGCGCACGCGCGTCGATCTCGCCCGCACGCTCGGCCTGCCGCCGGTGCGCATCGAGCTCGC
>JBDSTA010000187.1:0-6126 GCA_039928475.1 Gemmatimonadaceae bacterium | reverse complement strand
GAGATGGAGCGACTCATCCGCGATGCGGGCTTCGCACCGGCGCGTCGTCGCCAGGACTACTCGATCATCGCACCGGTCGTCGCGGCCGCGTGAGCGTCCGCAGCGGGATCGGGTACGACTCGCACCGCTTCGCGCCGGGTGGCCCGCTCGTGCTCGGTGGGGTGCGCATCGAGGTTGACGTGCACCTGCACGGCCATTCCGATGGCGACGCAATCGCGCATGCGCTCACCGACGCCATCCTCGGCGCCGCCGCGCTGGGCGACATCGGTGAGATGTTCTCCGACCGGGATCCCGCGAACGCCGGGCGCGACTCCATGGAGATGCTCGGCCACGCCGTGCTGCGGGTCCACGGGGCGGGCTGGAAGGTGTCGCAGGTGGACGTCGTCGTGATTGCCGAGACACCGAAGGTCGCGCCGCACCGCGCCGCGATGCAGGAGCGCCTCGCGCCGGTGCTCGAGGTCGCCACCGGCGACGTGAGCATCAAGGGCAAGACGAACGAGGGGATGGGCGCCATCGGCCGCGGCGAGGGGATCGCCTGCATGGCGACCGCGACACTCGTCGCGCGCTAGCGGGCCATGAGCGGGTTCATTGCGTGGATATCCGGGCTGCCACTTGGCATTCTCTATCCTGTGCTCGCGATCGTGGCGGCGGTGGAGAACATCTTCCCGCCCATTCCTGCCGACACCGTCGTGGCGCTCGGGAGCTGGCTCGCGGCGCGCGGTGAAGGAAGCGTCGTCATCGCGTTCCTCGCCACGTGGATCGGCAACGTGGCGGGCGCGGCGGGGATGTACTATGTCGGCCGCGTGCACGGCGAGGGCTGGATGCGCAAGAAGTTTCCGGCCCTCGCGGACGAGCGTGCGGAGAAGCGCATCGAGGCACTGTACGGCCGGTATGGCGTGGCGGCCCTCGTGGTGAGCCGGCTCGTGCCTGGAGTCCGCGCGGTGGTACCTCCCTTCGCGGGGGCGATGAAGATCCCCGCGCCGCGCGTGATCGGCGCGATGGCCATTGCCTCCGCCATCTGGTACGGCATCATCAGCTGGGTCGCCTTTCATGCCGGCTCCGACTGGTCGAGGATCAGTGGCCTCATCAAGCGCTCGGGAACGCTCATCGCCGCGGTGTCTGCCGTCGTCCTCGTGATCGGTGTGGCCGTGTGGTACCTGCGGCACAGGAAGTCCGCTACGTCATGAGCGACGCGGACCGGCGATCGCGCATGTTCCTCCTCGCGCGATTCTCCGACTACGTCGCGCTCGAGCAGGGATTGTCGCCGCGAACGCTGGACGCGTATGGACGCGACCTCGCGCGCTTCGCCGAGTATGCGGAAGCGAAGAGCGTCGCCGCGCCGGTGGACATCACGACGAAGGTCCTGCGCGAGTTCGTGTATCACCTGAAGGATCTCGGACTCTCGCCGTCGTCGATCCGGCGGAACATCTCCGCCGTGCGCACGTACTTTCGCTTCCTCATGGCGGACGGCATCGTCGTCCGCGACCCGAGTGAGCGGCTCGAGACGCCGCAGCGGTGGCGCACGTTGCCCGAGGTGTTGAGCATCGAGGAGGTGCAACGACTCCTCGCCGCACCCACCCTCGACGACGCATTCGTCTTCCGCGACCGTGCGATGCTCGAGGTGGCGTATGGCGCCGGGCTTCGCGTGTCAGAGTGGATCACCCTCGGCGTGAAGGATCTGCTGCTCGACCAGGGACTCGTGCGCGTGTTCGGCAAGGGCAGCAAGGAGCGCCTGGTCCCCATTGGGCGATCGGCGATTGGTGCACTGTCGCTCTACATCCGTGAGCTGCGGCCTCGCCTGGAGAAGGGCGAGGGGAAGGGCATCCTGTTCCTCAATGCGCGCGGGAAGCCGCTCTCGCGCATGGGCGCGTGGAAGATCCTGCGCGGCCACGTGGAGCGTGCGGGCATCGAGAAGCACGTGTCGCCCCATACCCTCCGCCATTCGTTCGCCACCCACCTGCTCGAGGGCGGGGCCGACCTGCGCGCCGTGCAGGAGATGCTCGGGCACGCGGACATCGCGACGACGCAGATCTATACCCACGTGGACCGGGAGTATCTCCGTCAGGTGCATCGGAGTTATCATCCCCGGGGATGATCGCGGCCCAGGGCCCGGTCCGAATGCGTCCATTCATTTACCGGCCATGATCCTCGTCATCGACAACTACGACTCGTTCACGTACAACCTCGTCCAGTACCTGGGCGAGCTTGGCGCGGAGGTCGCGGTGTACCGGAACGACCAGATCACGGTGCCCGGGATCGTGGCACTCGCACCGTCGGCGATCGTCCTGTCGCCGGGTCCCTGCGCGCCAGCGCAGGCCGGGGTGACAGTGGACGTCATTCGCTCGCTGGGCCACCGCGTGCCCACGCTCGGCGTGTGCCTGGGGCATCAGGCCATCGGGGAGGCCTACGGCGGCCGCGTGGTCCGAGCGGCCCGAGCCGTGCATGGCAAGACGTCGCGGATCACCCACGGTGGCCGCGATCTCTTCGCCGGCCTTCCGTCGCCGCTCGAGGTGGGACGCTATCACTCGCTCGGCGTGGAGCATGCGTCACTCCCCGCGGAGCTCGAGATCGTGGCGGCCGCCGTGGATGATCCATCGGAGATTCACGCGTTACGCCACGTGACCCACCCCGTGTGGGGGGTCCAGTTCCATCCAGAGTCGGTGCTGACACCTCTCGGCAAGCAGATACTTCGCAACTTCCTCGACCTCGTGGCCGCGTGAGGGTGCTCGCCCGCGCAGTTGCCATCGGATTGCTCGCGTCGCGCGCCCTGTCGGCGCAGGACGTCGTCGTCACGAGCGGAGGCGAGCGCAATTCCGGCGCGTTCATCCGCGAGGCGATGTCGCAGCGGCATGTCGTCTTCGCCGGGGCAGGCAAGCTCGAGCTGCCCCGGGACAGCACCGTGTCGTCCACGGTGCTCGTCATCGGGCGCGATGCGTACGTCGCGAGCAAGGTACAGGGCAACGTGGTGGTCGTCGGGGGCAACCTGTTCCTTCGCCCCGGCGTGGACATCAGCGGCCATGCCGTCGCAATCGGCGGCACGGTGACGAATACGACGCTCGGCCATGTCGGCGGCCGCATCGAGAGCTATCGGGACGACCTGTACGACGTGAAGCCCACGGCCACCGGCTATGCGCTGGCGTATCGCCCCGTCGTGGATCCGCGGGTCATTCCGCTGCTGCGCCCGTCGGGCATTTACGGCATCCTGATACCGACCTACGATCGCGTGGATGGGTTGTCGCTGCCCATTGGCGCGCTCGCCACGCTGGCCGGCGGCGCCATCGAGGTGGAACCGACGGTCACCTACCGCAGCCGGCTCGGTGCCTTCGATCCGGACGTCGCGGTGCGCATCCAGCCCGATCGCCCTGTTCACTTCGAAGGTCGCGTGGGACGCGACACGCGCACGAACGACAAGTGGATCTACGGCGACCTGCTCAATTCTGCGCTGAGCTTCTTCGCCGGCTCGGACATCCGGAACTACTTCCGGTCTGATGTCGCCGAGGGACGCGTGTTCGCGCTGACGACGAGTGCGGCGCGGTCCATCGAGCCGTTCGTCGGCGCGCGGTACGAGAAGGTCAGCGGCATCACGGCGGCGGGGAACGTCTACTCCGTCCTCGGCCGCCACGACGACGATCGCATGGCGCGCCCGAATCCGTTCGTCGCGAGCGGCAACATCGGTTCGGTGCTCGCCGGCGCGGAGATGTTCGACACCTCCGGCGTGGTGACCTCGCGCCTCCGCGCGGAGATGGAGCAGAGCTTCACGACCGTGACTGGTACGTCGAACTTCTTCCAGCTCACGTTCGACGGGAAGATCGGGTTCCCGACGTTCCGGACGCAGCGGCTGGCGATCCATGCGCATGCCGTGGCAACACCGGCGAAGAACGTGTCGGCCGCGCGCTATGCGTACGTCGGCGGCAGCGGGACCATGCCGAACCTGGACAACCTCCAGGTCGGTGGGGACGAGCTGCTGTTCGTGGACAGCCGCTACACGATTCCGCTGGACATGATCACGCTGCCGATACCGGTCACGCCGACGGTGACGCTGCGGGACGTGCTCGGCTCCGCGGGGGTGGACGGCCTGCCGGCGCTGCACCATGCGATCGGGATCGGCCTGGGAGTCAGCGTGCTGCGCGTGGACTACACGAGGGACGTGACGGGCCGGGGAGCGCACAAGAACAAGTTCTCCTTCGGCGTGTCCTTGTTCTAGACCGTCTCGCGCTACGCGCGAGACGAGAGACCGTCCAGCGCTTCGCGCGGACTGTTGGACTGTCGCGCGCTGCGCGGCGACTGTGAGACCGCGTGCTGCTGCGCGCGCGCTGCAGGCGAGCGTTACTTGCGGAGTCGGTCGGCCAGCGCGCGGATCATTCGTTGGGCCTGCGAGACCTGATCGCGCAGGTCGGCGGCGTGCGCGCCGCCATGAACGACAGTTCGACCGCGACGCGAGCCTGGAAATCGAGCTCGCTCGCAGAGCCGTGAGCGACGCTCAGTGACTGCACGAACTGCGCGTTCGTGAACCGTCCGCCGCCCTCGGCGATGTTCGAGCCGATTGACACGCTCGCCCTGCGCATCTGGTCGGTGAGGCCGCACCGCTCACTGGGTGGAAAAACGCCGGTGAGCTCGTAGGTACGAGCGCAGAGCCGCAGGCAGTTGTCGAGCACGTGGAGTTTGTTGGTGTTGTGCATGCGGCAGTATGTCCAACGGTACCCCACGGTCCGTCACCAGAACAACGCCTCCGTCATCGCAGTCACGCTCGCTCACAGCCGGCGAGCGAAGCGAGCCGGCGGTCTCCCAGCGCGCGCGAAGCGCCGCGCGGTCTCAGAGCGGAGCGGTCTCGCAGCGATGGCGCAACGCGCCGAGCGGTCTCGAAGCGCAGCCGCGAAGCGCCGAGCGTTCTTTCACCTCTAGCGTACTTCCCACCCAACGCCTATCTTTACTGGCGTGAAAGTTGCGTCCGGGGCCCGCTCCGCGTGAAAACGCTCGCCGTCATCCCAGCACGACTGGGAGCCACGCGCCTCCCCAGGAAACCACTCCGTGACCTCGCCGGAGTCCCCATCATCGTTCGTGTCCTCGAGCGCGTCCACGCCCTTCGCGTGGCCGACCGCGTCGTCGTCGCCACGGACAGTGACGAGATCGTTCGCCGCGTCACCGAAGCGGGCGGTGAGGCTGTCATGACGGCCAGCGACCATCCGTCCGGCACCGACCGCATTGCCGAGGTCGCTCGCAAGACCGCGTTCGTCGGCTTCGATGCCATCGTCAACGTGCAGGGCGACGAGCCATTCGTCGCCGGTGCCGCCGTCCGCGGTGCGCTCGAGCGCGTCACCTCGGGCGCCTTCGGGCTCGGCACCGCCGCAGCCCACGCGCCCCTCGACGTCCTCGGGAAACCCGACAGCGTGAAGGTCGTCGCTGACGACACCGGCGCCGCGATGTATTTTTCGCGCGCGGCCATTCCGCATCTCCGTGAGGCCGCCGAGGCGGCGGACGCCGCCGAGCGGAAGTCGCTCGTCCTGCTGCACGTGGGCGTCTACGCATACACGCCGGACGCGCTCGCCCGCTGGGTGGCGTTGCCAGCACACCCGCTCGAACGCATCGAGCGGCTCGAACAACTGCGCCCACTCGCCGCCGGCATGCGGATGGGCGTGACCGTCATTGCCGGCCCGCTCCGCGCGGGCATCGATACCGAAGCGGACCTGGACCGCGCCAACAGGGAATGGACGACCTTCACCGTGAGCGAGAGCTGATGCAGACGACGACACGGCAGCACCCGACGAAATTCATCTTCGTCACCGGCGGAGTGGTGTCCTCGCTCGGCAAGGGCATCGCCGCGGCATCGCTCGGGCGGCTCCTCGTGGAGCGCGGCCTGCGCGTGACCATGATGAAGTTCGACCCGTACCTCAACGTGGACCCGGGCACGATGTCGCCGTTCCAGCACGGCGAGGTGTTCGTCACGGACGACGGCGCGGAGACGGATCTCGACCTCGGGCACTACGAGCGCTTCATCGATCGCTCCCTCTCCCAGGCGAACAACGTCACCACCGGCCGCATCTACCTGAACGTCATCACCAAGGAGCGCCGCGGCGAATACCTCGGCTCCACGGTGCAGGTGATCCCGCACATCACCGACGAGATCAA
>JBDSTA010000186.1:0-9077 GCA_039928475.1 Gemmatimonadaceae bacterium | reverse complement strand
CACCGGGCACCTTCCCCTGCAGCGCGTTGTCGATGCCGGCAACCGGCGCATTGATGAAGCTCGTGGAATCCACTGATGCGATGGCGGTCGACACGGTTCCGCGATTGGCCGTTCCGTAGCCGACGGCAACGACGGTCGTGAGCAGCGTTGCCGCCGGACGCAGCACGAAGTCGGCGACCACTTCATCGTTGGCGCTGACCGTGACGGCGCGCGACGACGGTTGGTAGCCCAGTCGCTGCACGCGCACGGTGGCCGAGCCCACGGGCACACCTCGCACTATGTACACGCCGGCATCGTTGGTGACCGCGCGACGCGAGGAGCCCATGATCTCCACCTGCGCGCTCGGCACGCCTCGCCTCGTGCTCGAATCGACGACGGTGCCTCGGACGCCACCCACTCCTTGCGCCGCCAGCGCGCCTGCCGTCGTAACTGTGAGGAGCGTGCATCCCGCCAGGAATGCAGCCGTGCTTCGGGGTAACCTCATCTCGTTGCCTCCACGATGATTGAACGAATACCTCGCTCATGTTCCGCCGCGGCATCGGCAACGTCAAGACATGCAGCACCTGTAAAGCACCGCAATGCGAAGGGCCGGTGCGCATGCGCACCGGCCCTCGTCAATCACGCACTCGATTGTGACGGCGTCTCAGCTCCAGCGCAGGTCCGCCCTGGATAGTGGAAGCGACCGCACGCGCTTTCCCGTCGCCGCGAACACCGCGTTGCAGAGCGCCGGTACCACGGGGGGCAGCGCGGGCTCGCCGAGCCCCGTGGGCGAACCGGCGCTCTTCACCCAGTGCACTTCCACCGGCACTGCCTGCGCGTGACGCAGGAGCGGGAAATCGTGGAAGTTGCTCTGCACCGTGCGGCCCTTCTCGATCGTGATCTCCTGCGCGAGTGCCTGCGCGATGCCGTCGAGCACCGAGCCCTGCACCTGGTTCTCCGCGTTGAGCGGGTTGATCACCTCGCTGCCGATGTCGCCAGCGGCCCACACCTTCTCCACCGTCACCTTGCCCGCCTTGCTCACGCTCGCCTTCACGACCTCGGCGAAGTAGCCGCGGTGGCTGAAGTGGAAGGCGACGCCCATGCCCGTGCCCTTCGGCAGCTTGGTGGTACCCCATCCGGACTTCTCGCGCACGACCTCCAGCACCGCGCGTGCGCGCGCTGCGTCGTACGGCGCAGGCTGCGGACCGGTGCCGGCGGCGGGCGCCTCGGGTTGCGCGTTCGCGAGGAGGTCGAGCCGGTACTGGAGTGGATCCTGTCCCGCGGCGTTGGCGCACTCGTCGATGAACGACTGCACGGCGAACGCGATCCCGTTGCTGCCGGGCGCGCGCAGGAATCCCGTCGGCACGCCGAGCGGCATCACGGACGACTCGAGCGAGAAGTTCTGCACGAAGCGCGCGGGGAACTCGGTGCCGCCGATGTTCGCCGACGGTGCGAACATCTGTCCCTCGCCGAACGAGACGAAGTGGTCGCGCCACGCGACGAGCTTCCCCTTCGCATCGAGTCCGCCCGTGAAGTAGTGGTAGCCGGCGGGACGGTAGAAGTCGTGCTGGATGTCGTCCTCGCGCGTCCACAGCAGCTTCACCGGCACCTTCACTTCCTTCGCGATCCACGCCGCCTCGACCATGTAGTCGTTGTTGAGCCGGCGGCCGAAGCCGCCGCCCGAGCGCGTGATGTGCAGCGTGATGTCGCCTTCCTTGAGGCCGAGCATCTGCATCACCATCCCGCGGCCGCTGCCGGGATTCTGCGTCGGCGCCCAGATCTCCATCGTGCCGTCGGCCTTCATGTGCGCCGTGCAGTTCTGCGGCTCGAGCGACGCATGCGCGATGAAAGGATAGAAGTACTCGCCCTTCACCGTGGTGCTCACGCTCGCGAGCGCGCCATCCACGTCGCCGTCCTTGCGCAGTGAGCGTTGCGCCGGCTGCTTCGACAGCGCCGCCGCCTGCGACGCGAAGGTCGCGCTGCCCTGCTGCGACGTCGGGTGCTCGTCCCATGCGACGACGAGCTTGCCGCGTGCGCTCTTCGCCTGCCACCAGCTGTCGGCAACGATCGCGACACCCGGCAGCAGGCCGGCGAGCTGCGTACCACCCTCGACGACGAACGCGTGCCGCACGCCCGGCAGCTTCTTCACGGCGTCCACGTTCGCCGACTTCACCTTCGCGCCGAACACCGGCGCCTTCACGAACGTGGCGTAGAGCATCCCGGGCAGCGTGACGTCGATGCCGTACAGCGGAGTGCCCGTCACGATTGCGTGCGCATCGACGTTGCGCGTGCGCTGGCCGATGATCGTGAACGCCTTCGGATCCTTGAGCGTCACCTTCGCGAGGTCAGGCGCGGCGACAGTGGCCGCCTTCGATGCGAGCTCGCCGTACGTCGCCGTGCGATTGCTCGCGGCGTGGCGCGCGACGCCCTTCGACGTCTCGATCTCCGCCGCAGGCACCGACCACAGCTCCGCCGCGGCCGCGACCAGCATCGCGCGACCCCCTGCGCCGACGCGGCGCATTGGCAGCCAGTTGGATGGCGTCGCCGTGCTTCCGCCGGCGACCTGCCCCTGGAAGTTCTTCGTGTCGAGCGGCGCCTGCTCGATGCGCACGTTCGCCCAGTCCACGTCGAGCTCCTCGGCGATGAGCATCGGGAGCATCGTCTTCACGCCCTGGCCGATCTCCGGATTCTTCGCGACGATCGTGACGCTGTTGTCCGGCATGATGCGGATGTACGCGTTCAGCGCAGCGTCGCCCGCACCGTGCGACAGTCGCGCCTCGGCCGCGGAGAGCGGCTCGAGGTAGCTCGCGAGCAGGATGCCGCCGCCGGCGATGGCCGAGACGCGCAGGAACTCGCGTCGCGAGACGGGTGCGATCGCCGTCATGGCTTGCTCCCGTTCAGGCGCTTCGGCGCACCGGCCTGCGTCGCGGCCAGGTTGAGCTCCGCCGCGCGATGGATCGCCGCGCGGATGCGCAGGTAGGTCGCGCACCGGCAGAGATTCCCGTTCATCGCTGCGTCGATGTCGGCGTCGGAGGGATTCGGCTTCTTCGCGAGCAGTTGCGCGGCCGACATGATCTGGCCCGCCTGGCAGTAGCCGCACTGCGGCACGTCGAGCTCCTTCCACGCCTGCTGGAGCGCATGCGTCCCATCGGGCGACAGGCCCTCGATTGTCGTGATGCTCATGCCCTGGACGGCAACGGCGGGGGTGACGCAGGAGCGCGTGGCCACGCCGTTGACATGGACCGTGCACGCGCCGCACTGCGCCATGCCGCATCCGAACTTCGTGCCCTTGAGCTCGAGGTTGTCGCGCAGCGTCCAGAGCAGGGGCTGGTCGGCGGGGACGTCCACCGTCCGCGCCTGGCCATTCACCTTGAAGCTGACCTTCATGAGGACCCCGGAGGGAGAGGAAGCGGGCGAGAGCTCCCGCGCACCGGGAATCTCGTCCATCCAGCGGCGCTCGGCCACTGCCTCTGGAACGCGCACAGGGTCGGCCCCGTTGGGAGCCGACCCTGTAGGCTGCTCAGGGAGGACGCGAAGGTTCTACCGCAGAGCAGATATTGGCGAAGGCCCGAAGGCCTCGATGTGCGTCTTGACGGTGCCATCTATAGCAAGCTCGGGGCCAAACTCGGCATGCGAAGGAATGTCCGGACTTTCGTCGCAAATCGTGCGCATTCGGGCACACTGACCGCGCCAACGGTCACGTTGGCCGATCGCCTCGTACGCAGAATGCGGGTCCTCTCTCAAATTACATTGCGGCATGCCAACCCCATCCCTCGATCTCACTGGTAAGGTCGCCGTCGTTTCGGGCGGCTACGGAGTACTCGGCTCGAGCCTGGCCTCCGGAATGGCCGCCGCCGGTGCGCGAATCGCCGTCATGGGCCGACGTCGCGACAAGGCCGAGGAGAAGGCCGAGGAGATCCGCGCGGAGGGCGGTGAGGCGATCGTCGTCATCGCCGATGTGCTGGACGACGCCGCCGTCCGCAGCGCACGCGACGAGCTCCTTGCGGCGTGGGGCCGCGTCGACATCATGATCAACGCCGCCGGCGGCAACGTCATGCGCGCCCGCAACGACAACAGCAGCATCTTCGACGTGCCGCTCGACGCGTTCGACGAGGTGCTTCGCCTCAACCTGCACGGCACCGTCATCCCCGCGATGGCCTTCGCGGAGGCGATGGCTGCGCAGCGCTCCGGCTGCATCGTCAACATCTCGTCCATGGCGGCGACGCGCGTGCTGAGCGGTGTCCTTGGTTATTCCATCGCGAAGACGGGCATCGACAGCTTTACCCGCTGGATGTCCGTGGAGCTCGCGCGCAAGCACGGCGACGGGCTTCGCGTGAACGCTATCGTACCCGGCTTCTTCGTCTCGACGCAGAACCGCAAGGTGCTCATCAACGACGACGGCAGCTACACCGAACGGGCCACCAACATCATCGCGCACACCCCCATGGGCCGCTTCGGCCGCCCCGAGGAGTTGATCGGTGCCGTACAGTGGCTGTGCAGCGACGCGGCGTCGTTCGTAACGGGGGCGGTAATCCCCGTGGATGGCGGCTACAGCCTCTTCAGCGGGGTCTAGTCTTAGAAAAACCTAAGATTCTCCTCACGTACGAGAAAAAGGTGCGATTGATGCCGAGACTAACGATATCGTCTCGGCCGCGAAGGTGAGGGCGCCGGGGCACGCCAGCTGTCCCTCCCGTTTGGGAATCGCCGATGCCGGTAGTCCCCGGACATGCTCGTGACCGCATCACTGCGCTCGCGAATGTCCGCCGCCGCTTTCGCAACGCCTCCATTGCCATCGCCGTCCTGGCGGTGGCGTTCGTGCTGCTCGCGGTGCTCCAGGTGGAGCGTGGCCGCTGGATGCATCACGGCCGGGCGGTCTCGCGCGTCGCGCGCGAGGCGCAGTGGATCACGGTCGAGCGCCAGAGTGCGCTTCGCGGCTACCTCATCACCCGTGATCCGCGCGATCGCGCGGAGTTCGACCGCCTCCAGTTACCAGCGTCGGTGAAGGTGGACTCCCTGGTCGAGCTCACCAGGGACAATCCCGAGCAGAACGCCAGGGCACGCGCCTACCGGGAGGCGGTGCGCAAATGGGAGCTCGAAGGTGCCCAGGCAGCAATCTCGGCGCCTCCCGCCGAGGTCGTGCAATCGCCGGAAGCCGCGCTGTTCGACAGCGTCCGCGTCGCCGCTGATGCCATCCTGTCGCGGGAAGAGGAGCTGTACCTCACGCGCGTCGCCAGCGAGCTTGGGACTTTTCGTCTCACCGTGTTGGTCGTCGTCGTCGCCTTGGCAGCCCTCCTCCTCGGGATGCAGATCATCCGGAAGGGCATGATCCACCAGACGGAGGTGTTGTTTGCACAGGCCGGGGACGCCGCAGAGAAGAATCGGCTGTTGCTCGACCAGCAGGAGCGAACTGCGCACCAGAACGAGGAGCTGCGACTCCAGACCGAACGGCTCCAGGAGCAGGCCGTGGAGCTGGAGGTGCAGGAGGCCGAACTGGAGGCGACGATCGAGGAGCTCACCGCCAGCGAGGAGCTCTTTCGCACCGTCGTGAGCTCGATGACGGACATCGTCTACACGCTCGACTCGGACCTCGTCATCAACCAGCTTTTCGGCAACGGCGTCGCTCGCGAGCACATCGAGCAGGCGGATGTCCTGGGTCGCACGCCCGACGACGTGTTCAGGGCGAGCCAGTCCGGCGTGCATCACGAGGCGAACCGTGTCGCGCTCGCGGGGGAGTCGGTCACCTACACGTGGGACAGCGTGACCGCCGAGCGCACGCGCTACTTCTCGTCCACGGTCGCGCCACTGCGCGACTCGCGCGGGCGCATCACGGGCGTCGTCGGTGCGGCGCGCGACATCTCGCAGGTCCGCGAGCGCGACAAGGCGCTGGCCACGTCCGAGGAGAAGTACCGTCACGCGCAGAAGCTCGAGGCGGTGGGCCAGCTTGCCGGCGGTGTCGCGCACGACTTCAACAACCTGCTCACCGTCGTCATCGCGTACGCATCACTGCTGCTGGCCGATGCGCGCGAAGACGGCGAGGAGCGCCAGGCGATCGAGGAGATCAAGCACGCTGCCGAGCGCGGTGCGCACCTCACGCGACAACTGCTCGCCTTCAGCCGGCAGCAGGTGCTTCGCCCCGAGCTGGTGGACCTCAACGAGGTCGTCACGGCGACGGAGCGCATGCTCGGCCGCACCTTCGACTCCAGCATCTCGATTCGCCTGCGCCTCGCGGAGCAGGACACGACGGTGTTCGCGGACCAGGGCCAGCTCGAGCAGATCCTGATGAACCTCTCGGTGAACGCGCGCGACGCGATGCCCGCAGGCGGCACGCTCACGCTCTCTACCGAGAACGTCTACCTCGCGCCCGACGACGTGCCGGAGCACCCGGACCTTCCCGCGGGATGGTATGTCGCGCTGACGGTGCGGGACGATGGCGTCGGCATGACGGAAGAGACGCGCGCGCGCATGTTCGAGCCCTTCTTCACGACGAAGCCGGTCGGGAAGGGTACGGGGCTCGGCATGTCCACAGTGCACGGGATCGTCGAGCAGTCGGGTGGGTTGCTCATCGTGACGAGCGAAGTGGGTCGCGGCACGACGTGCCGGATCATCCTTCCGCGCGCTGCGGACCTCGACGTCGCGCCGCCCGCGGTTGGCGAGGCGGGGCGTGGCCTCACGGACAGGTTCGACACGCCGCCGGCCGCGACTCCCGTGCGTCGCGAATCGCGCGAAGGGGCCGGCACCATCCTGCTCGTGGACGACGACGACGCCATTCGCAGCGGCGTTGCGCGCCTGCTCGCGCGCGCCGGGCACCAGGTCATCCCCGCCGCGAGCGCGCTCGAGGCGCTTCGACTGCTCGAGCAGGACCCACGGAGTATCGAGCTCGTGCTCACCGACATGGTGATGCCCTCGATGAGCGGGCGCGAGCTCGCCTACGAAATTCGCGTGCGCTTTCCGCACGCCGCCATCGTGCTCATGTCCGGCTACACGAAGGACCGCGTGCTCGACGACGAGGTGCTCGGCACCGAGACGACATTCCTGCACAAGCCCTTCTCGGCCGACCAGCTCACACGCACCGTGAGCGAGGCGCTCGCCGCCGCACGTGCACGCGCCACGGAAGTGGTGCCGCACGATGCACTGGCGGCAAGCTCGGACGGCCGTCGTACACTCGACCACATCATGAGTGGCGTGGATGCGATCGTCTGGGAGGCGAGTGCGCGCACGGGTCAGTTCCATTACGTGAACCGCCGCGCCGAGTCCCTGGTCGGATACCCGGTGGCGCGGTGGCGCGACGAGGGCTTCTTCGAGTCGATCCTCCATCCCGGCGACCGCGCACGCGTGCTCGCGTACCGGCATGACGCGGCGCGGACGGGCGCGTCATTCAGCGACGAGTTCCGCGTCATCGACGCGAATGGCGACACGATCTGGCTGCACGACCTCGTGCAGGTGGTGGCCGACGCGCAAGGCGGCGCGGTACACCTGCGCGGCATCATGCTCGACATCACGGAGCGGAAGCGCAGCGAGATCGCCCTGGGCGAGGCGGCCGAGGCGCTCGAGCGCGAGCGGACCTTCCTGACCGTGGTGCTCGAGAATCTCAGCGATGCCGTTGTCGCCTGCGATGAGAACGCGCACCTCACGCTCTTCAACGCGGCCACCCGCGACCTGCACGGATTGCCCGCCAGGCCCATCGACGCCGCGCAGTGGTCGGAGTACTACAGCCTCTTCCAGGCGGACGGGAAGACACCGATGCAGCCGGCGCAGGTGCCGCTCCTCCGCGCGCTCAACGGCGAGCTGGTGAACAACGCCGAGATGGTCGTGGTGCCGAACGATGGGAGTCCGCGCTCCCTGCTGGCCAGCGGCCGCCGCTTCACCGACAGCAACGGCAAGGTCCTCGGCGCCGTCATCGCGATGCGCGACGTCACGGACATCAAGAAGTCAGAGCGCGAGCTCATCGTCGCGAAGGAGCTGGCGGAGCGCGCGCTGCGCACGAAGTCGGAGTTCCTCTCGCTCATCTCGCATGAGCTGCGCACGCCGCTCACGGCGGTCATTGGTTTCGCGAAGGTGCTGCGCCGCAATCGTCGCGGGCAGCTCTCCGCCGACGACCTCACATACGTGGACCGCATCAGCACCAACGGCAGCGTGCTGCTCGGCCTCGTCAACGACCTGCTGGAGCTCACGCAGATCGAGTCGGAGATCGAGCCGGCGCAGCTCGCACCGGTCGATCTCGCGGAGATGGTCCGTTGCGCGGTCGAAGCGTTCCGCGGCCGCGTCGACCCCGCAACGCTCACGCTCGAGTGGCGTGCCGAGCCCGGCGTGTCGTCCGTGCCGTCGGATCCGGTGCGCCTGCAGTCCGTGCTCTCGAAGCTCATCGACAACGCCATCAAGTTCACGCCGGGCGGCAGGGTGGACGTCCGCGCGTTCCCCGGCGAGGGCACGCAGGGACCGCGCATCGAGGTCGCCGATACCGGGGAAGGCATTCGCGCCGACCTGATCGAGACGATCTTCGCGCCATTCCAGCAGGGCGAGGATTTCGCGCGCCGGCAGCACGGCGGCACTGGCCTCGGCCTCCACCTCGCGCGCCGGCAGTGCCGGATGATGCGCTGCCGCCTCACGGTCGCGAGCACGGAAGGGCAGGGCACCACCTTCACGATCGCCTTCCCCGCGCCCGCCGCCTGAGCATCGAAAGTACGGCTGCAGTTCGCGCCCGAATCGTGCATTGGGGCCCGTCCATGCTTACTCCAGCGGCCAACCCCGGCGCGCTCGACACCGCCATCCGCTCGTGGATGCTGGCGCACCGCTCGCAGGCGGCGACGTCGCTCTTCGCGCTCCTGTCACGTGTGTTCTCCGTGACGCCGTTCGTCATCGCCGCTGTGCTTGGCGGCGTCCTGCTCGCGTGGCAGCGACGCTGGCTCGCCGGAACTCTCGTGGCGATGTCCGGCGTGCTCGCGGTGGTCAGCTACCTCCTGGTCAAGTCGCTGGTGCGCCGTCCGCGACCCACGATCGCCGCAGACCTGAAGGAGGGCACCTTCTAGTTTCCATCGGCGCACTACACCGCGTCGTCGGCGATCTGTGTGACCGCCGCGTGGATCCTGTGGCGCGAGCGG
>JBDSTA010000185.1:0-3524 GCA_039928475.1 Gemmatimonadaceae bacterium | reverse complement strand
AGGCCTCGACGACGCGCCGGTAGGCGCGATACTGCTCGTCCTCGTCCGGCATGCTCGCGCGACCGACGACGAGGAACTCCGTGCGCATCAGGCCCACGCCCTCGGCGCCACTGCGTGCGGCCGCCTCGGCCTCCTCCGGGATGTCCACGTTCGCGCGCAAGGTGATGCGCACGCCGTCGAGCGTGATGGCCTCGAGCGCCGCCAGCTCGGCGAGCGCCGCCTCGGCGATCTCCTCCTCGCGCTGGCGCTCGTGGTAGGCCTCGATCTCGTCGTCGGTGGGGTTGATGGCAAGCATGCCGGTACTGCCATCGAGCACGATGCGCTCGCCGCCGCGCAGGTCCGTCGTGGCCGTGCGCAGGCCGACGACGGCCGGCAGCCCGAGGGAGCGCGCGAGGATGGCGACGTGCGACGTCCGTGTGCCCGCATCCGTCGCGATGGCCACGATCGAGTGGCGCTCGAGCTGAACCGTGAGGCTGGGCGTGAGGTCGTGCGTGACGAGGATCGCGTTGGCGCCGGGCGGCAGGTCCACCGGATCGTGGTCGGCAAGCCCGAGGAGGATGGAGAGGACGCGGATGTGGACGTCGATGAGGTCGCCGACGCGCTCACGCAGCATCGGCGCCGAGTGGCGCGCGAAGCGCGTGCGCCATTCGAGCATCACGAGGTCGAACGCCTTCTCCGCCCCGATGTTCTGCTTCACCAGCTCCTGGACGCTGCGAAGGAGCTCGCGGTCGTCGAGGATGGAGAGCTGGACGTCGAAGATCGCCGCCTCCTCAGGTCCGGCGGTTCCTTCCACGCGCGTGCGGATCTGGCGCAACCGCTCCTTGGCGCGATCCACGGCGTCGGTGAGCCGGGCAATTTCCTCCGGTACGTGGTCATCGGTGATGATGCGATGACGGACGTCCGGCACCTCCCATCGCAGGAGGTGCGCGTGCCCCACGACGATGCCCGGTGATGCCGGGATGCCCTGGATGCGTCGGTCCACTAGCGCTCCCCGAACTTGTTGGCGATGAGTGCGGCGAGCGCGTCGAGTGCCGCGTCGGCGTCGGGGCCTTCCGCGCGCAGCGTGAGCGTCGCACCGCATTCGGCGGCAAGCATCATGACGCCCATGATGCTCTTGCCATTCACCTCGGTCCCGTCACGCCCGAGCATGATCTCGCTCTGGAACTTCGCCGATGTCTTGACGATCTCCGCGGCGGGTCGCGCGTGGAGGCCGTTCTTGTTGATGATCTGGACGGAGCGTTCGGCCATCAGCGTGCCACCGAGACGAGGGCGAAGAGAGCGATGAGCACCAGGGCGACCTTGTAACCTTCCACGCGACCCTGGAGCCGTACGAGCAGCACTGCAGCGATCGCCGCAGCACCGAGCACCACGCCAAGCAGGGCGACGTGATGGCCCAGCAGTCGCGCCGCGGTGAGCGGCACCGCGACGCCCGCCGTTGCAGCCGCGGCGCGCGCGAGGTGTGCGGGACCCTGGCGCAGGACGGGATTGCCGAGCGCGCTGGCCACGCCCAGGCCGCGCGTCCAGCCAACGTGCAACCCCCACACCCTGAGCGCGAGATGCCCCGCGTTATAGAGCGCGAGGAACGTGACGAGCACCGGGACCGGCGCCATGCCGAGACCGAAGCAGGTGAGCGCGATGAGCGAGCAGAACGGCAGCCATCCCGCCCACACGAGCCGGTCACCGACACTTCCGAGCGGTCCGGTGAGCGCGGTGCGGAAGCGCTCGATGTGCGGCGCGGGAACACCGGACAACTCGACGCGCGCGAGTGCGCCCACCGCAACGGACGCGAAGTACGGATGCGCGTTGAAGTAAGCGCTCTGCCGCGTCATGGCCGTCTTGAATGACGGACCCTTCACGCCACCGGGCAGCATGCGGAGCGCGGGCTCCACACAGAAGCCGATGCCATTGCCGATCAGCGTCTCGTAGTTCCACGAGCCCTGGATGGCGAGCGTGCGCGAGAAGATGTTGACCCACGTGAGCGCCGAGAGGCGCGGCGCGGGCGACATGATGGAAGCCTGGGCGGCTGCGGTGATCATCGCACGAAGAGGAGCAACGTTCCCACCAGCAACCCGCCGGCGAAATACCACCGCGCCCCGCGCGCCGTGTGGAAGATCGTCCAGGCCGCCGCACCGGCGACGGCAGCGGCGATGCTCACCACGAAGCCACGCGACAGCGGCTCGCTGAATGACCATGTGCCGAGCGTGGCGCGCGTCACGGGAAAGAGCAGCGCATAGCACACGGCGGTGAGCAGCGCGGCGCGCACGAAGTCCGAGGTGAGCCCGGCGAGCTGGAGGCCGATCACCGCGCCACGCGAGCCTGCATCGAGCGCGGGACGTTTCCGCCGTGCGAGCCACGCGTTCCAGTTGCGCAGCTGGACGAGCGTCATGCCACCAACCCATGCGGTCGCGAGCGCGGCCAGCACGCCGATGCTCAGCGCGCCCGCCTGCTCCGTGTGCAGCGTGCCTGCGATGGCGCCGCCGACGACTGCCGCCGAGCTCCACTCGGGATATCGCGATGCGCCGAAGGGGAGCGTTGCGAGGGCGATGAGCTCGAGCATCACGCCGACGAAGATCCCGCGGGCCGCGTCCCCCACGAAGGCGCCCGCCAGCGTGGCCGCGACGAGCGGCCGCGAGAACATCATCTGCGGGAACGTGACCAGGTCGATTCCGAGCACGCCGCCGAGGAGGGCGAGGGGCAACAGTTCCCTCATCCGCCCTCCGCCGCATCGAGCAGCTCGTCGAGCGGTACGGCGCGCGTGGCGGGAACGTCCTGCGCGGTGACCACGGCCCCGAGGGCCGCGAGCTCACGCAGCGCGGCCTCCTCGGCCGGAGTGAGGAAGACGTAGCGGAGGTGCTGCTTGCGGCCGGCCCGATGATGAATGCCGCCGAGGTTCACGTCCTTCACGCCGCCACCGACCACGAGTGCGCGCATCGTCGCGATGTCGCCGGTGATGAGCATGCCCGGCCGCGTCTCGAGGCGATAGTGGTCCAGCAGTCGCACCGCGTCGGCGGCGGAGTGAAAGCGCAGGTCCATCTCCGGCGGAACACCCATGCGGTACAGGTCCTGTTCCCAGTCACTCGCGGCGACGGCGTCGTCCACCAGCACGATGAACTCGACGTCCAGGGGTTGGCCCCATCCGACCACCACCTGACCATGAATCAGGCGATCGTCGATCCGGTTCAGCACCAGCGTCATGCGGGCGCCTTGTGGACGGTGACCGCGACGCGCCCGCGCTCGGCGGCCGTCTCGGCCGACGCGGTGGCGCTGGGGTTCTCGGAGAACACGAAGTCGAGCAGCATGGGCAGGTTGGCACCGGCGACGAGCACGCCCTCGCCGAGGTCGCGCAGCACGCGACGCGCGGCCATGGTGCAGCTCCCCGCCTGGAGGTCCGTGAAGATCACGCGAATGCCGGTGTCCCGCATGCGGTCGTTCAACAGCTTCTGGATGTCCTCGCCGCAGAGATCGCGCACCTGGATGGCGAGGAGCTCGCTGCCGCGGCCGGAGATCTGCTCGACCGCGGAGAC
>JBDSTA010000184.1:0-3555 GCA_039928475.1 Gemmatimonadaceae bacterium | reverse complement strand
CCGCGCAGCTCGTCGAGCATGCGCGGACGAATCGGCAGCGTCTCCAGGTGCAGGCTGTCGAGCGCCGCATCCACGAGAAGCTGCCCGGCGATCTTCCGCGAGCCGTCCACCTTCACCAACGCGAGGTCGTACGGCAGCTCGGCATGCGCTACCAGCACGCGACGGCCGGTGCTGTCCGTTGCAAGGGCGTTCGACGTCAGGATTTTCGCGGCGTAGCTGGACCGCACGTCCACGTCCGGCGCACGAAATTCCCCATAGCGCGCTTCGCGCAGCGTCGCGAGCGACGTGATGGTCGGGTTGGCGCGCGTACCATCGACGCGCGCACTCGCATTGAGCACGCCGTCGCCACCAGCCTGCTTCTGCAGCGCTGCGAGCACCGTGGACACGCGAACGTTCTCCGCCGCGACATCGAGCCGCACCGCGCCCTCATTCGGCAACGTACCATTTCCGAACAGGCGACCGCCACTCGAGCTGCGCAGGTCGATCGAGTCCACGGCGATCGAACCGCTGGCGAGCCGCACGCCTCCCGGATGCGCGAGCCGCCACACGAGCGTGTCGAACCGCGCGTTGAGCGAGTCCAGTCGAACGACGTGCACGTCCTTGCCGGGGTGGCCGTAGCTGCCGAGCGCCGCGTAGGACACCAGGGAGTCCTGACGCGCCTTGAGGCTTGCCGCGACCACGTCATCCTGCCATGTGCCGCGTGCGTCGATGCGCTCGAACCCGTAGGTGCTCGCACGCACGGTATCGGCGGCGACGTCGAACGCGAGCGCAGTCTTCCGGTCGCGCACGTTCACCGAGCTCATCGTGGCCAACAGCGCGCGCGCCGAATTGCCCCGTACGACGAGTCCCGATCCGCGCACCGTCGCGTCCACGCCGAGCTCCTTCACGTTCCCGCGCAGCAAGCCCGACGCCGCGAGTGATCCCGCGAGCGAGTCGCGGCGGATGCCGGGCAGCGTATCGACGACGAGGGACACGCCCACCGGAAGCCCGAGGGCGAGCTGCTCGATGCGCATCGCCTGCGCGCGCTTCGCCGAGTCGGCGCGGGCCGCGGCGAGGATCTCCCCCTGCCGCGCGCCGGGCGCAGCGACCACGCCGGAATCCTTCGTGCCAATAAAAGGCCGGAGGGCGCCGAGTGAATCGACGACGGCGGAGAAGCGCATTGTGCCGCGTTGCGTCTCGACGAGCCCGAGCGTGCCACTCGCGTTCGCGCGTATGCCGTGATCCAGCGCGTCGAGCGTGTCGAGGTGCAGCAGCCCGCTCGCGACCGCACCGCGCGCCTTTACGCGCTCGATGGTGAACGTGTCGTAGCTCGAGCGCACGAGGTCGGCCGCGAACACCGCGTTCGCGGTGGCCGGCCTGGTCCCGACGCCGCGGGCAGACACGGTTCCCGTGAGGCGCGTCCTCGGCGCCTTCCTCGTGAACACATTTGCGTTGAGCGCATCCACGGCAACCGCGACATCGTAGCGCGAGCGCGATCCCGCGAGCAGCACAGATCCACGTCCGTCAATCGAACCGCCATCGCGCGAGCGAAGCACGCCGCTCACCTGGAGGTTCTTCGTCGTGCCTTCCGCGTGCACCTTGCCGGACACGCTGCCGCGCAACTCAGCACTCGGCGCAAAGCGGCCCACGGTGACGAGCGAGAGCGGCTCGAGCGTGGCGTCGGCGACGATGCGCTTGCCGACGACGGCATAGCGGCCCGACCCGGCGACGTGCGAGCGCTCGCCGCGATCGACGTGCGAGAGGTCACCGCTCACCGACCAGCCCTCGCGCTGCGCGCCGCTCACGGTGGCGCTGCCGCTCACGACACCGGCGAGCGGGATGTGCAGGCCGGCGCCGCTGAGTGTCGCCACCTGGAGCGGCTCCATGCGCACCGAAAGGTTGCGTGCGCGAATGCCGCCGGCGAAGCCGACACCGCCCTTGGCGATGACGTGGCTGCGACCAGCCGCTGCATCGTCGAAGTTGAGGTCGGCGTCGAGGTCCAGCGCACTCGGCGTCCCGCTCACGACGAGATGCCCCCCGAAGACGCCGGAGCGTGTGAGCTTCACCGATGGTGCGAGGTCGTGGATGACCGTCGTGCTCAGGTGTGCGATCGTGAGGTCGGCGCCGCGCACCAGCAACTCCGCAGCGCGTCCGGTGGGTTGCACGCGCGCGACGGACGCGTGGCCGACGAGCGACGCCTCGCCGTAACGAAGGTCCGCTTCACTGATCGCGAACTCCGCGGTGTCCCCAACGAGGCGCATCTGGTAGCGGATCTTGCCGCCGCCTGTCGTCGTCAGCTTCGGATCCAGCCAGCGCAGGTCGGCCAGCGCGATCGGCGCGCCGCGAAGGTCGAGACGGAAGCCGGAGCGATGAAAGCCGATGGTGCCGTCGCCGCGCACATCCGAACCCGGCATGATCATGTGCGCGTCGCGCCACCACAGCGAATCCTTGCTCGCGTACAACGTGCCGACGAGGGAGCGTACGTCGACGGACGGCGGCCGATAGGGTTCGGCGAGCATGGAGAGCGCGGCGATCTGTACAGCCGTCGGCTGCCCACCCTGCCCGATGCGGACCGAGGGAAGCCGCGTATCGATGTTGCGGTAATCCACGACGCGCTGGTAGCCGCCCGGTACACGGAACGTCCGCTTGCGTGCGTTGGGATCGAGCGCCGCCGCGATCGCGGCCTCGCGCTTGTCCGGCGTGAGCGTGGAATCAGGACGCCACGGGCGACGATACAGGAAGCGCCCGTGACGGATGGTGATGTTGCTCAACTCCGGCGGGGCGCTCGTCTTCGTGGTGTCCTTCGGCGTCGTGGACGGACGCATCAGCGACTGGAAGTTCCAGCGCTCGCCCGGACGCTTGTCGAGCACGACGACCGGTGTGTCGAGCACCAGCGACCTGATCACGATATGGCCGCTCAACGCCGGCAGCAGCGCGTACTTCACCGTCACGTTGCGCGCGGCGAACACGGGATGCTTCAGGCTGTCGAACAGCTGCACGTTCGTGAGCGACGCACCGGAGAACAGGTTGCCGCGAAGGCGATCGACGGTGAGCTCCCCCGTGATGCGATTGTTGCCCTGCGACACCAGCACCCGGCGCACGCGTTCATTGCCCCACGGCGTGGTTGCCAGTGCGAGCAGCACGATCGCACCGATCACGATGGGTGCGACCACGACAGCCAGCACGACCTTCAGTGCGCGACGTCCGCGACTCATCAGAACGCCTGCCCCATCGCGAAATGGACGACGAGCCGACGCGCGATCGACCGCAGCCCGCCAGGCGACGGATCGATGGGTGACCAGCTCTTCTCGCGCGCGAGGCGAATGACATCATCGCCACCCTGTGCACCCGTCGTCGCGACCACCACCGGCAGCGACTGCGCGCCCACGGGACGGATCCCGACATCGAGGCGCAGCACGCCGAGCGGGGAGCGATACCTGAATCCCGCGCCGGGCGTCACCGCGCCGCGCGCCTTCGCGAGCGACGAGAGGGCGAGCGAGCGCGTCGCCTCCCGATCGCTGCAGCTGCGCGCGACCGCCGACACGGCGCGCTCTCGTGCCGCGGGCGAGGCGAGCC
>JBDSTA010000183.1:0-4885 GCA_039928475.1 Gemmatimonadaceae bacterium | reverse complement strand
CCGCACGCCTGCGGCGTGCGGGGCGTCTCCTCTAGGTCACGATCCTCTAGCGCCGGCGCCGCGGTGTCCCGAGCAACGCGCCCATGATGCCGCGCGTGACGACCCCCGCCACCGTGCGGGCCATCGGAGACTTGAGCACAGAGAGCAGCACCGACGGCGGCTCCTTCGCGGCCCTCGCGCTCGCCGGAGCGGGCGCGTTCGCATCCGCGGACTCGGCCGCGGCAGCGCTCGCGTCGGCCGCGCGGGCCTGAAGCTTCTCGCGCGCGCTCTCGCGGTCCACCGACTTCGCGTACTCCTGCACCTGCGACGACGCGCTCAGCGCGCGCTGCATCTCGGCGTCGGTGAGCGGACCCATGCGCGACGACGGCGGCACCATGCGCACCGCGAAGGGCGGCGTGGGCGCGCCCTTCTCGTTCAGCACCGTGACGAACGCCTCGCCGATCCCCAGTGATGTGAGGGTTCCTGGCACGTCATAGAAGTCCGTCTTCGGGAACGTGCGCGCGGCGGCGCGGAGGGCCTTCTCGTCGTCGGGCGTGAACGCGCGCAGCGCGTGCTGCACGCGATTGCCGAGCTGGCCGAGCACGTCGGCGGGGACGTCCTTCGGCGATTGCGTGACGAAGTAGACGCCGACGCCCTTCGAGCGGATGAGGCGCACCACGCGTTCGACCTGCTCCTCGAACGCCTTGCTCGCGCCGTCGAAGAGGAGGTGTGCCTCGTCGAAGAAGAAGACGAGCTTCGGCTTGTCGAGGTCGCCCGCCTCGGGCATCGTGTTGTAGAGGCGCGCGAGCATCCACATCATGAACGTGGAGAAGAGCGCCGGCTTGTCCTGCACGTCGCGCAGCTCGAGGACGCTGACGATGCCGCGTCCGTCGGAGGACGTGCGCATCAGGTCGTTGAGGTCGAACTCCGGCTCGCCGAAGAAGGCGCCCGCGCCCTGCTGCTCGAGCTCGACCATCTCGCGCAGCAGCACGCCGACGGTCTGCTTCGACATGCCGCCGTATTCCTTGAGCTCGTCCGCGCCGTCGCCGGAGAGGTGCTGGAGCACGGCGCGGAGGTCGCTGAAGTCGAGCAGCAGGAGGCCGTGGTCATCGGAGTACTTGAAGACCATCGAGAGCACGGACGTCTGCGTCTCGTTGAGGTCGAGGACCTTCGAGAGGAGCAGCGGCCCGAACGAGGACACCGTCGCGCGGAGCTGCGCGCCGAGCGTGCCGGTGAGGCTGAGGAACTCGACGGGATAGGAGGCCGGCTTCCAGTCGTAGCCTACGTCCGTCGCGCGCTGCGTGACGCGCGGCGACGACTCGCCGTCCGCGGCGATGCCGGAGACGTCGCCCTTGATGTCCGCGACGAACACGGGGACGCCCTGCGCCGAGAGCTGCTCGGCCATGAGCTGGAGCGTCTTCGTCTTGCCGGTGCCGGTTGCGCCGGCGACGAGGCCGTGGCGGTTGAGCATGGCGAGCGGGATGCGCGCGACGGGATGCGGATCGGCCGCACCTTCGTGGACGATGCCACCGAGGGTGATGCCGGGCTTGTCGTCGGGGAAGGCAGCCTTGGCGGCGGCGAGGAGCTTTTCGTCCACTGGGTCTCCGGAGGAGTTACTCGGACAAGGAACACCGAGGCGGCCGTGCCGACAAGATGGGACAAGATGGGGTCAGAGCTGACAGGGGTCAGAGCTGGGAGCTATTCGATCGAGAACTTCGTCATCCGCCCGCCGACCTGCACCTCGAACTCGCCCGGTTCCACGCCGAGCCGGTTGTCGCGGCCGACGAATGCCAGCCGGCTTACCGGAATGCGGAACGACACCACACGGCGCTCGCCGCGCTTCAACGTGATCTTCGTGAAGTCGCGCAGCTTCCGCACCGGCGGACTCACCGAGGCGTACATCTGCCGCACGTAGACCTGCACGACCTCCACACCGTCGCGGGCCCCGGTGTTCCGCACCGGCACGCTGACGACGAGCGTATCGCGGAGCTTCGCGACCTGGATGGAGTCGTAGGCGAACGTGGTGTACGACAAGCCGAACCCGAAATCCCACTCCGGCGTGTAGCCGCCGGTCGCGCTGAACCTGATGGCCTCGGCGCTGGACAGGCGGTCATAGTGCTCGATGGACCCGGTGCTGCGCGGATAGGTGAAGGGCAGCCGTCCACTCGGGTTCACTTCGCCCGCGATCACGCGCGCGAGCGCCTCGCCGCCAAAGGGCCCCGTCTCGTAGCCAAGGACGACGGCGCGCGCGCCCGCCACCACGTCGTGCATGGTGCGCGGGCGCGCCGCGAAGAGCGTGATGATCACGGGCTTGCCGGTGTTCTCCATCGCGCGCGCGAGGCGCAGCTGGTCTTCCGGCAGCGTGAGGTCGTCGATGTCGCCAGGCTTCTCCGCCTGCGCGGGCTCGGCGAGCGCGACGACGATGACGTCCGCGTCGCGCGCGCCGGCGGTCGCCGAGGCGAGGGTGCTCGCGTGCGTGACGTGATCGAGGCCGAACTGCCAGATCATCGCGGCGAGCAGCGACTGCACGGATTTCGGATGCATGAGCGAGTCGGTGCCCTGCCACGTGTATGTCCAGCCGCCGTGCATGGCGGTGATGGACGTCGCGCCCGGCCCGGTGACGAGGATGCGCGTGCCTTTCTTCAACGGGAGCATGTTTCGGTCGTTCTTCACCAGCGTCACCGCCTCCTCGGCGGCGCGACGACTCACGTCGCGCGACTCGGCGCTGTTGGCATTCGCGAGGCGGGCTTCGTCGGGGCCGGGGTGTTCGAAGAGGCCGAGCTCCACCTTGAGCGTGAGGATGCGCCGTACGGATTCGTCGATGCGCTTCTCGCTGATCTCGCCGCTGTGGACGAGGGAGATGACGTCGTCGATGAAGCTCGTGGAGTTGGGCACCATGCTCATGTCGATGCCGGCGTCGAGCGCCATGCGCACGGCGTCGCGCCGGGTGCGCGCGACGCGATGCACGGTGTTGAGCTTGATGATGTCCTCCCAGTCGGAGATCACGACGCCCTTGAATCCGAGCTCGGTGCGGAGGAGGTCGGTGAGGATCTGCTTGTCACTATGAACGGGGATCCCATTGATGTCACCGGAGTTGACCATCACGGTCTTCACGCCGGCGTCGATGGCGGCCCGGAAGGGTGGGAGGAAGATCTCGCGCAGTTGGCGTTCGGGGATCCACGCGGTGGTGCGGTCCTTTCCGCTCAACGGCATGGAGTAGCCGAGGAAGTGCTTGGCGGTGGCTGCGACGTGTGGGTACATGCCCACTTGAAGACCCATCACCGCCTCCACGCCCATCACCGACGCGAGATACGGGTCCTCACCGAACGTCTCGTAGAAGCGCGACCAGAGCGGCTGGCGCGCGACGTCCAGCACAGGCGAGAAATTCCACGCGATGCCGCTCGCGCGCGTCTCATCCGCGGTGATCTCGTTCGCGCGTCGCACGAGCGCGGGATTCCACGTCGCGGCCATCGCGATGTTCTGCGGGAAGATCGTCCCGCCGAGCATGTATTGATGCCCGTGCACGGCATCGATGCCATACAACACGGGGATCGGCACGCGACGACGCTGCGCGAAGCGCTGGATGGTGCTCGTGAGCTCCACCCACTGCGCCGGCGTGAGCGCGACGCCGGCAACGTTGAGCAGCGAACCCACGTTCCGGTGGACGACGATCTCCTCGAGCTTCGCCGAGTCGAGCTGTTGTGCGCGGGTCGCGGTGCCGGTGACCTTCGTGACGACGCCGATGTCCACCTGCGTCATCTCGCCGACCTTTTCCTCGAGCGTCAGCCGTCGCAGGAGGGAGTCAACGCGTGCGCCGACGTCCTGCGACGTCGCCGTCGCGGGCAGCAGCAGCAGGGCCGGCAGGAGGAAGCGCAGTCTCATGCGTGGCGACAAGAGCAACGTCCATGCGCGCTTCCTTTGCGTAGAGTGCGGGCGTGGTGCCGACGACCGCGCTGAAGTCCCTCACGAAATGCGCCTGGTCGCTGTAGCCCAGCTCGAGCGCGAGCATGCTCTGGCTCGGCGCCGTTCCCGCGGCGAGCTGGCCGGCGGCTTCGTGGAGGCGGTATCGCTGGATGACCCACTTCGGGCTCACGCCCACGTAGCGCGCGAAGAGCCGCTGAAGGGTTCGCTTGTTGGTCGCGTAGCGTGCGACGAGGTCGTCCACCTTCACGATCGTGCGGTCGCGCGCGACGTCGTAGACCATGTCGCCGATGCGGTCTGCCTGTTCGTCTCGCGCAGGCTTTCGAGCGCGCAGGAAGGCTTCGACGATCGCGAGGCGGCTCGCGTCGTCGGACGCGTGGCTCACGGCGCGCGCGACAGCATCGCCGTCGGGGCCGAACAGCTCGCCGACCTTGAGCGTGACGCCGGTGAGGTGGGTCATCGGCAGGTCGGTGAACGCGCTGAAGCCGCCGGGCCTGAACTTGGCCGCGAAGACGCCGCCTTCGCCCTCGAGCATGCGGACGAACTTTCCCTTCGCGACGCCGCTGACGGTGGCGCCCGCGGCGCGGTCGAACACCATGTGCACCGACGGATGCGGTAGCGTCTCCACGCGCCGCGGCTCGGTACCGCGGAAGTCCCAGGTGACCGACCAGAAGTGCTCGACGAATGGCGCGAGGTCGGCGGGCGGATGATATCGTTCGTGGCTGCCGCGCGCGGGATCTGCGGCGCCCGTGTTCAGTATGCCGCGCGGAGGTTCGGTCTTTCGTCGCATCGTCGAGTGATGTCGCGTTCCTTCAAGACATGTGAGGGGCCACTGCAGCAGATTGGGGTCAGACACCGGTCAGCTCTGACCCCAGTCAGCTCTGACCCCAGTCAGCTCTGACCCCAGTCAGCTCTGACCCCAATTGGATAGCACAATGACAGCACGCGGCACGTTCGACGTAAAGACGGTCCCCCAGGGCCCGGA
>JBDSTA010000182.1:0-33178 GCA_039928475.1 Gemmatimonadaceae bacterium | reverse complement strand
GCGCCCGGCCCCGCATAGTCGGGGAAGAGGGCCTGCGCGCGCAGCAGCGTGGCGCGCGCGGAATCCGGGTTCGTGGACGTCAACGCGATGCCGGCGCGCACCGCGTCCACGAACACGCCACCGGGTGCGCCCTTCGCGTCGCTGGCCCGCACGGAACGCAACGGCACCGCGAACCTTGCACGCAGCCACGTGTCGAACTTCGCGTCCACCTCGTCGGGCTTGAGGCCGAGCACACGCTGGAACACGGCGGGCGTCTCCAGTCCGTCGCGGTACGCCGTGAGCATCGCGATCAACGCCTGCGTTCCCTTCTCCTGCTCGATCATCTCGCAGACGAGCGACGCCTCGTAGTAGCTCAGCACCGTCTCCTCGGGGAAGCGCGGTCGAACGAAGCCGTCGTTGAGCTGGCTCACCGGCCGCAGCCGCCCGCTCGAGTACGCAGCGAGAAACTCTAGGCTCGCGTCCGCGCCCCATCCCTGTCGCGCCCGGCGCTCCTCGAGCACCGATAGCCCCTCCGACAACCAGCGCGGCGCGCGATTCTGCGAAAGGCCGAGCGTGAACGTGTGCGCCAGCTCGTGCCACGCCGTGGAGCCCCAGTTGAACTCGCCCCGCTCGCGCGCCGAGGGCGCATCCATCGCGAGCACGGGACCGAAGCTCACACCGAGCGCGCCGAGCCCCGCGAGTCCCACGGTGCGCACCGAGAAGTCGGCGTGCCGCGCATAGATCTCGAGCCGCACCGGCGGCTGGGGACGATACTGGTAGCGCCGCGCCAGCGTGTCGAATGCCTCCTCGAGCAGCGGCACCAGGTACGTCGAGAGCAGCTCCGCCTCCTTCGCGGGCGCGATGATGCGAAAGCGTCCGCGATCGATCGTGCGGAAGGTCTTCATCTGGTCCAGCAGGTCCAGCGTGTTCTTGTGCCACAGGTTGAACGGGTCGATCGCGAACGCGCGCTCGAGCGTCACGCGCCCCGCCTCGAAGTTTCCGGCGCGCATCTGGTTCGTGCCGAGCACACCGAGCGCGCGCACCGATGTCGAGTCGAGCGCGAACGCCTGCTCGGCGAGGCGCACACCGTCGGCATACCGGCGCTGCCGCACCGCAGCCTCCGCGAGCTCGGCATAGAACTCGGACGGGCGCGGGTTCAGCCGCGTCGCCGCCGCGAGCGCGGCGCGATACTGCGTGGAGTCGCCCGTGAGCCACGCGCTCGCGCCGAGCAGCGACCACGCCTTCATCGACGACGAGTCCACCGCGAGCGCGAGCCGCGCGGACGCCTGCGCCGAGTCGTACTTCTCCGCCTCGAGCTGCGAGCGCGACTCCATGAGTCGTGCGGGCACGAGCGACGGATTGGCGTCGAGGCTCGCCTTCAGCAACGACGCCTCCTCCGGCTTTCCCTCGAACTCCGCCACGCGCGCGAGGCCGAGCAGCGCACGCGCATGCTTCGGCGAGCGCGCGAGCACGTCGGCGAAGGACGTCTTCGCATCCGGTGCGTTGTACTTGTCGAGGAACAGGTCGCCCGTGCGCAGGCGCGCCTCGAGGTTGCCAGCATCCGCAGCGATGGCCTGGTCGAACGCCTTGAGCGCGGCGCGAACGGCGTCCGCACTGCGCGCGCCGAGGATGACGTACGCGCGACCCGCGGCGACGCGGTCGTCGGCCGTCCATGACGCGCCACCCGACTGCTCGTACGGCACCGTGAGCGACAACGCGTGACGAAACGCCTCCGCGCGATCTCCCCGCCGCCACGCGAGCTCGGCGAGGCCCGCCTCTGCCGTGCGTCGTCCGGCCGCGTCGCGGTCGAGCGCCACATGGAATGCCGAGTCGGCCTCACGCAGGCGCCCGCGCAGCACGAGCACCTCGCCAACGCTCGCCGCGAGCGATCCCGCGCGCGCGACGCGCTCCGCCTCCTCGAGCTTGCCCGCGTCCGCGAGCGCGCGAACCTGCGAGCGCACGTCCGGCGCCTGCTGCCATGCGCACGCGAGCAGCGACAGGCCGAGCAACGCACTCGCGCGCTTCACGGCTTCAATCCCGCGGCGCGAATCGCCTGCGTCTTCCCGGCGAGCAGCAGCAGCAGCCGCTCCAGCTCCTTGTCGTACGCGGCTGCGTCCATCGTCGCCTTCCGCGCACGCAGCGCCGCCACCTGCGATTCCAGCTCCTGACGCTCGGCCACGAGCGCCACCACGCGCGGGTCCGTGCTCGCGCGCGCTCCGCCGAATGCCACTGAACGCGCGAACGCCGTGTCGCTCAGCACCGCGTGCTCCGTGAGCAGCTTGCCCTCGGCCTCGTACCGCCGCGCGACTTCCTTCTTCGCGTAATCGAACGCCTCGTACACGGAGATGCGTCCGTCCTTGTCCGCATCTGCCTCACCACTCGTGAGCCCGCGCACGAACAGCGCGGGGAAGATCGTCTCGTTCCGCTCGATCGCCGTCTTGGTCGCCGACACCACGACGCGACCTGCGCCGGCGAGCACGGGCACGAAATCGCCGCTGCCGCTTGCCGCGTTCACGAACACCACGCGCTGCTTCGCCAGCGGCGACACCCACATCGCGAAATCCGCGGCGGTCGGGTCGGGGCCCGGCAGGTTCACCCGCGACGCCGGCCCCTCGCCCGCACCATGTCCGTTCAGGAAGACGAGGAACACGTCGCCCGGCGACATGCGCTTCGACAGCTGAAGGAACGCCTGCTGCACTTCCTCCTTCGTCGAGCGGCCGCGATGGCGCTTCACGTCGGCGTCCTCGCCGAGCACCACGATGCTCGAGTCGCGCACGCCCCACTTCGCGCGCGCCGAGTCGGCGAGCATCGTCGCGACGGAGTCGAAGAGCCTGCGGTGCTGGTCGTCGCCGCCGAGCCCGGTGACGATCAGCACGTGCACCTGCTGCGCGTCGATACGTGCGGCCGAGAGCAGGGCCAGGGCGGCGAGGGAGAACAGCCTCACGCGAGCCCCCGGCGACGGCGGTAGATCCACTCGCCACCGAGCAGCGCAGCGAGGAGCAGGAACACGATCGGCATGTCCCACAGGTCCCTGGCGTCGCGCACGGTGACGCCCGCCTCCGTGAACACCACGTCGTCCGCGAGGCGGCTCGCATCGGCGAGCGGGTAGTACCGCCCTCCTGTCTCGCGCGTCACGCGCTTCAGCAGCGGCGTACGCAACTCCGCCTGCTGCACGTCCGCGCCCTGGTCATCCGCGAGCATCGTCCCCGCCGGCGACCGCGTCGTGTCGCGCCCACGACGCGACTCGGCGGACAGCGCATAGACGCCCGCCTCATCCGCCACGAACTTCGTCGTGTACGATCCGTCCTCGCGAAGCGACCACTCCATGGGAACATCGACCAGGCGTCCCGACGGCGTGGTCACGTGCGCCGTGACGAGCGCGCTGTTCACGTCCTGGTAGATGGAGTCGGTCACGTGCGCGCGCAGCGTCACCGGCTCGCCCGGACCCACGCGCGACGGAACTGCCGCGATCTCCACCTGGTCCGGCACGCCTTCCACCATCCAGCGCAGCAGCTGTCGCCAGAGCGTCGCGTAAGTCAGGTCCTCCACGGCCATGCGCGCATCCATGCGCCACAGCCACGAGTCCTGCACGCCGAACACGACGCCCATGCCGCGACCGTAGCGCTGGAAGGCGAGCAGCGGCACCTCCACGCGCGCGGCATTCGCGTCGGCGTTGTGTCCCGCCAGCAGGACCGTTGCGCCTGAGCGCAGCGCGCCGAGATGATTCACGGACGTCAGCGGCGGCAGGGAGTCCCACCGCGCGACGTTCGCCGCGTCCGTCGCGCGGAGCTGCAGCGCGGCGTGGCCGAGTCCCGCGGCGGTCGGCTTCACCGCGAGCACGACGGGTGGCGCGCCGGTGTCGGTGACGGACTTCGTCAACGTCACCGGCAGCACTTCGGCCATCGGCGTGTCGGTGAAGCCGCCCTCCGACAACGCCGAGCGTCCGCCGTGCGCGAGGAGGCTGCCGCCGCGGATGCTGACGAAGTCCGCGAGCATGCGGAGCTGGTCTCCGGTGAAGAACGATGCCTCGATGCTGCCGAGGATGATCGCGCGATACTGGAAGAGCTCCTCGCGCGTCGTCGGGAATCCCGTCATCAGCTCGAGGCTGTCGCGCACGCCGAGACGCAGGAACTTTCGGTCGGCGCTGCGCATCAGGCCCACGACCTGGAGGCTGCTGTCGTCGGCAACGGCGCGACGGAGGAAGGCGAACTCCGGGCGCGGCTCGCCGTCGAGATAGAGGATGCGCGCAGGGCCGGGCCGCACCTCGAGCACCGTGTGGTATGCATTGTTCTCGGTGACCGTCTCGTTCGCGATCGGCTTCACGCTCACGGCGAGGCGATACGTGCCCGGCGGGAGTGGGGGCACGCGAAGCCGCACGCGCGTGACGTCGCCGTCGCTCGGCAGCTTGATCTCTTCCGACGCGACGATGCGTCCATTCGCCTCGACGGTGGCGATGGTCTTCTCGCCCCCCGCGTTGCGCAACCCGATCGCGGCCTCGACGAGCACCGTGGAGCCAGCGAGCACGGTTGCCGGCGCGGTGACGCGATCCACGGCGATGTCGCGCGCGAAGCGCTCCTGCCCCACGCCCACCGTGTACACCGGCACGCGTCGCGCGCGCAGCGCGAGCAGCGACGACCCGATGTCACCGCCACCGTTGTCCGCGCCATCGCTCACGACGATCACGCCCGCGAGCGGCATGCCCGAGAGATCCTCGCGCGTCATGTCGAGCGCGGCGGCGAGGTCGGTGCGCGCGCCGGCGCCGGTGAGTGCGTTCGCGCTCGAGAGCGGACCCGCGTCGGCGCCGAAACGAAACACGCGCAGCGCGAACTTCTCGGAGAGCTTCTTCATGAGCGCGCTCGTGTCCGCGAACACGCGTTGCACCGCGCTCAGGCGCGTGCCGTCGTTCACGTCCTTGAGGCGCATGCTGCGCGAGTCGTCGAGCACCACGGCGAGCACGTTGCGCTGCGCGACGGCGCTCGAGATCACCGCCGTGGGCCGCAGCAGGCAGGCGAGCACGAGGCCCACGGCGACCACGCGCAAGCCCGCGAGCACGGCGCGATCGGTGTTCGTCACCGCCTGCACGCGCCGGTACGTCACCACGATGAGTGCGACGGCGGCGATGCCCACCACGAGCAGCAGCCACGCCGGAATCACCGGCGCAACGATCAGGTCGCCACGCTGGAAGACGCGCAGCGGATACTTGAACAGGAATGCGAAGACTGTCTCGAACGCAGCTCCCACTCTGGCTCCGGTCTGACCTCGTTCGTGCCCTGCGCCAGCCACCGACGGCGACCGAGCCACTACTGATGTACGCAGACCCCTGTCTTATGGTTCGACACCCGGAGTCCCACAAGCGCTTACCCGGCTCGAGCGCAACCGTTGGCTCACATAAGCCTGTGTCCTCATTGTATTTCGCCCTGCGGCGCGACAAACTCCCGCCCTGACGAAACTCTGACCAGCGCCCCGCTCATCCCCGGTCCAACAATGCATCTGCCCACTCGCGCCGTCATGGCGCTCATCGCCATCGCGACCTGCGCCAACGCGCAGGCCCCTGCGACGAAGGACGTCGGCGCCTACGATCCCGCACGCTTTGCCGCGATGCGCTACCGGATGGTGGGCCCCGCCCGCGGCGGGCGCGTCACGACGGTGACCGGCGTGCCGCAGGAGCCATCCACGTTCTACTTCGGCTCCACGGGCGGCGGGGTGTGGAAGACGACCGACGCCGGCATGTCGTGGCACAGCACCGACGACCAGGCCTTCGCGTCGGCGTCCATCGGCGCCATCGACGTCGCGGACTCCGACCCGAACGTCATCTACGTCGGCACGGGGTCGGAGGCGATTCGCAGCAACGTCTCCATCGGGCGCGGCATCTACAAGTCGATCGACGCCGGCCGCAGCTGGCGCTTCACCGGGCTCCGCGACGCCGGACAGATCGGCGCCATGGTCGTTCACCCCTCCGACCCCAGCACGGCCTACGCCGCAGTGCTTGGCAACCCGTTCTCGCACGGCAGGACGCGTGGCGTCTACAAGACCACCGACGGTGGCGCGACCTGGCAGCAGATCCTCTTCCTCTCCGACAGCACGGGTGCAGTGGACCTCGAGCTCCAGCCCGGCAATCCGAACGTCGTCTACGCATCCATGTGGCATGGCCAGCGCCGCCCGTGGACGATCATCTCCGGCGGTGGCGAGGACGGCATCTTCAAGAGCACCGACGCCGGCGCTCACTGGACGCACCTCACGAACGGCTTGCCGAGCGGCATCGTCGGCAAGAGCGACCTCGCGGTGTCCGCGGCGGCGCCGCAGCGCCTCTACGCGCTCGTCGAGGCGAAGGTCGGCTCGGGACTCTACCGCAGCGACGACGCGGGCGAGCACTTCACGCTCGTGAACACCACGCCGGGCATCATCACGCGCCCGTTCTACTACGACAACGTGGACGCCGATCCCTCGAACGCCGACGTCGTGTACGCGGGCGCAGAAAGCTTCTACAAGTCGGCCGACGGCGGGAAGACCTTCCGCACGATGCGCACGCCGCACGGCGACAACCACGACCTCTGGATCAACCCGCACGACTCGCAGGTGATGATCCAGTCGAACGACGGCGGCGCCAACGTGTCCGTCAACGGCGGCCAGAGCTGGAGCTCGCAGGAGAATCAGCCCACCGCCGAGATCTACCAGGTCGCGGTGGACAACCAGTATCCATATCGCCTCTATGGCGCGCAGCAGGACAACAGCACGCTCATCGTGCCGAGTCTTCCGATTGGCTCCAATGGTCTCGACGACCCCATCCAATCGTGGCGGCAGGGGCCGGGCTGCGAGACGGGACCGATCATCCCCAACCGCACGAATCCGGACACGGTGTACGGCGGCTGCAAGGGACAGTTCAGCCGCATGCTCCTGCACAGCGGGCAGGAGAAGCAGTACTGGGTCGGCGCGCAGTCGCTCTACGGCAACGCGAACGCGGACCTCACGTATCGCTTCCAGCGCGTGTCGCCCATGGAGGTGTCACCGCACGAGCCGCACACGGTCTACTACGGATCGCAGTACCTGCACCGCTCGCGCGACGAGGGCGTCACGTGGGAGCGCATCAGCCCCGACCTCACGGCGAACGACCCGCGCTATCGCGACGTGATCTCCGGCACGCCCATCACCATCGACGTCACGGGCGAGGAGATGTATGCGACGCTGTACGCGATCAAGGAATCGCCCATCGCGAAGGGCGTCATCTGGACGGGCGCGAACGATGGCCCTGTCCACGTCACGCGCGACAACGGGAAGACGTGGACGAACGTCACGCCGAAGGACCTTCCTCCCGGCGGGCGCGTGCAGAACATCGATGCGTCACCGCACCGCCCCGGCGCCGCGTACATCGCCGTGCTTCGCTACCAGCTCGGCGACTTCCAGCCGTACATCTACAAGACCGAGGACTACGGGAAGTCATGGACGAAGATCGTGTCGGGCATCGCCACCGATGAGCCCACGCGCGTGGTGCGCGAGGATCCGTCGCGGCCCGGCCTGCTCTACGCAGGCACCGAGTTCGGCATGTACGTGTCCTTCGACGACGGGGCGCACTGGAAGCCCTTCCAGCTCAACCTCCCTGTCACGCCCGTGACGGACATTCGCGTGCACCGGAAGGACCTGGTGCTCTCCACGCAGGGCCGCTCGTTCTGGATCCTCGACGACCTGGCGCCGGTGCAGCAGATGAGCGACGCCATTGCGTCGAAGCCGGCGCACCTGTTCGCCCCGCGAGAGGCGGTGCGCTACCGCTACCGCGCCGGCTTCGGTGGTGCCGAGGCGGATCGCGGTGCATCGGATGACGCGCCGCAGTATCCGCCGGCGGGCGCGATGATCGACTACTGGATGTCGTCGACCGATCCGACCCCCCGATTGGAGATCCTCGACGCGAAGGGTGCCGTCATTCGATCGTACGCGCCCGACACGCTTCGCACCAGCGGTGGCCGTGGCGGCGCGGGCATTCCCAATCGAATGGGGCTCAACCGCTTCACGTGGGACATGACCTATCCCGGTCCGACGGGCGCGCAGGGCGGCCGCGGTGGCAGTGGGCCCATGGCCGCGCCGGGCAACTACTCCGTACGCCTCAAGGCCGGCGGCACGACGACGACGCAGCCGCTCGTCCTCCGCGCCGATCCCCGCGTGACGAGCGACGGCGTCACCCAGGCCGTCCTCGAGGCGCAGCTCGCGCACAACCTCAAGGTGCGCGACCTCGTGAGCGACGCCAATCGCGTCGCCGACCAGCTGCGCGCCCTCAGGAACCCGGCGCTCGACTCGATCTTCTTCACGCCGCCGGTGCGCTACAGCCGCCCCGGACTCCAGGCACACATCCAGTACCTCTACGGCATGACGCTCGGCGCGGACCAGGCGGTGAGCCGCGATGCCGTCGAGCGATATGCGGACCTCAAGAAGCAGCTCGACGCCGTGAAGGCCCGGATTCCAAGACAGTAGACCATGACCCCCTTCGAGCACCTCGCCGTCCTGATCTCGATCGTGCTCGGCCTCGGCATCGCGCACCTGCTCACGAAGCTCCATGAGCTCGTACAGGTGCGCGGCCAGGTGAAGGTCTACTGGCTCTCCGCACTCTGGTTCGTGCTCATCTTCATCGCGCTCATCGAGTGGTGGTGGGCCAGCTTCGCCCTGCGCACGACGCTCAAGTGGAACTTCTTCTACTTCCTCTTCGTGCTCATGAGTCCCGTGACGATGTACCTCGCCGCGGCATTCGTCCTGCCCGACCACGCCGAGCGCGGCGCCGGGACGATCGACCTTCGGCGTTACTATTACGACAATGCGTCGTGGTTCTTCGGGATTCTCGCCGTGAGTCCTGCACTCGACTGCGTGCGCCGGGGCATCGAGGCGGGGTCCTTCCTGAAGAACGGCTCGATGAGCAACGGCATCTCCGCGCTGCTCCTCCTCTCGATGGGCTACGTGAAGCGGCCGTGGTACCACACGCTCATCACGCTCATCGTCGCCGGGCTGTTCCTCTCCTTCATCGTCTCGTCCGCCATGGAGCTCCGATGACATGCCCGCATCACTCGCGATTCGGCTGAAGCGCCATTCCGACGGCTCGGCATCGCTGACCCTCACGCGCACCGATGGCTCGGTCACGTGGCAGCGGCAGAACGGCAGCCTGGGCATGGTGTTCCCTCCGCACGACCTCACGCACTTCGCCGTGGAGAGTACGCTGGGCTACTCGGCGGGCTTCTACGGCCTCGTCGCGAACGGATGGGAGATCGCGGACTTCACGTCACCTTGGCCGCGCGGGCCCATCCCTGCCGAGGCGCGGGAGGTGGAACTGGTCGTCGGGTGCTTCGACGCCGAGCGTCGCAACGTGACGCGCTGGTCGGCGACTGAGTTCAACGGTCACGCGGCGACGTTCGTCTCCGCCAGCCGAAGCGCGGCCTCGATGGTCGCGCCCGTGTTGAGCGACGACCAGATCATCGCCGTGCGACAGGCGCGCGACGCGCTCTTCCAGCGCTGGTACGCCCTGGAGCCGGGCGAGGCGATGGAAATGTCGTTTCGAGCCTAGGAATTCGCACCCCGCGCTACGGAATCGCCCCGTACTGCTTCAGGAACTGCACGATCAGCTTCGTCGCGTCCGGCCCGTTCGGCGCCGTGAACGGCGCATCCGCCGCGCCGCCGCTCCACGCGTGGCCCACCCCAGTGAGCGTCAACGCACTGACCATCGCGCCGCCGCGATTCACGAGCATCCACTGCTCAGCCGCCGACGTCATGTTCGAGAGCGCCACGAGCTTGTCGTCTTTCCCATGTAGCAGCATCACCGGCACCGGCCGTGCGCGCGCTCCCATCGCAGCCAGCGCCGCGAGGCCCAGCGCCTTGCCGTCACCCGCACCATCGCGCATCGCCGCGAGCGCGCTCGGCACATCCGTCGCCGCGAGCGCCGCGATGCCGGAATGCATCACGAGCGCCGCGAACCGCTCGCGGTAGGCGACCATCAGGTTCGCCGCCATCGCCGCGCCTGCCGACATGCCCACGAGCGAGATCCGCGACGAATCGATTCCCTCGATGCGCGCCACGGAGTCGATGACCCCGGCGAGCCACGCCACCTCGCCCTTCCCGCGCGTGAACTGCTCCGGCGCGAACCAGTTCCAGCAGCGTTGCGGATGCGCCGCGGCGGGTTGCTCGGGATACATGACGACGAATCCCAGCGAGTCCGCCGCGGCGTTCATGCGCGTGCCACGGGCAAAGTCGTCGGCGTTCTCCGCGCAGCCATGCAGCATGACGACGAGTGCGCGTTTCCCTTCGTTAGCGGGCTCGGACGCCGGTCTGTAGACGACCACCCGTTGCGCCTGCGCCGAGGTGAACGAAGCCGCGAGGGCGGCCGCAAGCAGGAGTCGCACTAGAACACGATCCCGCCACCCACCGTGATCACCTGCCCCGAGATGTAGTTCGACTCGGGCGAGCAGAAGAGGTACACGCCGTCCGCCGCTTCCTCCGGCGTGCCCATGCGGCCCAGCGGAATCGCGTTCTGCTCGAGGTGCTCGATGAGCTCCGGCTGCACGCCGACCTTGCGCACCTCGCCCGTGGCGTCCGGCTCATTGGTGATCGGCTGCGTCATGCGCGTGCGGATGAACCCGAACGCCACGCAGTTCACGTTCACCTTGTAGCGTCCCCATTCCTTCGAGAGCGTCTTCGTCATGCCGACCATCGCCGCCTTTGCCGACGCATAGTTCACCTGGCCGGCATTGCCGCCGAGCCCGGACACCGACGAGATGTTGACGACCTTTCGAAATACCTCGCGACCTTCGCTCGCCTCCGCCTTGCTGAAGCGACGAATGGGCTCCGCCGCCGCGCGCAGGATCCGGAAGGGCGCGGTGACGTGCACGTCCATGATCGCCTGGAACTGCTCGTCGGTCATCTTCTGGATCACCGAGTCCCAGGTATAGCCGGCGTTGTTGACGATGATGTCGATGCCGCCGAAGGCATCGAGCGCCGTGGCGACGAATCGTTCGCCGAAGTCAGGCGCGGTCACGCTGCCCGCGCACACCGCGGCCTTGCCCCCCGCCGCGCGCACCGCGCTCGCAGTATCCTCCGCCGTCGCGGCATCGAGGTCGTTGACGACGACCTTCGCGCCCTCCGCCGCGAGCTTCATGGCGACGGCCCGCCCGATCCCCCGCCCCGATCCCGACACGAGCGCCACTTTCCCTTCGAGCTTCATCTCTTCGAGGAGTTTGAGATTGTCCGCGCTAACCACAGAGGACACAGAGTACACACGGAGGACACAGAGGAAGTGCGGAAGAACACCGCGGACAGCGAAGTGTGCAGATGCAAACTCCGCGTTCCTCCGCGCCTTGTGGGATTTCTAAATGCTTTTGCTTTCCTCTGTGTCCCCTGTGCCGCTTTTCCTCTGTGTCCTCTGTGGTTATCGATGGTCCCTGCCCATCCCGCCATCCTAGATCTTCACCGACCCCTTCCAGTATTCATCCCTCATTACCCTCTTCAGCGTCTTTCCCGCCGCATTCCTCGGGAACTCCGGAACGACGATTACCTCGCACAGCTGCTGGTATCGCGCCCCCACCCGCTCGTTCACCCAGCTCCTCAAAGCAGCCGCATCCACGGAAGCGCCCGGCCGCAGCACCACCGCACCGAGCGGCGCTTCGCCCCACTTGTCGCTTGGGATGCCGAACACCGCCGCCTCCAGCACATCGGGATGCATCACCACCACTTCCTCGATGTCCTTGGGGTAGACGTTCACGCCCCCCGAGATGATCAGGTCCTTCTTCCGGTCGACGAGGAAGAGATACCCGTCCTCGTCCATGTAGCCCATGTCGCCCGTGAACATCCAGCCGTCGCGTATCGCTCCCTCGGTGAGATCTGGCCGCTTGTAGTACCCCGGCATCAGGAAGGGGCTGCGACCCACGATCTCACCCACCTCGCCCGCCGGAAGCACCGAGCCGTCATCGGCGCAGATGCGCAGGTCGAAGAAGGGCTGCGGACCACCCACCGAGCCCGCCTTCTTCGCGACGTCGTCCTTGTCGAGGATGGTGATCACGCCCTCGGTCAGGCCGTACAGCTCGTAGAAGATGCCCGGCAACGCGTGCGTGAGCCGGTCCTTGTGCTCCCGATGCAGCGGCGCGCCCACGGAGCCAAGCATCTCGAGCGACGCCAGCTTTGCCGGCGAGAAATTCGGCGCGTTCATCACCGCGATGATCTGGCTCGGCACCATCATCACGTGCGTCACCTTCTCACGCGCCACCGTCTCGATGAACTCCGCCGCATCGAACCGCGCCTGGAGGATGTACGGCGTGCCGAGGAACAGCGCCGGCATCAGCGTTACGAACGCGCCGTTGAACACCAGCGACCCCGCGTGCATCACCACGCTCTCCGGCGTCATCCGCCAGGTGCTCGCGAAGTGCGTGCAGTAGTTCGCGCGGATGTAGTGCGTGTGGATGATCCCCTTCGGCGTCCCCGTCGTCCCGCTGCTGTACACGATGTTGAACAGGTCGTCGTCGCCGATCTCCACATGGGGCGGCGCATGCTCGCTCGCCGCCGCCGTGAGTCGCGCGTAGTCCGAGACCCCGGCCGCGACAGACCCGCCAACCTGCACGCACCGCGCATCGGCGATCTCCGGAAGTTCGCCACGCACAGCCGCGATCTCCTCCGCCATCCCGTAGCCGAACACCACCGCCGCGGCATCCGAGTCGCGCAGCAGCGCCGCAAGCGCCGGCCCGCGCAGCAATGGACTCAGCGGCACCAGCGCCACGCCCACCTGGATCGCCCCCCAGTAAGTCTCGAGCACCTCGAGGCAGTTCGGGACGACGACGGCGACCTTGTCGCCCTTCGCCAGCCCCAGCGAGAGCAACGCGTTCGACACGCGATTCACCCGTGCGCCGAGCTCGCGCCACGTGAGCCGCGTGTCGCCGCACACGAGCGCGAGATGGTCGCCGCGATACCGCGTGTGCCGCGCGACCAGCGACCCGACGTTCACGAAACCGCCGCCAGGAACGGCAGGATCGCGTCGTGGAAGGCCTCCGGCCGCTCCACGGGCATCATGTGCCGCGAATCGGGAATCACCACGAGCCTGGCGTTCGGCATTTTCGACGTATACGCCTGCTTGAACGCCACCGGCGTGTAGTCCTGGTCCGCGCCCACCACGAGCACGGGGCACGTGATGCCCGGCAGTTTGGCCGACACGCTCCACCCCACCAGCGCGTTGAGCGCGCGCAGGTAGGCTGCCTTGTCGTTGCGCGCCCACCGCTCGATGAACGTCGCCCGCAGCGCGCCATGTTCTGGCAGCGGCAGCAGTCGCGTCGAGAGCACCTCGCCCCACTTCCGCATGCCCATCATCCGCACGATCGCGCGCCGCTGCGCGATCGCCATCTTCTCCTTCCACGTGCGCAGGATCATCTCCGGGCCGCTGTTCACGATGATGAGGCTCCGCACGAGCTCCGGATGATCAGCCGCCAGCTGGAATGCGATCATCCCGCCCATGGACAGTCCCATCACGTGCACCCTCCCCAGCTTCAGGTGCTGGAGCAGCGCTGCCGCATCATCGGCGAACTGGTTCATCGTGTACTTGCCGCTCGGCTTCGCCGTTCGCCCATGACCGCGCACGTCGTACGCGACCACGGTGTACCGGCCCTCCAGCGCGGCCACCTGCGGCTCCCAGTCTTCGGTACTGGAGCCCAGCCCGTGGATCAGCAGGATGGGATCACCCTGCCCCCGCTGCTCATAGTGGACGTTCAGGTCCCCGAGTGTGATCATCGGCATGGGTCACCGTTCATCGCCAGCGCACCTCCCACTCGCAGAACAGGTCGCCCTCGAGCGCGCAGCGCGCATGCGTGACCTGCGCGTCACGCCCCCCGGCGAGCTCGATGCCCGCGAGCCATCCACCCGTCAGGCGGCGACAGAAGAGCCGGTCCCCCGCCTCGAAGCCGATCAGCCGCACCGTCGCCCTCCCCGCCGCACGATCCGTCACGATGATGTCGCCCGGCCGGTAATAGCGCTGGAACAGCGAGATGTGCTGCGTCAGGAAATCATCGGGGCTCGGTTTCTGGATCAGCCCCGCATACAGCTGCATCCCGCGCACGCGGATCGCCTCGGCGCCCGCGCGCTCCGCCCAGCTCGGATCTCGCGGTGCCAACGCGCGGTCCGCACTCCGCCAGAGACTCAGCGCCACCTGGTACGGCACATCGTCCGTCACCGCCGACATCTCGATGAGCCGGCGCTCCTCCGCACTGAGGCGCGACAGCACCGCGCTCCGCTCCGCCGGCGACAGCGCGTGCGCCAGATACTCCATCGTGCTATGCAGCGTCGATCCACGCGCGTAGAACATCACACTCTCCTGTGCACCGCTCACCGGTGCAGCCACCGGCGCTGAATGGCGCCGGAGCACGGCGGCGCGCAAGGCTCCGGCCCCCCGAATCGAGGTGCCGGCCACCTGCAACGTCGTGTCGCTCGCGCTGATCACCGCCCTTCGAGCCGGATACCCACCAGCACGATGGGGCCGAGGAGCGGCGCGTTGATCATCTCCTGGTGCGTCTTGCCGAAGCCGCACTCCCGCTTCGCCGCGTACACGGCCTGGTTGGCCGACCCGATGCCGAGCGCCGGTGGCGTGGTCGTGCCGCCCACGCAGGAGAACAGGTTCTGCGCCTGGAACATCACGCGCGCACCCGAGTTCGGCACCCGGTAGCCGCCCGACAGGTCGAGCGTGCCGAAGGCGGGAATGAGTCCGTAGTTCACGCCCGACCGGAAATCGTACTTCGACACATAGCGCGCCGTGAAGCCGGCAACCAGCCGCTCCACCACGTTGTTGAACTCCATCCCCGTCGTCACGCGCACGGACGGGCTGTTGAACGCCGTCGCCTCCGCAGGGTCGGTCGCCTTCCGGATGATGGTGTCGATCTTCACGAGGCTGGCGTTCCCCTGCCACGAGATCTTGTCCGTGAAGTAATACTTCAGGCCGCCGTCGATGCCGTGGATCGTCGCCTTGCCGGCATTGAAGTACGTGAGGGCCACCTGCGGGCCGCCCGCCGCGTCGGTCACCTTCGCGCCCGTGGCGTGGTTGTACGCGGTCGTCGCAGCGGCGCCGGCAAGCGGATTCGCGATCACCACGAGCGGGCTGATGAAGCCGTTGAACATCGTGCGGTAGCCCACGAGCTCGAGGAACAGCTTCTGCCCGAACACGCCCTTGTAGCCGAGCTCCGTCGTCTCGTTGACTTCCGGCCGGATGGGATCGATGGTGTTCACGATCGTGCCCGCGGCGTTCTTGATGTCGTAGCCGTCCAGGTTGCCGAAGACGCCGATGAACGGCTGGAAGTTCGGGAAATAGAAGTCCGTCTGGAGCACGCTCGGCGACTTGAACGCCTTGTTGTACGTCACGCGGAAGGTCTGGTCCGGCACCGGCGTGAAGAGCAGCGCCGCCTTCGGCGACCATTGCGGGTCGTACTTCGCGTGATCGTCGTACCGGCCGGCGAGCACCAGGCGGAACTGCGAGGTGAGCGGCGACTCGACCTGGCCGTATACCCCTTTCTGGTCGATCAGGATCGGCGTTCCCGTCGCGCGATCGGACAGCCACCTCCCGTAGGAGCTGATCCGGTCGCGGCGCAACTGTCCGCCGTACGTGATGTGCGTGTTGTCGATCGCCGAGATGCCGGTCTTCGCCAGCATGCCGATGGAGAAGTTGTTCTGCACCTCCGCCGCCTGCATGCGCCCGTCGCCCGGGAAGGCCGACAGCGCCTTCACCGAGTCATAGGTGAGTGCCGGGAAGCGGACGGAGTTCTGCGCGAGGCCGTTCAGCTGGAATGTCGTACCGGCCACCGAGTTCGACATGTACGCCTGCGCGAACAGCCGCGAGCCGGTGTACTGCACCTGGTAGTCGCGATATCCGTAGTTCTGTAGCTGGTTGCGGCCGACGTTCGTCGCGCCCACGCCATTCAGCTTGCTCGCGCCCACCGTCGCCATCAGGCGGCTGCCGCTGTTGAGGTAGTAGGCCAGCATGCCGCTGCCGCGGATGATGTCGTTCTTCCAGTTCGCGTCCTTCTCCGGAATCGGCGCGCCACCCGCGGCCACAGCCGGGTACGTGGCCGGGCTGGAGAACTCGTTCACCGACACGTACTCGCCACTGGCCTTGTAGCCCCAGTGATTCCGGTTGCCCGCGTAGCGCCCCTGCACGTCGTAGTAGCTGCGCGAGCCGCCGGCCACCTCGAGCCCCCACCCCGGATACTGGCGCGGGTCCTTCGTCTGGAGCGTCACCACGCCGTTCGACGCGTCGGGACCGTAGAGCGCCGAGCCGGGGCCCACGAGCACCTCGACGCCGGCCAGGTCGATCTTCGACACCGTCGTCAACGAGCCCACCGGCAGCGCACTCTCGGCCAGCACGCCGATGCGGCCGTCCTCCAGCTGGAGCATGCGGTTGTTGAACGACGAGTTGAACCCTCGCGCGTTCACGGCGCTCGTGAGGATGCCGGTCTGGATGAACTCCAGTCCCTTCACCTCCTTGAGCGCCGCGGCGAACGAGTTGCCGATCGTGTTCTGGATCTGCGCCTCGTCCAGCCGCGTGATCGTCGCCGGGGCGTCGGTGATCTTCTCCACGCGCCGCGACGCTGACGTCACCACGCCGCCCAGCTCCACGGTCGCCGCCTCGAGCTGGATGTCCAGCGTCGTGGCCTCGCCGGCCGTCACGGTCACGCCGTCCTGCGTCTTCGGCTTGTAGCCGAAGCGGTACGCGCGCACCGAGCCGGTGCCCGCGGGCACGCTGCGGATGATGTAGCGTCCATCGCCTCCGCTGACCCCCGAGATGCCTGAGGGCGACGCGAGCAGCTGCACGCCGTTGACACCGACGCCCTGTGCGTCCGTGACGCGGCCGGTGATGCGCCCCGTGGACTGCGCATACGCGCCGAGCACGGGCATCATCGTCATGACGACGAGGCGAGCTGCACGCGTGAGAATGAGTCGGAACATGGCCAATCTCCTGGATGGTGATCGTGCGACTTTCGACGTGCGGGAAGGAGAGCCGTCGAAAGGGCGGGGCGGGAACTACAGCATCACGCGTTCATCACGACCTGGATGTCCGGATCGATGACGTCGGCAGCCGTGTCGCGGGTGAGGAGCGACACGACGAAAAACACCAGCAGCGATGACACGAGCGCGAGCGCCGACACCGACACGCCCGTAGGCAGCGAATAGACCTTGAAGTAGCCGAGCGTCTCGCCGGTGAGCGTCACGGCGAGCCCTGTGGCGATCGACGCAATCGCCCCGGCGCGCGTGGCGCCTTCCCAGTTCAGGCCGATGGCCAGCGCCGGCACGATCGTGGAGCCGAACAGTCCCCAGCCGAAGATGCCGAGGAAAGCCACCAGCGTGCCCGACACCTGGGCGACCCCCGCGGCGACCAGCGCAAGCACGACGGTGGTGATGCGGCCCACGCGCAGCTCGTCCACCACCCGCGTGCCGAACGCGATCGGCAGGTCGTGGGTCAGGGCAGCCGCTCCCACGGACATGAACGAGTTCACCGTCGCCATGATCGCGGCGGCCACGCCGGAGAACACCAGGCCGGCGACGATCGTCGGCGTGTAGTGCAGCAGGAACTGCGGCGTCGCCTGGTCCGCCTTCGCCAGCGGGGCCACCGTCCCGCCGACCACCAGCGACTTCATCGCGATCCCGACGCTCACGTAGAGCAGCTGCGTCACCGCGAGCGCCACCGTCATCAGCAGCGGATACCACTTGAGCTGCCGAGGGTCGCGCAGCATGTAGAACTTGTGGATCACGTGCGGCTGCCCGAGCGAGCCCACCCCGAACACGAAGAAGAAGGAGATCGCCGCCATCGGGCCGATCTTCCCCCACGGCCCCAGGAACTCGGCATCCGCGGCCATGATCGTGTGCGAGATGCGCTCCATGCCGCCGCCGCTCTTCTGCGCGAACGCGAACACCACCGCGCTCGCGAGCGCCATCACGCTCCCCTGGAACACGTCCGTGTAGATGCCAGCGAGGATGCCGCCGGCCACCGAATACGTGAGGATCACCGCCGTGCCGATCCAGATGCCCGTTGCCAGGCCGGTGCCGAAGTTCGCGTCGATCACGAGGCCGAGCGCGAGCAGGTTCGTCGCGATGTATCCCGTGACCGCGATCAGCACCGACGCCGCGGCGAGTCCCTGCGCGAGTCGCGAACGATACCGCGCGCCGATCGCGTCGGGTACGGTGAACAGCCCGCGCGCCTCGCCGAGCAGCCGCATGCGCTTCGCGAGCACCCACGCGCCGAGCGCGTTGCTGAGCGCGCCCGGCAGGATGATGAACACGGCGCCGATGCCGATGGTGTAGACGAGGCCCGGTCCGCCGATGAACGCAAATCCCGACAGCGTCGCGGCCATCTTCGCGATCGCGAGCGTCCACAGTCCCACACCGGCACCGGCGACGAAGAAGTCGCTCGCACTGCGCGTGCGCCGCGTGGCCCACGTGGCGATGGCCGCCACGATCACGAAGTACACGAGGGCGATCAGTACCACGCCCGGCGACGACATGCCGCTCATCGCTGCATCCGCGAGCGCGCCGCGCGCACGGCCTCGAGGTCGTGCTCGCTCAGCGTGGACGACTCGAAGGTCAGCGCATAGGCGAAGGGCAGCACCGCGATCGGCACCACGCCCACACCGTACAGCAGCACGGCAGTGCGCAGCGGCAGCCCGAGGAGGAGCGGACCTCCAGCCCCCTCCCGCGCCGGCAGCACGAGCGCGAAGACGAACGCCCCCGCGCACAGGATGAAGAGCCCGGCGAACGTCCACGCGAGCGACCGCGGCATCGTGTCGCGCCGCACGGCGCCGATGGCCATGAGCGTGATGATGATGCCGTTTGCACCGAGAGCCAGCGAAATCGGCGCCCAGACGGGCGCCGGCGACGGCGACGACAGGAACTGCGCCGCGTACGCGAAGGCCACGAGCACGCACGACAGCGCGAGCAGGCGCACCAGCATCACCTTCACGCCCCGCGCGCCCTCGGCGCGCCGGTCGTGCCCCGCAGCATCAGCTTCACCGGAAGGGTCTGCGTCGTCGCGCTCGCGCGGACGTCGCCATCGAGCTGCTTGAGCAGGAGACGCACGGCACGCGCGCCAAGTTCGCGCTGCGGCGTGCTGATCGTGCTCAGCTCCGGAGTCACCAGCGTGCCCAGGTCGATGTCGTCGCACCCGAGGATGGAGAGCTCGTCCGGGATGCGCACGCCGACCAGGGCGCACGCCTTGTGCGCGCCGAGCGCGATGAGGTCGTTCGCGCAGAACACCGCGGTGGGTCGTTCGGGCTGCGACAGCAGTGTCGTCATGGCGGCTAGCCCCCCTGCCACCGTCGCGTCCGCGCGCTGCCACAGCTCGCTCGGCGGAACCGCACCCGCCGCGCGCAGCGCCTGCGCGAAGCCTCGCTCGCGAAGCCGGAACGCCGACGCCGACGACACCGGGCCGATGAACGCCACGCGACGGTGTCCGAGCCCGAGCAAGTGCTCCGCCGCCATTGCCCCCGCGCGCTGCGAGTCATCGCGCACGGTGGAAAGCTGCTCCGAGTCCTGGTTGACCAGCACCACGTTTAGGCGGCGCAGGTCCGCGTGGGCGATATCGCTTTCGCTGATGCCGGCGATGATGACGCCGTCGATCTGGCGGTCGGCGAGCGCGCGGACGTGCTGCACGACATCGATGTCACCCGTCTCGCACAGCAGCACCGCGTACCCCGCCTGCGCCGCAACCCGCTCGGCGCCGGAGATGATCGCGGCGTTCACCGGGTTGGCAAAGCCGGGGACGATGATGGCGAGGGCAAAGGAGCGCCGGCGGACCAGGCCTTGGGCGAGGCGATTGGGCCGGTAGCCGAGCTCTTCGGCGACCTTGAGCACGCGCGCCCGGGTCTCCGGAGCGACGCGCGCCTTGGGATTCTGTGAGAGGACGAGTGACACCGTGGGCTGGGAGACTCCAGCCAGCTTGGCGACCTCGACGGCGGTGACCCGCTTGCCAATACGCATTTGCACGCCGCCAATACGCATTGGCAACCGGATTTTGTCAATAGCTCGGGGCCAGACCCCTCCCGAGGGGAGTCTGACTTCCGAGTGGTTGTCAGACCCCGGCTCTGACCCCCCGCATTCCAGCCCGACCGCCGATCCACGACGTCGGCACCACGCTCAGTGCCAGCAGCACGGGGTACCACACCGGGCCGAGGTTCATCTTCATCCCGGCAATCGCGCCCGCTGCGCTCAGCACGAACCCGATGGCCGCACCGATCCACACGTGCTTCATCGGCGAGTGCGGCGCGAGCCGCGCCGTGATGTAGCTGCCCAGCACGCCGAACACGCAGCGATACGACAGCGCGAGCAGGTTGAGCGCCGGGCTCCACATCGGCTCGCCCCATGGCGGATACACCTTCATCACGTGCAGCACCTGGTCGGTACCGAGCGACAATATGAAGACGACGATGAACGCCGCCGCCACGGACCAGATGCTGCGCCCGGTCGTGGACCGCGTCCCCTGTTGCGTGAGTGGAATCGTCACTTGCTCCCCCTTGGTCGAATGGTGCCTTTGCCTGTCGGGAGACGACTCGTCACCCCGGCGCTCGTGAGCTCTCTCAGTGCATCCTTTCCAATCCACCGTGCAGTCGCGCCATCGCCTGCTGCGAGCGCACGCGATGTCCGCACGGCCGCGATGTTCAGTGCGCGGTTGCGCTTTCCCACCGCGCGCAGCGCCATGTTCACGGCCTTCCTCACGTAGGTCCGGTCGTCGTCGGCCGCCCCTTCCACCAGCTCGAGCCCGCGCAGGAAGGGCGCGTCGCCGGACGACTTGTCGTGCACGGACAGGCTCCACAGCAGCGCGAACGACGCGCGCTTCTGGAACTCGCCCTTCTTCGACGACCACTGCTCCACCTTCTTCCACGCGTGCGCCGTGCGGTCGAACAGCGCGAAGCAGGCGGTGTCGCAGATGCCCCAGTTGTCGAAGTCGCGGCACCAGCGGTCCATCTGCGCGGCGGTCACCCGCTCCGGCTCGTCCACGAGCGTCGCGAGCAGGCGCGCCTCGTACACCTTCGTCTTCCACAGCGCGTCGGCGAGCGCGTGGTCGCGGCCGAGCTTCTTCGCGATCACCTTGAGGCTGCCCATCGTCACGCCGATGGCGTGGTCGTTCGGGATGCCGTAGCGCAGCATGCCGTCGCGCGTCGCCTTCGTCGCGGCGCGCTCCAGCGAAGCCATCACCGGCTTCAGCTCGGCGCTCATGAGCGAGCGATCCTACTTCGCCTGCTGTGACGCGAGCAGCGCGTCGAGCGCATCGTAGCCCTTCGACATGCCCTCGGCCATCGGCGTCTTGAGCACGGCGTCGCGCGTCTCCTTCGAGGAGTATACGATCGTCATTGCGAGCGTCGTCCGGCCATCGCGCTCGGTGAACGACGTCGTGCTCACAGCTTCGCCGGGATACCATGCCTCGTCGAACTGCTCGGTGGCGACGAGGCGCTCGCCGGGCACGACCTCCCTGTACGTGCCGCCCATGCCCATCCGCTCACCGTTCGGTCCCTTCCACACGTAGCGGTAGCGGCCACCCATGCGCGCATCCACCTCGCACTCGTCGAGCGACCAGCCGCCGAACACGCCGAGCCAGCGCTTGAGCAGCGCAGGCTTCGTCATCGCCTCGTAGACGAGCGCGCGCGGCGCGTTGAAGGCGCGCGTGACGACGATCTCGTTGTCGCCGCGTGCCGTGACCTGGACGTTCCCGGACATCGTGTTCATTGCCGTTCTCCGTTGGGGGTTGATCACTTCTGCTGTCCTTTGCGCCGTGCGGGCGCGCGCTTCTTCTTGCGGAGGCCCTGCATCTCCTCGAGCAGCACGTCGAGCTGCATGTACGAGCGCTCCCAGTACTCGCGGTATCGCTCGAGCCATTCGTTCGCCTCGGCCAGCGGCGCGGCCTCGAGCTTCCTCGGCCTCCGCTGCGCATCGACGCCGCGGGAGATGAGCCCGGCCTTCTCCAGCACCTTGAGGTGCTTCGAGATCGCCGGCTGGCTCATGTCGAAGGGCTCGGAGAGCTCGGCAACGCTGGCCTCCCCGGACGCGAGCCGGGCGAGGATCGCGCGCCGCGTGGGATCGGCGAGGGCAGCGAAGGTGGCGTCGAGGTTCATGTATATAACCTTTGGTTTGTATAACTGATTGGTTATTTAATGGCGTGTGCGATCCATGTCAATGGCCGCCGCGACGGGCGGGGTCATTGGCACTCGTGCTGACCGCGAAGTCGGTGGCGGTCGTCAGGAAGGGAGCGGACAGCCGGAGAACGCCATGCGACATCCGACATCTGTCCGACGTCCGCTAATCGCCCTTGCCCCTTCCGACTGTCCGCAATTTTTCCGCCGACCGCCACCGACTTCGCCCTGCTCATGTAATCCAATCACCCACGCCAGGCCAAACCCCAGAGAACCTGGACCGCCGAGCACGCAGCGCAGTGGGCCGACGAAAGAAGCCAGTCCGACCCTCCGACATCTATCCGATGTCAGAGATCGCCCTGGCCCCTTCCGACTGTCCGCAATTTTTCCGTCGACCGCCTGCGACTTCGTCCTGCTCAGGTCATCCAGTCACCCCAGGCCAGGCCAAACCGCAGCGACGCCGGAATGCCGAGGCAGTTACTGCCAATTCGCATCCACGACGTATCGCCCGTACCCGCCTTCCGGATCCGTGATGCGAATGATCGTCGTGTACCGGTTCTGCGCCGACGGCTGCTGCACCACCTCGACCCGTCCGCGACCCGACCGCACGTTCACCGCGACGCTGCCGTCCTGCGCGTAGTTCGCGTTGCCCGACAGTGACGTGCTGGTGTTCCGCGACCCGGCGCCGCTCACGACGCGCTGCGTCACGCTGCTGCCACGCCACACGAGCTCGATCACCGAATCCACCTCGCCGCTCCACCGGAGCGATGGCGCATTGCCATAGGCCCCGTTGCCGCGACCGTTGTTGTCCCGACGATCACGATTCCCACGACGGTCGTCGTTGTCGCGCCGGTTGTTGCCATTGCCGTAGCCACGGCCGTTGCCGCGATTGCCCAGCACGCTGCCGTTGTTCGACGGCATCCAGTACGCCGTCACGGAGTACGCATCCGCGCCGCCCTCACCGTCCGACACATCCACGATCGCGGTGTAGTCGTTCTGCGCGCTTGGCTGCTGCACCACCGATGCACTGCCTCGGCCGCGATTCACGACGACGCGCAGCGTGCCGTCGGTATTCGGCAGCGCCGAGGCCATCTGGAAGCGCCCGCGGTTCTGCATGTTGTTCTCGCGCGAGTTCACCGCGCTGTTGTTGCGCACGGTGAGCTGGACGCCGCGATCGACGCGGCCCGACCAGACGAAGAGCTGCCGCTCCTGCGCGTGCGCGGGAAGTGCCAGGGCGACCGTGAGAGCGAGTGGTGCGAGCGAGCGACGAACCAGATTGGAGCGCATGGGAACACATCCTCTGCTGAAGTGACCGCGTGGTGGGACCCGTCGTGTCCTACCCGCCAGTCAGTCGTGTGCTCCATGGAGGGCACGCTGCGTGCCCCGTCCGTCAGGAATCAGCGATCAGCGCCCGCACGCGCTCCGTCCGGTAGCTGAAGATCCGGTCGAGCTGCCGGCGCACGAGGAAATGGACGAGGTTGCCGAGCACGCCAAGGGGCAGCCGGTAGCGGACTTCGTCGTCCACGATGGTGCCGCCAGCGCCATCGTCCCGGAACGTGTGCCGGTGCACCCACTTCGCATACGGCCCCTTCAGTTGCTCGTCCTCGAACTCCACGCCCGGTACCCAGCGGGTGATCCGAGTGCGCCACATCATGGGGATGCCGTGCAGCCCGATGCGGTAGTCGATCAGCGCGCCTTCGCGCATCGCGATGGGCAGCGGGGTGACGATCTTGAACTGCATCTCGGGTGGGGTGATGCGCCCGAGGTTCTCCGCGCGCGAGAAGAAGTCGAACACGCGCGCCCGCGGCGCGGCGAGGTGCAACGAGCTTCGAAGTATGTGGTCTTCCATGCGAGGTGAACGCCCGCCGGCCGCGTGCGGTTTCCGGGGGTGCATCCGAGCCGCCACTGAGATCTCGGCAAAAAAAAAGAGCCGCCATGAATGGCGGCTCTCTCACGACGACGACGAAAGGCTAGTGAACTCGCAGCAGCGCGACGGTTGCCGCTGCCGACGCCGCCATGAGCGCCATCACGGCGACGATGGCCGCGGACGGCGTGACGACGAACTCGCGCTTCCACCACGGCGTGATCAGCTGCGGTGCATGCTGCGGGATCGCGTTCATGATCTGCGCCGTGAGATGCGCCGGCGTCTGCATCCGGCGGCGACGCGCGAGGTCGTCATCGAGACGCTTCCAGAAGTCCACGTCGCGCGACCAGTCGCCGCGCCGGGCATCCGGCTCGGGAGTCTGGCCATCCAGCCACGCGTGCACGGCGGTCGAGATCGTGGTCGTGGGCGGACCCAGTGGCACTTCTCGATCGGCGAGCGGACGCGCCGGATGACTCGGGCGCTCCCGCTTCCGGCCCTCGCCCAGGCCGTCGGAGTGAATGTCGTCGAACATGTTAGGCGTATTTTTCCTCGAGTAGGGCCTGTAGCGCTTCGCGAGCACGATGAACGCGCATCTTCAGCGCCCCCACCGTAGTTCCCAGCAGATCGGCCATCTCCTCGTACGAACGCCCTTCGACGTGCTTCATCACGAACGCCTCGCGCAGCGAGGCCGGCAGTGACGACAGCGCAACGTCCAGGTCGGAGCGCAGCTCGGTCCGGTCGAGTTCCTCTTCCGGCGTCGCATACCCCGACGGCTGGTCGTCCTCGTCGTAGCTGAGGTGGGACCGGCGGATGTTCTTCAGCCAATCCTTGCAGCCGTTCGCGACGATGCGGAACACCCAGGCATCGAACCGACCGCGAACTTCCGCGAGGTGTTGATACGCCTTGATGAAGGAGAGCTGCAGGATGTCTTCCGCGACATCCGGGCTCCCCGTCATGCACAGCGCATGACGATACAGCGGATCACTGTAGCGAGTGATCAGCACGGTAAAATCCTCGCGGCTTCCCGCGAGTACGCGCTGGATTATGCGCTGATCAGTGTCGTCCTGATCAACGAGCAGTTCCGTCTCCGTCGTCCTCACGACGATAGAGTAACGCAGAGTTCGCGCTCGGGACAGGGCATCCGTCCCGCCGTTTGCCGCCAATCGGGTCGCCACGTTTGCAGGACGAACCGTCGGCTGGGGCCGTAACACCCTTGGACCGCCGCCCCCTCCCTCCGGAACTGCGCTCTAAGGAAGCGCCGCGAACGCCCCCCACCCGTGCCCCCGCACCATGGCCGTATGCTCCCCAAGCACCGGCGGCCGGTACCGCACCGAGCCCGGGACCGCCGGCGCCATCCCCGTCACGGGCGACGCCCCCGCATCGGCCAGCACCTCGAGCACAGAGCGCACGACACCGGTTGGCACGCCCACGACATCGAGCCGCTCGCGCCACTCCGCCGCCGGACGCTCACTGAGCCGCGCCGCGAGCGCCGACGTCACACGCTCGCGCGCCGCGAGCCGGCCGGCATTCGTGCGCAGCGACTCGTCGCCCGCGAGCGCCGCGAGGTCCAGCGCGCGCGCGCACGCGAGCCACTGCGCATCGCTCCCCACCGCAATCACGATCGGCCGGTCCGACGCATCGAAGAGCTGGTACGGGACGAGATTCGCATGCGCATTCCCCCACCGCTTCGGCGCGCTCCCCGACACGAGCACATTCTGCGCGACGTTCACGAGCGCGGCCTCCGCACTCTGCTCGAGCGTCACCGTCACCACGCGACCCTGCCCCGTGCGCGCACGCTCGACCAGGGCGCCGAGCACCGCGATCGCGGCGTCCTTCCCCGCCACCACATCCGCAAGCGCGATCCCATGCTTCATCGGCGACCCACTCGGCTCACCCGTGATCGACATCCACCCGCTCTCCGCCTGCACCACGAAGTCGTATCCGGCACGGCCCGGCTCGTCGGCAAATCCACCGATCGTGCACCACACGATCGACGGATGCCGGCGACGCACGCTCTCCGCGTCCAGGCCGCGACGGCTCAGCACACCCGGACGAAAGTTCTCGACGACCACGTCCGTCCTGGCCAGGAGGAGGTCGATCAGCTCGCGGTCCTCCACGCGATCCAGGTCGAGCGCGGCGCTCAGCTTGTTCCGGTTGATGCTCAGGTAGTAGGCACTGAGGCCGTCCGGATCGAACGGCGGCCCCCACCCGCGGGTCTCATCCCCGCCCTCCGGACGCTCGACCTTGATGACATCCGCCCCCATGTCACCAAGCATCATCGTGCAGAGAGGCCCGGCCAAAACTCGGCTCAGATCTAGAACTTTTATGCCTTTGAGCATATTATGTCGCAGAAGTGGCGCGATTGTGTATCGAACAAATCAACGGATCGGCGTCGTTCAGCACCTGAAAGCCGCGAAAATATGTCACGCGTCAGTTCGCGCACGACGTCAGCATGCCTTGCGTAGCTGTCGAAAAATCATATACTTGCCTCGATAATTCCGGCCCGCAGCTCCCCCCGGCGAAGCTAGCTTACCGGAGCGCGGCCTTCAATGAAACGGGGAGTTCCTCCCCCGAGCATGGAAACGGACCGCGCATGGTGGACAACGAGATCGAGGAAGAGAAGGCCCCCACGCCGCCCGCTGCCCCACGCCGCGGACCCGGACACCGTGGCGCCGACATGCGCGACACGGTGGCCGAAATGGCCGAGCGTGCGCAGCTGATCAGCCAGGAGGCCGGCAGCAAGGTCTCCTCCGCGATGAAGGACGTCATCAGCGCAGCCGCCGGTCTCGCCGGCTTCGCCATCGAAAGCGCCCGCGACCTCGTACAGTACATGGTCCGCCGCGGACAGATGACGCAGGAAGAAGCCGACAAGCTCATTCGCGAGGCGGAGGACGCCTACTCCAAGAAGCCCGCGAGCGAGAAGGGTCGCCCCACCGCCTCCAAGATTGCCGCCGAAAAGGCAGCCATCGACAAGGCAGCGCGCGATGCCGCCACCGCCGCAGCCATGCTCAACGCACCACCGCAGCGTCCCGGCGCATTCTCGCTTCGCACCGGCGGCCCACGCCCCGTCGTGAAGCCCGCCACGCCAGCACCGGCACCGGCGCCCGCACCGGCTGCCGCCGCCAAGCCCGCGCCCGCACCTGCCCCGGCGAAGCCCCCCGCCAAGGCCGCGGCGCCCGCGAAGCCCGCTGCCAAGGCCGCACCGGCCAAGCCAGCAGCGAAGGCACCGGCGAAGCCGGCCGCCAAGCCCGCGAGCAAGGCACCGACGAAGGGCTCCGCCTCAAAGCCGGCTGGCAAGTCGGCCAAGGCCGGCTCCAAGGCCGCAGCGAAGCCCGCCGGAAAGAGCGCAAAGGCGCCGGCGAAGAAGAAGCACTAGTCGCGTGCGGCGCGCTCTCGTAGCACGCGCGCCCACTCGACTCGACTTCGGCGGTGGCTGGACCGACGTTCCGCCGTACACCGATCGTGAAGGCGGTGCGGTGTGCAACGTCGCCATCACCAGGTACGCCACCGCCACGGTCGCAGCGGGCGGACACGCCGCCGCCCGCTCCCACCCCGCACACGACCGCGACGACGCACTCGTCCTCGCAGCGCTGCGTCACTCGTCGCTCGCCGGCGCCGAAGCCACCATCGCCAGTGACTTCCCCGTCGGCGCTGGACTCGGCGGCTCCTCCGCCGCTGGCGTCGCACTCGCCGGTGCGCTCGCCGCCCTCGCCGGCCATTCACTCGACGCGCACGCCCTCGCGACGCTGAGCCGTGAAACGGAAGTGCGCGAAATCGGCGTGCCGGGCGGATTCCAGGATCACTTCGCGGCTGCATACGGCGGCGCACTCCTCCTCACCTTCGGCGCGGAAGCATCGGTCGAGCGCATCCCGCTCAGCGACGATACGGCTGCCACGCTCGCGCGCCGCAGCATCCTCGTGTACACGGGCGAATCGCGCATCTCGGGCAGCACCATCACTGCCGTCGTGGACGCCTATGTCGCCGGCGATGCGCACGTCGTCGCGGCGCTCGCGCGCATGAAGGCGCTCGCGTACAAGATGGCCGCCGCACTCCGATTCGCCGACATCTCCACGCTCGGCGCGCTTGTGGGCGAGCACTGGTCGCACCAGCGCGCGCTGCATCCCTCCATCACGACGCCACGCATCGACGCCATCGTCGAGGCAGCCGCGCGCTCCGGCGCGCTCGGCACGAAGGCCCTCGGCGCCTCCGGCGGCGGCTGCGTGCTCGCCATCGCCGTGGAGGGTCGCGAGGACGAGCTGGCCGCGGCGCTCGCGCCGCTCGGCGAACGCCTTGCCTTTGGTATCGATGCAGCTGGCTTCGACATCCTCGCGCGTCTCGAGGAGCAGCACTCCACCGACTACACTCCGTCATGACGACGATCGCACCAGGTGATGCGCGCGCGCTCGCACGCGCGCTCGTGAAGATCGACTCGCGCAACCCGGCGCTCGCGGCCGACGCGCCCGGCGAGGAAGGCTGCGCCCTGCTGCTCCGCGATGTCCTGCACGACTGGGGCTTCGTCACGGAGATCCAGGACGCATTTCCCGGCCGCCCGAACCTCATCGCGCGCATCGGCAGTCCGCGCGGCGGCCGCTCGCTCATGCTCAACGGCCACCTCGACGTCGTGGGCACCGAGGGCATGACGCACGCGCCCTTCGCCGGTGAAGAACGCGACGGTCGCCTGTACGGCCGCGGCTCCGCCGACATGAAGGGCGGCATCGCCGCCATGTGCGCGGGCGCGTGGCGCGCGTCGCAGCACAACCTCCGCGGTGAGATCATCGTCGCCGCCGTCGCCGACGAGGAGTACGAGAGCCTCGGCACGCGTGCCCTGCTCAGCCGCGGCATTCGCACCGACGGCGCCATCGTCGCGGAGCCCACGGGCCTCGCCGTGATGCCCGCGCATCGCGGCTTCACGTGGATCGAGATCGTCATCGGTGGCCGCGCGGCGCACGGCAGCCGCTGGGAGATCGGCGTGGATGCGATCCGCCACGCGGGCCTCGTGCTCGCGGAGCTCGACCGCATCGACGCCGAGGAGCTGCCGCGTGAGACGCACGCGCTGCTCGGCCGCGGGTCGCTGCACGCCTCCTTCATTGAAGGGGGCATAGGCATGTCGACGTATCCCGATCGGTGCGTCATCAAGCTCGAGCGCCGCACGATTCCCGGCCAGACGCAGGCCCACGCCGTCGCGGAGGTGGAGCGCGCGTGCGACGCAGTGCGCGCTCGGCGCGACACGTTCCAGGCGCAGGTGCGTCCCGTGTTCACCCAGGGCCCCAGCGACGTCGCCACCGACGCGCCCATCGTGCGGGAGCTCATGCACGCGATGGAAGGGCTTGGCGAGGCGAAGGGCGTGGAGGGCATGTCCGCATGGACGGACGCCGCATTGCTCAATGAAGCCGGCATTCCAGCCATCTGCTTCGGGCCCGGCGACATCTCCCTCGCACATGCGGCGGAGGAGTACATTCCGCTCGACGAGATCGATCGCGCGGCCGATGTGTTCGGGTCCTTTGCGAGGCGGTGGTGTTACTAGCCCTGTGGAGGTTGGAACCACAGAGGACACAGAGTGCACACAGAGGATACAGAGAACTGCGTGAGTAGCTGGGGGTCGACGTCGCCGGCCGGTCTCTGCGTTCCTCCGCGACCTCTGCGGTGAAATTGCACTCCCGGCCTGCCAACGAAGCCAGTGCAGTTCCGCTCTTCCTCTGTGTCCCCTGTGTGTCCTTTGTGCCCTCTGTGGTTACCGAGATCCAGTAGCACCAAAACAGCCTGATGCCCCGCAAGAACAAGCTCACCCAACTCAACGCCGCCCAGTACGACGCCCTCGAGAATGCCATCTCGCATGGGAAGCGCATGTCCGTGTACCGTCGCGGCACCGAGTTCATGATCGTCGTCGACAAGCTGCGCGTCACCGGTGGGCGTGAGGCGCTCGAGGCCCATCATCCCACCACCGGCGACAAGCTCGTCCTCTACATCGACGAGATCGAAGGCATCGAGGTGATCGGGTGAGCGACGACGAGCTCCCCCTCATCGCCATCTACGCCGACGAGTCCTGTCTCGGCAACGGCCGCGAGGGCGACAATCCCGGGGGCGCGGCAGGAGTCATCGAGCACCTGAACAGCGCCACGGAACGCCTCACGCGCTGGGACTACTGGATCTCCGAGCCCGGCACGACGAACAACCGCATGGCGCTTCGCAGCGCGATCGAGGCGTTTCGCGTCATCAGCCGCAAGGGCGGCGTGTTTCGCGTCGTCTTCACCAGCGACTCGCAGTACCTCGTGAAGGGCATGACGGAGTGGGTGTACGGATGGGCGAGCCGCGGCTGGCAGCGAAAGGGCGGGCCCATCGAGAACCTCCCGCTCTGGAAGGAGCTCGTGACGGTCGCCGCGCCGCATCGCGCGCAGTGGCAGTGGGTGCGCGGCCACAACGGACATCCGCAGAACGAGTACGCGAATGACCTGGCCGTGCGCGCCGCGAAGGAGCAGACGAGCTCGGACGGTGCGCGCACCTCGGAATTCGACGAGTGGCTCGAGGCGCAGCGCGGCAAGAAGCGCATCCAGATCGACCCCCTGCCCTTTCCGGCGGGGCGCCCGTTCGTCGCGGCTCGGCCATTGCCACGAGTCGCCACGAACGCCTGAGCAATCACGGAGAAATCACACATGGATGACGTCGAGCGGATGTACCGGCACCTCGTGCGCACCATTCGCACGAGCTTCGCACCGTACCTCACGCAGCCCTTCGAGGTTGGCGAGCTGTATCAGACCATCCTGCCCTATCGCCTGCATCGTCGCGAGCTCGGCCTCGAGACGAACCAGGACTACGAGATGGCGCTGATGGAACTGCTCGCTGGGTCGCACGGCTACCTCGTCGTCGACGACCGGATGCGCGATGCACTCAAGGCGGAGCAGGCCGCCGCCGTGCCGAACACCGCGCGCATTCGCGACTTCGCCTCGTCTCACGTGGCCCTCGCACCCGAGGCGCTCCAGGAGAGCGGCGGCCACGGTCGCGTTCCCTCGGGGAGCACGGGCGCGACGATCACGCGCGAAGCAGCCTCACCCCTTCGCGCTGGCGCCGCCTCTGCCCCGCCGACGCCGCGCTCGTCGAGCACCACGCAGGCGATGCCCGCCGCCGACCTGCGCCGCGCGTCGCGGCCCATCACCGTGCCGGAGGACGGCGAGAGCTGCGCCTTCTGCAAGGGCGCACTGCCGCCCGGCCGGACGATCAGCTTCTGCCCGCACTGCGGCCAGGACCTCACGGTCGTGCACTGCCCGGCCTGCGGCAGCGAGCTGGAGCGCGGATGGAAGTTCTGTGTCACCTGCGGACGCGGTGCAGCGGCAAGCTGAGGCCGTCCGGCGCAATTGTTGAATCGGAGGAGTGCCATGAAACGCTCCCACCAGCTCGTCATCGCAACACTCGCGTTCGCATCGGCCTGCGCCGGCGCGGGCAGCCCATCGTCCGCGCCCGCGCCGGCAGGCACGTCACCGGCCGGCGCTCCGTCGTCGCCGGTGCAGGTCACCTGGCGCACGCGTACCGCCGAACATCTCGACGTCTGGCTCCACAGCTATGCGCTGATCACGCCGGACACGACGCTCGTCCCCTACTTCAGGCGCGGCTATCGCTCGCGCATCGATCCACTGCGCAAGCAGAAGGGCACCACGCTCATCGACGCGAACCGCGATCGCCTGCTCGCCGGCGTCACGGCGAATCCGTCGCTCGCGACCTCGGGACAGTTCCTGCCGCTCTACTTCGAGTCGTACGAGCAGATGCGACAGGTCGTCGACCTGTTCGTGCGGAACAACGGCAACCCGGGCAACTCGCAGGACCCGAACATCCGCATGTTCTTCGCGATCCTCGGCAGCGCGTTCCAGACGGCGTCCGATCGCGACTGGCTCCGCACCTTCTCCGCCGCGGTGGACGACGAGAGCCGCAAGTTCTACCACGACTACTGGACGTCGGAGATGCGCAGCCGGGCGCCGGAGCTGGCGCACGTGGATTCGCTGTGGCAGCGCACGTGGCGTCCATCGCTCCAGCGCTTCCTCAACAACACGCAGCAGCAGAACGGCGAGTTGTACCTCTCCCTTCCGCTCGGCGGCGAAGGCCGGACGATTCACTTCGCGAAGACGCAGAACGCCGTCGCCGGACCGTTTCCCGAAACGGAGTCGGAGTCGGAGCACGTGCTGTACGTGATGGCGCACGAGATCACGGGGCAGATCGCGAGCACGGTCATCGCGGACAACACGACGCCCGCCGACCAGCGGGCCGGCCTCACGTCGCGCTATGAGCAGGCGGCCGCGGTGCGCGCGGGCGCAATGTTGCTCGAGAAGGCGATTCCTTCCGCCGTCGCGGGCTACATGCGGTACTACCTCCAGCAGGCGGGGCGCACGCCCCCCGCGGATCCGCGCGCGATGTTCACGAGTACGTTCGCAGTCACGGATTCGATCCGGGACGCGATTGCGCGACAGCTCGACGTCGTGCTCGGCGGGATCTAGCGGGCTGCTGTCAGGCCAGGCGTGCGAGGACTTCCAGGTCCACGTTACCGCCGCTCAGCATCGCCACCACGTGTTCGCCCTGCCCCACGCGAACGCGCCCCGCGATGAGCGCCGCCGTCGCGGCGGCGCCCGCGCCCTCCGCGAGCAGCTTGCACCGCGTGAGCAACAACCCCATCGCCGCCTCGATCTCCTCGTCGCTCACGAGCACCACGTCGTCCACGTAGCGCTGCACCGCCTCGAAGTTGAGCTGGCCCGCCATCGGCGCCGCGAGCCCGTCGGCGATCGACTTCGGCGCCTCCATGCGCAGCGCCTTCCCCGCGTCGAGGCTCTGGCGCATCACATCCGCGCCCGTCGGCTCCACGCCTATGACGCGCGTGCGCGGGCTCGCCTCCTTGATCGCGATCGCCATCCCGGAGATCAATCCGCCGCCACCCACGGGAATGACGACGACGTCCGCCACCGGCACCTGCTCGAGCAGCTCGAGCCCCGTGGTGCCCGTGCCCGCAATCGTGTGCGGATGGTCGAACGGATGGATGAAGACGAACCCCTCCGACTCCGCCAGGTCCTGCGCACGCTTGAACGCGTCCATGCTCGTGCCGTGCAGGATCACCTCGGCGCCGTAGCCGCGGCTCGCGTCCGCCTTCGACCGGCTGGCCGTTGACGGCATCACGACGGTGCAGCGCGCACCCGCCTCGCGCGCGGCCCAGGCGAGCGCCTGCGCATGGTTGCCCGCCGACACCGTGACCACGCCG
>JBDSTA010000181.1:0-6135 GCA_039928475.1 Gemmatimonadaceae bacterium | reverse complement strand
GGCGAGCACGAGTGGCTCGAGCAGGGCATCGTGGGGATGTATCCTGCGGATGCAACGAAGGCCGGCGCGAGCGCCGGCCCTCGTGCATCGTCACCGCCGGAGGTCAGATCCCGCCCGGGCGGAGTGCCTGTGTCTTGAGTTGCTGGTTCGCGTAGATCGCGACCTCGACGCGCCGGTTCTGCTGGCGGCCCGCGTCGGTGTCGTTCGTCGCGAGCGGCTCCGCCTCACCCTTGCCGACCGAGCGCAGTCGCGCGCGGGTCACACCCTGCGACGCCAAGTAGATCTCTGCCGCCGACGCACGCTTCGCGGACAGCGCGGCGTTGTACTCGTCGGTGCCCTTGCTGTCCGTATGGCCGACGATGAGCACGTCCGTGCCCGGATACTTGTCGAGGCTCTTGGCAAACGTCGCGAGGTTCGTGCGCGCTTCACTGCGCAGCACGTCCGAGTCGAAGTCGAACAGGAGGCCGGACTCGAAGGTCACCTGAAGGCCTTCGCCCACGCGCTCGACGATCGCGCCAGGAATGTTCTGCTGGATCTCCTTCGCCTGCTGGTCCATCTGGTGTCCGATGACCGCGCCCGCCGCACCGCCCACCGCCGCGCCGATGATCGCGCCCTTCGCGGTGGAACCGTTGGCGTTGCCTACCGCGGCGCCGATCGCGCCCCCTGCGGTGGCACCGATGATGGCCCCGGACTCCTTCTTGTTGAGTGAGGCGCAGGCTGCTGTCGACACGAGTACGGCGACGGCGGGAAGAAGACGAATGATTCGCTGCATGAAACTGCTCCGTGCTGGTGAGGGCGCGGCGCTTGACGTCGCCACCGCACAATTCACTACACGCGTCCTCGCACAACGGTGTCAGCGGGCTGTGCTGCGACCCGTCAAACCGTCCGTTCACAATGGAATTCGTTTTGCGTTAAGTGACGCCGGTCACCTTCACGATCCCCCTGCGCCTAGAGACGCATCATATGAAGTCAGGAATAGCCATCGCTGCGCTCGTGCTCGCTGCATCCGCTCCCCTGCGCGCCCAGACGATCTCTCCGTTCGATGTCTTCGTGTTTCAGGACTTCACGCTGATGAACACGGAAGTGAACGGCCGCATCGCGATCGGCGGCGACGCGACCTTCACCAACTGGCGCGTTGGCCACATGCTCGCGCCCGGCTACACGGACTACGGCCTCGTCGTGGGCCAGGACCTCACCAGCCGCGACGGCTCCGTCGCGCAGGGCAGGACGTACGTGGGAGGCGTGCTCGATGCCGTGAACACCGGCTTCCCCGCCGCCTATCCGCCGGAAGTCGGGGGGCCGAGCGTCGTGGATTTCGCGGCCGAGTCCGCGCGCCTGACGTCGCTGTCCGACGGCTACGCCGCGATGGGCGCCAACGGCTCCACGCAACTCGTGAACGGTGAGCTCAACTTCATCGGCAACTCGAACTACAACATCTTCTCCATCAGCATGGCGCTGTTGCAGCAGGGCACCGCGGGCTACGAGTTCGTCACGCCCTTCGGCTCCACGAGCATAATCAACGTGCTCGGCTCGTCCACCAACTCCGCGTTCAACAACACCGCCTTCTACTTCAACTGCACCGCCGTCGCGACGTCCAGCTCATGCCAGAGCGGAACGAACGAGAACACGCCGGCCGGCGCGGCGCGCACGCTCTGGAACTTCAACGACCAGACGGACATCGTGTTCGGTGGCCCGGTGCACGGCAGCATCCTCGCCCCGAACGCGGACGCCGAGTTCGGTGTCGGCGACGTCGTCGGCACGGTGGTGGTGAAGAGCGGCACGGCGAACTCCGAGTTCTACAGCAACCACGATTACTCGGGCGAGCTCCCGATCACGGCCACGCCGGAGCCGGCCACGTTCGGCCTGCTGGCGCTCGGCCTGGGCGTCATCGCACTCGGTGCGATGCGCCGCCGCCGCCTTCAGCCCTCGAAGGCCGTGTAACCCTCGTCGGCGATCGCCTCGGCGAGATCGTCCACGCTCGTTCTTTCGGGATCGAGCTGGACGTCCGCCGAGCCGATCGCCACCCGGTTCACGACGACGCCTGGCGTCTTCCGGAGTCGCTGGTCCACGGCGCGCACACAGTGCTCGCACGTCATGCCTTCGATGGTGAGGTGCACCGACTTCATTTACGACTCCTGTCTCGTCGCGCGATTCCACAGTTGCAGCACGATGACGGCCGTCGCGATCAGCATGCCACCGGCGAATGTCCGCGGACCAAGCCGCTGGCTCAGCACGACGTTCCCGAGGAGCGCCGTCCAGAAGGGTTCCACCGTGCTCACGATGGCGGTGCGTACCGGGCCGATGATCGCCAGGCCGCGCAGGAAGGCGATGAACGCGAGCACCGTGCACACCACCGCGAGCGCGACGACCGCCAGCCACGCCGTCGTGGACAGGTCCACGCGCGGCCCGCCCTGCAGGAACGACGCGACGATGAGGATCACGGCCGCCCCCGCCGTCGCGAATGCCGACGTGACCGCCGGCGCAATGCCGCGCCCGTAGTGGTCGATCATCGGGATGTAGAGCGCGTACAGCAGCGCCGACGACAGCGCGAGCAGCGCGCCCTTGGGATGCAGCCCGCCGGCGCCAGGCATGCCGACCATCAGCGCGATGCCCGCGAGCGAGAGCACGAGCGCTGCGACGCGCCCGGCGTTCAGCTTCTCCGTCCGGCGCAACACCGCCGTGACGGCGACCCACGCCGGGTACGTGTAGAAGAGGAAGGTGAGCGACGCCGCCGGGATGTAGCGCAGCGCGGAGAGGCTCACGAACGCAATCACCGCCTGCCCGCCTCCCGCAAGCAGCAGCAGTGGCCACGCGCGCGACCCCACCGAGCGGAGCGCACCCACGCCGCCGCCGACGACCGTCAGCAGCACCGCCGCAAGCGCGTACCGCCACACGAGCACGTCGATGAGTCGCGCCCCCGCACCCGTCGCGAGCGTGATCAGGATCGGGATGGAGCCGAAGCAGCACGCGCTCGCGACCACGAGCAGCGTGGCGCGCGACGAGGCGCGCGTGTCCGCACTCACAGCAGCGTTCCGCCAAGCACGAGCAATGCGACCGTGAAGTAGATGATCAGGCCACCGACGTCCACCAGCGTCGCGACGAGTGGCGCCGACGCACTCGCCGGATCGAAGCCGGCGCGGCGCAGCAGGAAGGGCAGCATCGAGCCCGCCAGCGACCCGAACGTCACGATCCCGATGAGCGACACGCCGATCGTCGCCGCAATCAGCTCCCAGTGCGGGTTGTACGACACGATGCCGAGCCGCTGCCAGATGGCGATGCGCGCCATGCCGATGACGCCGAGCAGCAGGCCGAGTGCAAAGCCCGTGGGCAGCTCCCGCAGCGCGACGCGCCACCAGTCGCGCAGCGAGATCTCGCGCAGCGCCATGGCGCGCGTGATCAGCGACGTGGCCTGCGAGCCGGAGTTGCCACCGGCGCTCATCACCAGCGGGACGAACACGATGAGCGCGGAGACCTTCTGGAGCTCGCCCTCGTAATGCTGCATCGCGAACGTCGTGAACATCTCGCTCACGAGCAGGACGCTCAGCCAGCCGCCGCGCTTGCGCAGCATCCGGCCGAACGAGATCTGCATGTACGGCTCGTCCAGCGCTTCCATGCCGCCGAACTTCTGCACGTCCTCCGTCTGCTCTTCCTGGATCGCGTCGATCACGTCGTCGACGGTGATCACGCCCATCACGTGGTGCGACTCGCTCACCACCGGAACGACGACGAGATCGTAGTTCGAGATGACGCGCGCCACCTCCTCGCGATCCGCTGAGGGTTTCACGCTTTGCACTTCCGTCCATGCGACGTCGGCGAGGAGCGCTCCCTCCGGCGCCGCCAGCAGCTCGCGCAGCGACAACACGCCAGCCAGCCGACCTGATTCGTCGGTTGTATAGATGGCGTAGATCGCCTCGCGCTTCCCGCTGCGGGCAATCACGCGCACCTTCCGCAGCGCCTCCTCCACCGTCGTGCTTGCCGATTCCGACACGAACTCCGTCGTCATCAGGCCACCGGCGGAGTCCGGATCGAACAGTCGCAGCGCCTGCGTCTCGCGGCGCGCCTGCTCCGGCATCTCCTCGACGATCTCGTCCGCGACGTCCTCGTCGAGCTCCTCGAGCACATCGGCGCGCTCGTCCGGCGTCATCGCGCTGATGAGCGCCGCGGCGGTCTCCGAGTCGAGCGCCTCGAGCACCTCGGTGCGCAGTTCCTCGTCGAGGTACTCGAGCACCGCGGCCGCACGATCGCGCGGCAACGCCGCGAGGAACACCGGGATGCTCTCGAACGGCATCGCCTCGGCGACGTCCGCGAGATCCGCCGGGTGCAGCTCTTCCGTCTCCGCCGCGATCAGCGACGGGGACTCCTCGAGCAGCGAGATGATGTCCGGGGCGAGCAGCGCGCCGATGGGACGCTCCTCGGGACTGCGCTGGGATGGCGTCATTGTACGGCCTCGGCGACGTTGCGGGCGAACGAGTCCGTCAAAGTAGGACGCGGGCTAGACGATCGGCAACCGCCGTCTTTGCTCGTTCACCGCGGACACCGCATACCCGCTCGCCGCGATGGCGTCGCGCAGCGCCGCTTCCGTGGCGCGGCCGTCGTGCTCGATCGCCGCGGCCCCGATGGACACGTCCGCCGAGATGATGCCCGGCACGGGCGTGAGCGCGGTGAACACGGCCTGCACGCAATGCTGGCAGCTCATGCCGTCGATTCGGAGATGCGTTATCATATCGCTGTAATATCGCCATTCCACGCGCGGGGTCACACCCCGCTTGCCCCCTACAGCATGCCCAACGTCGCATTTCTCGGTCTCGGCGCCATCGGGCGGCCGATGGCCGCCTGCCTCTCGCGCGCCGAGGGCGTCACGCTCACCGTGTGGAACCGGACCGCGGCGCGCGCGGCGGAGTTCGCCGCCACCCACGGTGCGCGCCACGCCGCGACGCCGGCGGACGCGGTGAAGGGCGCCGACGTCGTCATCACTTGCTTCCCCGTCTCCGCCGACGTCGATGCGGTCGTCGCCGGCCTCGCGCTCGAGCGCGGCAGCACGCTCGTGGACTGCACGTCCGGCGACGCCGCGACGTCGCGCCGCATCGCCGAGCGCCTCACGGGGCAGGGCGTGGACTTCCTCGATGCGCCGGTGAGTGGCGGCGTGAAGGGCGCGGAGGCGGGAACGCTCACCGTGATGGTCGGAGGCGACGCGGCCGTCCTCGAGCGCGTGCGACCAGTGCTGGCGGCGTTCGGGAAGACGATCGTGCTCTGCGGCCCGACCGGCGCGGGCGACGCCGTGAAGGCCGTGAACCAGGCCATGCTCGCGATCCACATCTGGAGCGCGGGGGAGGGGCTCGTCGCGCTCAGCAAGATGGGCGTGAAGCCGGAAGTCGCGCTCGAGATCATCAATGCGTCGAGCGGGCGATCCAACGCGTCGATGAACCTCTTTCCGGAACGCGTCATCGGCCGGGCCTTCCCGCGCACGTTCAAGCTCGCCCTGCTCGACAAGGACATCGACATCGCCGCCTCGATGGCGCGCGACCTCAAGGTGCCGTCGCCGCTCATCCAGCTTGCCGCCGACCTCACGCGCATCGCGCACAACGCGCTCGGCGAGGAGGCCGATCACGTGGAGGCCGTGAAGGTGATCGAGGCGTGGGCTGGCCAGGAGATCGCATGACGATCCGTTCCGTCGAATCCATCCGCGCCGATTTCCCCGCGCTCGAGCGCCGCGAGAACGGCCATCCCGTCGCCTACTTCGACGGGCCGGGGGGCACGCAGGTGCCGCGCCTGGTCGCGAACGCGATCACCGACTACCTGTTTCACCACAACGCGAACACGCACTGGGCCTATCCGACCAGCGCCGAGACCGATGGAATGCTGGAGGAGGCGCGCGTCGCGTACGCGGACCTCTTCAACTGCGCGCCGGGCGACGTGTCCTTCGGCAACAACACGACGACCATCGCCTTCCACCTGTCGCGCGGGCTCGCGCGCGCGTGGAAGAAGGGCGACGAGATCATCGTGACCGAGCTCGATCATCATGCGAACATCGCGCCCTGGCGCGAGGTCGCACGCGAGCATGGGCTCATCGTGCGCTCCATCCCGCTCGACCCGAAGACGTTTCGCCACCAGTTCGGCGCCATCGCGAAGGCGATC
>JBDSTA010000180.1:0-10623 GCA_039928475.1 Gemmatimonadaceae bacterium | reverse complement strand
CGACTCGCCGTCGTCGAAGGTCCACGCAAGCTGGAGCTGGCTCGCGTTTGCCGTGGTGATCTCGGCGAGCGGCGAGTAGCGCGTCGCGCCATAGTCGCGCGATGGCATGCGCCAATCGCCGTCCGTGGCGCCGGGCGGGAGCCAGGCCGCGCTGCGCGTCGCCATGGCAGGCAACGCCACGTCGCCCGCAGCGCTCGCCGTTGCGCCGCTCGCACCCGACGAATCCGCCGTGCGTCCCGCCGTCTCGCGCGTGCCGCACCCTCCGAGCCACAGCGCGCTCGCATGGAGCGCGATCATCAGCGCCCAGATGCCGGCGGACGGACCCGACGACAAGTGGCGATCGTTCAGCGATGACACTGCAGCGTCTCCAGGTGACGGTGACGTTCCCGCTGCTCAGCGCAGCGGGAGGAGATAGAACGCGTTGTCAGGCGTGCTCGCCGCGGCGAGTCGACCTCGATGTGCGAGGAGGCACAGTCCGGATGGCTGCTGCACTAATAGTGCACCAGCGTAGACACCCCGCTGCCGCATTAACCGCGCCAGCTGATGCACACGGAGTGCATCAGGCTGGCACATGTCCTGCCGATCGGCGAGCTTGCACGAATGCACTCCTCCGCGACCAGAAACGCTGCATGACCCGAACAGGCCGCAACGCCGTCGCCGACATCCTGCGCGACCGCATCCTGAACGGCCTGCACGTCGGCCAGCTACATCAAGGCGACAGGCTGCCCAGTGCCCGCAAACTGTCGAGCGAGCTGAACGTGAACCCGCGCGTCGTGCTCGCCGCGCTGCGCGCCCTGGCAAATGAGGGGTTCATCGAGCTTCGTCCACGCTCCGGCGCATTCGTCGGCACGCTGCACCCCGCAACTGGCAGCCGGCTTCCCGATCTCGGCGTCTGGATCGTGAACACGTTGCTGCAGGCGCGGACGCGCGGCCTTGCCCCGCGCGACGTGCCCGCGCTGATGCGGCGCAGCCTCCGTCGGCGTCCAGTGCACGCGGCGTGCATCGAGTGCAATGCTGATCAGCTCCACATGCTGTGCTCGGAGCTGGCCGAAGACCATGGCTTCCAGACGAAGAGCGTCGAGGTGGCGAGGCTCTCGAAACGCGAGAGCCTGCCGGTGCTACGGAAAGCCGACGTGCTCGTGACGACCCTGTACCACAGCGCCGAAGTGCAGGCCGTCGCCGAGCGCCTCGGCAAGCCATGGATCACGGTGACGCTGCGGCCGGAGGTAATGCTGGACGTGGGGAGTGCGCTGCGGGCAGGCCCCGTGTTCTATATCGCCACTGATCCGCGCTTCGAGCCGAAGCTGCGCCACATGCTCGAGCCGCTCGCGGACGTGAAGCGATTACGCGTGCTCCTGCTCGACCGCGATGATCTCTCGGTGATCCCCGACGAAGCGGCGACGTACGTCATGACGAGCGCGCGCGCCGAGGTGCGACGACGTTACGGGGCACGCGAGTTTCCGGGGCGGCCCATCCATCCTCCGCGCATCCTGTCGGAAGAGAGTGCGCGTGAATTGCTGTTCTTCCTCGTGCGCGCGAACGTGGTGGACACCGCTGCGCCGAAGCGCACACAAAGGCAGCCTGTTCCGTGACACGCGGGCCGGTGGCTGGGAGCTCGGCGTTTCTCGCGGAGCACCGACCTGTGGTGCTCCTTGTTGTGCCGCCGGCCACCACACGTCAGCGCGGGATGCCCGCCAGCAACAGCGCGGCATCGATCACCTTGCGGAATTCCGCCAGTGGAAGCGCACCCTGCACCGGCCTGTCGTTCACGAGAAACGATGGGGTCACGCGCACCCCGAGCTCGTTCGCGAAACCGGTTGCGCGCGCCGTGCGCGCATCCGTGTGGCCATCTCGGTAGCAGCCGGCGAACTTCGCGCTATCCGCCGAGATCGTCGCGGCCAGCGCGGCCATCTGCGCGTCCACGCCGTTGCCGCGCCGCCATTCGGCCTGCGTTGCATAGACGTGCTCGTACATCTGCCAGAACTTTCCTTGCTCCGCCGCACACTCCGCTGCACGCGTCGCCTCACGACCATGCGGAAAGCCGGCGAGAAAGGGCACGTACTTGAAGCGCACCTTGCCGGTGCGCACGTAATCGCGCTCGATCACCGGATACGTCTCGCGCGCAAACTCGCCACAGTACGGACACGCGAAATCGCTGAAGTCGACGACCGTCACAGGCGCGTTTGCATTCCCGTGGTCGTACCCGATGTCCGTGATGTCGACGCCGTTGAACACGAGGTGACGCGGCGCCGCTGGTCGTCGTGCCGTTGAATCGCTCCGAGCGCGCGCAGGACTCGCGGGGGCTGGAACAGCCGGCCTCGCCGGGGTGGTGCGCGAGGCGATCGCAGAATCCAGCGACGACGGAGACGGCGAGCGCATCGTCGCGGCCGGCGACAACGCAGACATCGTGTCCACCGCGCCGGCGGCCTTCGATCCGTCGCTGGTCTTGTCACTGCAGGCGCCGAGCAGCAGGGCAGCCGCGGCGATCAGGGTCGTTGAGGTGATGCGCATCTCTCTCAGGTACCGATGGTGATGAGTTGTCCGAAGCCCGCCAGGAATCCGGTGAGCGTGTTGAATCGCCCGCTTGCGAGCATGGCGCCCACAGCCACGAGAAGCACGCCCGTGACGATCTCGAGCGGCCGAACCCAGCGCGCGAACACACGACGTCGCGCCACGAACCACTCGAACGCGAACGCGGCGCCGAGGAACGGCAGCCCGAGGCCCAGCGTGTAGGTGGCCAGCAGCGCCTCCCCGCGAAGCACGGAACCGGTGGTCCCGGCATACAGCAGGATTGACGCGAGCACCGGACCGACGCACGGTGTCCACCCCGCCCCGAACGCCATACCGACGAGGAACGATCCGGCAAGTCCGGCAGGACGCCGCGAGAGATGCAGGCGTCGCTCCCGTGACAGCGCGTGAATCCTGAGCGCGCCGAGCAGGTAGAGGCCGAACACGACGACCACGATGCCACCGACATGCTGCAGCATCGCGAGGGAGTGCGCGAGCACCGCTCCCAGCGCCGTTGCCGCGGCGCCCAGCGCGACGAACACGCTGCCGAAACCGAGCACGAAGAGGAGCGCGTGACGCATCGCGATCCATCGGCTCCCGCGATCAGCCGCCGTGAGATCGTCCACGCTCATGCCCGTGACGAAAGTCAGGTAACTCGGCACGAGTGGGAGCACGCAGGGCGACAGGAATGAGACGAGTCCTGCACCGAACGCGAGTCCATATGACAGCGAGCCGGTATCAGTCACCGCACGACATGAGGTCGATGTCGAGCGCAGTGTCTTCCATCATCGCTCCCGCGTGCTGTTCGGTGTGAAGCCTCCGACCCAAGGGCCACATCCCGAAATGTGCAGGCCGGCCTCATGGCAGTATAAATGAAGGACTGGATGCCCGTGCCGCGCATCGCCGCGGAGCATTTCACCGGCGCGCCATCGCTCCACGCGCGCACCCGAGGTGCCGCGGAGACCCGATTGCCAATGCGCGAGGACGCCCTCGGTCCGCATTTTGCCCGGTTATAGCCGCACCCATCACCGCGCACTGGTGTGTTCGCTTTCACGTGCGCCGTGTGCGCCGTCGCCTTCCAGTGAGACACATTTTCCGCCGCCGGGCCGCCTCGACGTTCACATCCATGTCGTGGCCAGTGCCCGACGACATTCACCCATAGTCCGGGAGCATGAACATGCCCAGCATCGAGATCGGGACGTACCTACGCGGGAAGAGCGAGCAATATCACGACTGCATCGAGGCATGCATGGCCTGCCTGGTCGCGTGCGAGATGTGCTCGGACGCGTGCCTGGATGAGAAGGACATCAAGATGATGGTGCCGTGCATTCGCCTGGATCGCGACTGTGCCGAAGCCTGCATCGCTGCGCTGCGCGCCATGAGCCGTGGCGGCCCGCTCTCGGCTGCACTCTGTCGTGCCTGCGCCGATGCATGCGATGCCTGCGCCGCGGAGTGCGAACGCCACGCCGGCATGGCCGAACACTGTCGCCTTTGCGCCGAGGCCTGTCGCCGCTGCGCCGAGGCCTGCCGGAAGATGGCCGCGTAAATGCGAGCGCCCGTTGACATCATGCCGGAGTCCCGGGGCATGCCCACACCGATGATGCAGGGCTCATACGCTCGCTTCGGCGCCATGCTCCTGACGTCGACCGTCGTCATGTTCGTGCTCATGTACTCCCTCGTGAGCGAGGCGGCGCACGTCCGCTTCGCCGACACGCGCTTCTTCATGGCCCTCTACATGGGCGCCGCGATGGCGATCGTCATGCTCGGCTTCATGCTGGCCATGTACAAGGACCAGCGAATGAACCGGGCGATCTTCGTCGTCTCCGCGCTCATCTTCGGCCTGTTCCTGTACCTGGCCCGCAGCCAGCAGGTGGTTGGCGACGTCGCGTACATGAAGGCGATGATCCCGCACCACTCCATCGCGATCCTCACGAGCGAACGGGCGCACATCAAGGATCCCCTGGGTCCGGAAACTCGCCGACGGCATCATTGCCGCACAGCGAAAAGGAAATCGCGCAGATGGACAGCCTGATCGCGGACCTTCAGTCGCGGTAAGCCGATCTGTCGCATCGCCAGGATGCCGGCACGGCCGTGAACGATCGCCAGTGACAGGTGCGATGCGCCAGTGCATGCGGTACGGGGCATGCACCAGTTCTCCGGCGCGACCTCAGACGCCCATGAGCTTGCGACGTGTCTTCATCTCGGCCTCGAGTCGCCCGCACATCAGGTCACAGAGCTTGAAGACCGTCCTGTCGGAGAGTGCGTAGTACACGAACAGTCCCTCCTTGCGCCGGCTGACGAACGCGAGGCTGTGGAGCAGCTGGAGATGTTTCGACACGTTCGCCTGCCCCAGCCCGGTATCCTCGACGAGCTCACTCACGGTCATCTCGCTCGTGCGCAAGGCGCCCAGGATCTGCAACCGGGCTGGCTCGGCGAGCGCCTTGAAGCGCTCGGCAACGAGCGGCAGGAGGTCTGGCGTCATGGTCAGGTGTCCCACGTCTTCTCCCTGTCAGGTCGTCATTGACGGCACGCGTTCCCTAATCACTACTGATAAGTAATATAGTAGAACGGTGCCGTGCCGATCACGGGCGTGAGCGGACCGGCGCGCAACCCCTCGCCCCTCACGCGTTGGTCCGCCGCGAGCATCCCGGGAATCCCGCCGCGCCGAGGATGCGTTCCAGCGGGCAGAAGTCGGTGAAGGTCGCCTGGAGGAGGTTCGCTGCGACGAATGCCGTGAAGAGGAACCATCCCGCGCTCACCCAGTAGCCGAGGGCGAGCGACACGAGGATGAACACGCTGGCAAAGCGGCGGATGATCTGGTCCTGGCACATTGGGTTCCTTGTGTAGAGGTTGGCTGCCGTCAGAAGTCCGTGCAGCGGCCGGCATGGTGCCGATCAAGCAGCGAGGAAATCCGCTGCGGGTTCGCGCCGCTGTAGACCACCATCAGCATTTTCATCGACGTACTCGGGTGCGGGAACGCTCGCCTCGTCGCGGCGGCGCAGCTCCCAGTAGAGGATCGGGACGACGACCATCGTCAGCAGCGTTGCCACCACTGCGCCGCTCATCAGTGCCACGGCGAGTCCCTGGAAGATCGGGTCGAGCACCATCACCAACCCGCCGACGACCACGGCCGCCGCGGTGAGCGCGATGGGACGGAAGCGCACGGCGCCCGCGTCGAGCACCGCATCGCGCAGCGGTCGCCCGCGCGCCTCCTCGAGCTGGATGAAGTCCACCAGCAGGATCGAGTTGCGCACGATGATGCCGGCGAGCGCGATCATCCCGATCATGGACGTCGCGGTGAAGAACGCCCCGGTGATCGCATGACCCGGCAGGATGCCGATGAGCGTGAGTGGAATGGGCGCCATGATCACCAGCGGCACCTTGAACGACTGGAACCATCCCACTACGAGCACGTAGATGAGCACCAGCACGATCGCGAAGGCGAGGCCGAGGTCGCGGAACACCTCGATCGTCACCTGCCACTCCCCGTCCCACTTGATGGCCGTTTCCGCGAGGCGCTCGGGCTGCACGACGTTGTAGCGCGCGATGCGCGCGCCCCGCACGCGCATGGCATCGAGCTGCCTGTTCATCGCCATGATCGCATACACGGGCGACTCCACGGCCCCGGCCACGTCGCCGGTGACATAGATCGCGGGGCGGAGATCCTTGCGCACGCGACTGGTTTCGCGCGTCTCGGGCAGCACGGTGACGAAGCGCGCGAGCGGCTGCGGCCCCGTCGCCGTCGCGATCGGCAACGCGAGGAGCGCATCCACCGACGAGCGCTGGTCGAGCGGCAGGCGCGTCACGATCGCCGTCCCTTCGCGCGCCGTTGCCGACGCGGCAATCCCGGTGGGCGCCCCCGACAGCGCGAGATAGAGCGTCTGCGTGATCTGCTCCACGCTCGCCCCCGCCCCTGCCGCGCGCACGCGATCCACGCGGAAGGCGCGCTTCTGCTGCGGCGCCTCCACCGTCCAGTCCACATCCACCACACCCGGCGTCGTCTCGAACACGTGCTTCACCTGCCGCGCCGCCTCGAGCCGCGTCGAGTCGTCGGCCGCGTACACCTCGGCCACCAGCGTCGAGAGCACCGGCGGCCCGGGCGGGATCTCGGCCACCTTGGCCGAGGCATCGTAGCGCCGCGCGATCGCGTCGATCGCGGGCCGCACCGCCACCGCGATCGCGTGGCTCTGCCGCGAACGCTCTCCCTTCGGGACGAGGTTGACCTGGACGTCCGCCACGTTGGCGCCCGACCGCATGAAGTAGTGCCGCACCAGGCCGTTGAAGTTGAAGGGTGCCGCGGTGCCCGCATACACCTCCGTGCTCGTCACTTCCGGCACGTGACGCAGGTACGCCGCGATCTCCTGCCCAAGGGCATTCGACGTCTCCAGCGTGGTGCCCTCGGGCAGGTCGAGCACGACCTGGAACTCGCTCTTGTTGTCGAAGGGGAGCATCTTCACCTTCACCGCCTTCACGAACAGGAGGCCCACGGAGAGCAGCAGCAGCACCACCACGCCGCCGTAGAACGCGAGCCGGCGTTCGCGCACTTCCATGAGCGGCGTCATGATCCTGCTGTAGAAGCGCGCGAAGCGCGTCGGCCCCGCCGGCGCATTGGCAGCGCCGTGTGACGACGTCGTGACGTGTCCCTTGAGCAGACGGTACGCGAGGTACGGCGTGACCACGAAGGCGATCGCCAGCGACGCGAGCATCGCCACGGACGCACCGATCGGGATCGGCCGCATGTAGGGGCCCATCATCCCGCTCACGAACGCCATCGGCAGGATAGCCGCGATCACCGCGAACGTCGCGAGGATCGTCGGGTTGCCCACCTCGTCCACGGCCTCCACAGTCGCCACCTCGGGCGTGCGATCGCCCATCTGGAGATGCCGGTAGATGTTCTCCACCACCACGATCGCGTCATCCACCAGGATGCCGATGGAGAAGATCAGCGCGAACAGCGTGATGCGGTTGAGCGTGTACCCGAGCGCGTAGTACGCGAAGAGCGTGAGCGCGAGCGTCACCGGCACGGCCACGAGCACCACCGCGGCCTCCCGCCAGCCGAGGAAGATCCAGATCAGCAGGGTCACCGACAGCGTCGCGATGGCGAGGTGGAGGATCAGCTCGCGCGCCTTGTCGCCCGCAGTCTCGCCGTAGTCGCGCGTGACCTCGACGGTCACGTCGGGCGGAAGCAGGCGATTCCGTGCGGCATCCACACGCTCGTTCACCGCGTGCGTCACGACGGTTGCGTTGGCTCCCTTCCGCTTGGCCACCGCGATGGTCACCGCACTCTCTGCGGCGCCCGTGCGGCCGGCATGCGAGACGTAGGTCGTCGTCTCACCAAAGCCATCCACCACATCGGCGACGTTGCGCAGGTACACCGGCAATCCGCCGCGCACGCCAACGACCACGCTGCCCACCTCGGCGGGCGTGGAGAGCGGTGCGCCCACGTCCACCTGATAGACCTGCCCCGCCGACGCCAGCTCGCCCGCGCGCAGCCGCGCATTCGCGCCGCGCAAGGCACCGGCTACTTCACCCGGCGACACACCGCTCGCGGCCAGCCGCGCCGCGTCGAGCGTGACCAGGAACTGCCGCGGCTGCCCACCCACCACGAACGTCTCGGCAACGTCGGGCACCGTGCGGATCTCGTCCTCGAGATGCACGGCGACCTGCCGCAGCATGTTGGCGTCATACACGTGCGAGTGCAGCGTGAGCGCGAGCACCGGTACGTCGTCGATGGAGTGCGCCTTCACGAGCGGCGGGAGCGCCCCAGCTGGCGCCTGGTCCATCGCTCCCGCGAGCTTCGCCTGCACCTTCGTGACGCTGCGCTCCTGGTCCTCTCCCACCTTGAAGCGCACGGTCACCATCGCGTAACCGTCGCCGCTCATCGCGTACACATGGTCCACGCCGGGAATTTCGAGCATGCGCTGCTCGATCGGGCGCGCGAGCAGGTTCTCCGCCTCCTTCGGCGACGCACCCGGCAGCGCGGCGATCACGTCGATCATTGGAACGGAGATCTGCGGTTCTTCCTCGCGCGGAGTGGCGAGGATGCCGAGCAGCCCCACCGCCAGCGACGCGACGGTGACGAGTGGCGTGAGCTTCGACCGCAGGAATGCTCGTGCAATGCGACCGGCGATGCCCATGGTCAGCTCCCCGCGCCTGTGGTGGGTGCGCCTGCCGCCGGGACGACGACCTGGTCCCCAGCGCGAAGGCCGGCGTCGATTTCCACCGCGCTCCCCGCAGTGCGGCCGAGCCGCACCCAGCGTGTCGCGTCACCTTCGGCGGTGCGCAGCGTGACCCCCGTGAGGTCACCCTGCCGCATGACGGCGCTCGCCGGCACCACGAGCGCTCGGCGAGTCCCCAGTGGCAACAGCAAGGTCGCCGTGCTCCCTGGGAGAATGTGCCCGCCCGGATTCGCCACGATCGCATTGATCGTGTACAGGTTGCCCGCGCCTGCAGGGACGATCCCCTCGACAATGGCGCCCAGCGTGCGTCCCTCGATGGTCGCGTCGAGCGACTGCCCGCGGCGCAGTCCACGCGCGGCATCGGGCGTTGCACTGGCGGTGATGCGCAGCCGCACGCCATCCTGCACCGCGACGAGCGGCGCACCTGGTGAGGCAAACGCGCCGGGATCGACGAACCGTTTCGTCACGATGCCCGCGAACGGCGCGCGTATCACGGCATAGCTGCCCATGGCGCCCAGCTCGGCGGCCGCGCCGCGTGCTGCGTGCATCCCCGCCTCCGAGCGCGCGAGACCCGTCTCGGCGACGTCGAGCTGCGCGCGCGTCGCCGCGCTGTCCGCGTACAGCGCCCTCATCCGCCCCGCCTGCACCTGTGCGTCGCGATGCATCGCCTCCGCGTCAGCGATGGAGGCGGCGACCTGGGATTGCTTCGCCGCGATGTCGCGCGAGTCGATGCGCACCAGTGCCTGCCCGGCGATCACGGCATCTCCTTCCTGCACGAGCACCTCGAGCACGCTGCCCATGAGCTTCGTGCTGAGCGTCGCCTGGCGAACTGGCGTCGCCGTTCCGGTGGCCTCGAACACGGACTGCACCGTGGTGTCCTTCACCGTGTAGGCATTGCCTGGCATGCGGGCCGTCGCTGTGGCTCCCGCGTCCGGCCTGGGAGTGGTGCAGCCGGCCACGACCGCCAACAGGAGGCTCGTACGCGCGACGAGATGTGAATGCATGTTCATGGATCTCACTCCTTGGGATTCGATGCGGCGGTCGTCGTGGCGTCCGCGGTGAGCGCCGCCTGGTCGAGCACCTGAAGCGTTGATGGGTCGAGGCCCAGGGCACGGCGGCGTTCGGCGGCCGCCGCGATGGCGCTCCACTGCGCCTGCGAGAGGCCGAGCGCGCTCTGCGTCTCCACGGCCTGGGCGTCGAGCAGCTCCACCACCGTCGCGAGTCCGCCGGCGTACTTCCTCCCGACGATGCGGTTGGCCTCCGCACTCTGCGCCACCGAGCGCTCGGCAATCGTCAGCCGCGCGAGGGCGACCGTGAGCGTCGTACGGGATTGCTCCAGCTCGAGCCGCGCGTTCGCCTGCGCCGCCTCGGCCTGGGCCGCGGCGGTTGTCGCGTGGCCGGCGGCGAGTTGCATGTCGGCAAGCTCGCTCGCCCCGCTGAACGGGCTCCACGAGGCCATCACGCCGGCCGTCCAGTTGCGGTCGCCTCCGTACAGCTGGCCGGCAGAGTTCCAGTCAAAGCGCGCGAAGGAATTCACGCGCGGCAGGTAGCCGGAGCGCGCGCGCAACTGGCCTGCGCGGGCTGCTTCGAGACCCTGCGACGCCGCGCGCACATCGGCACGCTCCTGCGGTACGACGTCCGCGGTGTCGGCGCCGATCACCGCACGAATCCGCACGCTCGGTGGCAACGCGGCCGGGAGCGTGAGATGGCCTGCGTCCCCGACACCGAGCAGCATGGCGAGTTGGCGCTGTGCGATGTCCGCTCCGCCCTCGGCATCGGCGAGTTGAGACTCGATGTCGCCTGCTCGCACTGATGCGAGGAGCGCGTCCGACTTCGTTGCGAGTCCCTGGCGAACCATCGCCGAGGACTGGCTGACGTGCGCCTGCGCGGCGCGGACCGCGGCCTGGAGCGTGCGCACCCGTTCGGTGGCGAGCAC
>JBDSTA010000179.1:0-5162 GCA_039928475.1 Gemmatimonadaceae bacterium | reverse complement strand
GTACACGTCCGCGGCGAGCGCCCACCGGGCATCGAGGTCGAGCGCCCGGGCATAGGCCATCAGGCGCGGGGCCACGCTGTGCATGTCGCCGCTGTGCGCGGTCGTCAGCGAATCCAGCGCGCTGGAGAGGATCGCGCGCGCGGGGGAGCCCAGGGGCATCTCCTCGATCGCAGCGGCTACCGAGCGCACACCCCAGGCGTCGGCAGCGACGACCGAGGCACCTTCCTCGATCCACGCATCGACAAGCCGGAGCAGCACCAGGCCGGCGCTGACTGCCTTCCATGCGGAATCACCATCGTCGAGCGACGCCAGCTCCGTGAAGAACGGAAGATGTCGCACGCGTTGAGTCGAATCGAACACCGATAACACTCCAGTCTTACAGACAGCCAACTCGCGTGACTTCTTACGCTACGTGAGTGTTGGCTAATGAGTGTCGACAGGCAAGGGGGTTTTTCGGACAGAAACACCCCTATTTTGCGCCGTTATCCACATTAGAATCCCATCATGTAAAGATCCTAGTCATGGAGGTGCGCCTAATGTGATCCAGAACACAAAAAAATCGCGCGGGACGATGCCCGCGCGATCTTAGCCGACCAGAAAAGCAACAGTGCTCTATCGTGTCCCGCCGAGAATAGCGGGCTACTTCACGAACCGCGCGTTCGTCGACTGAAGCTTGGTCAGCTGCCTCACGATGTCGTCACCGATCGCCTCGATGCGGTTGATCGAGTGCGCGTTGAACTTCGGATCGCTCGGGCTCAACGCCGGCCCACCAGCCACCTCGAGCACCGCGTCGAACTTGTACGTGTGCACCGCCTTCGTCTTCGGATCCGTCCACGACCCCTGCCACGCGAGCGGACGATTCTTCGGCCACAGGCCATAGGGCAGCGCCATCGTGCGGATCTTGTAGCCCGGCACCGCCGAGTCGATGCCCATCGCGTTGCGCGCGATCTGCTACTGCACCACCGCGTCCGGATACTGGCTCAGCTTCGCATGCCAGAGCGTGTGACTGCACAACTCGAAGCCCTGGTCGGCCAGCCACTTCACCTTCTGGAAACGCCACTCCTTCTTCTGCCCACCAAACTTCGGGTTGTCCCCGAAGAAGTTGTGACCCGCCGCGCCGCCGTTCAGCATGCAGAACACCGCGCGGTTCTTCCAACCCGGATGCGACTTCGCGAAGTCGAGCCAGATCCCCACGGCGCTCGTCGGATCGACCTCCAGCTTCCCGCCACTCTCCGTGTAGCGGAACTGCGAGTCGCTCGCGTCGTCGAACACGAACACCACGGGAGACATGCCTGCCGGCACATCGCTGAAGTTCTTGTCGAGCATCTGCGCGATGTTGATCGGGCGGTAGCCCATCTTGTATGCGGCCTCGAGGTCGGCGCGATAGCTCGCCGCCGTGCGCGTGTACAAGGTGTTCTTGTCTCCGCCGATCACATGGTACTCGAGCACGGGAATCCGTCCCTGCGGATTCGCCGCGCCACCACCACCACCACCGCCGGCCGACGCGCTGTCCGTCACCTTCGCCGCGTCCGTCGCCGGACTCGACGCGCTCACGCTTCCACCCGCGGAGTCCTTCGTGACGACGGATGCGGAATCCGCCCTGGCCTTGCCCTCTCCGCCCGAACAGGCGGCGGCAACCAGCAGCGATACAGCGAACAGGCGACGATCCATTTCGAGCCTTCGGGGTGACATGTAGGAAGGAATAGCGCTCACGGCCGGAAACCTGCTTCCGCACCAGCCGTACCACTATTTAACCCCCTTCACCCGCCCAACGTGCCCTCCCAGCGTCTCACCGAGCGCCTCGCCTGGTTCCGCCGACGGCTGAAGCAAAAGGACGAGCCCGCTCGTACCTGGATGCGCCGCCAGTGGCGCTCGCTCGCCGCGATGGGCGTACTCTGCGTCGGTGTCATCCTCTTCGACGCATGGCTTTCGACCTGCGGCTTCGAAGGGTGCCCCACACGCAGCGGCATCCGCGCCTTCAAGCCCGGCGAAGGCGGACGCATCCTCGACCGCAACGACCAGTTCCTCGGCCGCATCGCCCTCGTGCGCCGCGTGAATGTCCCCATCTCGTCCATCCCGCTGCACGTGAAGCAGGCTTTCATCGCCACCGAGGACCGCCGCTTCTACGAGCACAATGGCCTCGACTGGCGCGGCTTCGCGCGCGCGGCGCTGAGCAACCTCCGCCACGGCGGCGTGCGCGAGGGCTTCAGCACGATCACGATGCAGGTCGCGCGCAACTCGTTCCTCGTCAACAAGCGCTACGGCCGCACGCTGCGCCGCAAGCTCATCGAGCTGCGCCTCACGCGCCTCATCGAGAGCGAGCTCACGAAGGACCAGATCCTCGAGCTCTACCTCAACATCATCTACCTCGGCAACGGCATGAACGGTGTCGAGGCCGCGAGCCGCGACCTGTTCGGCAAGAGCGTCGACAAGCTCACGGTCACCGAGGGCGCGATGCTCGCGGCGCTGCCCAAGGGACCGAGCGCGTACACGCCGCGCGACCACTACGACCGCGGACTCCGCCGCCGGAACCTCGTCCTCGGCCTCATGGCGCAGGAGAACTACCTCACGCCCGCCGAGGCGGAGCGCGCGAAGGAGCTGCCGCTGCGCATCGCGCAGGACGAGTGGCGCCCCGACCAGGCCGATGAGCCGCTCGCGCTCGACGCGGTGCGTGCACTGATCGATTCCATTCGCCCCGATGCGTTGAAGGAGGGCGACGTCACCGTCTACACCACGCTCGACATGAACGCGCAGCGCGCGGCCGATCGTGCAGTGCTGAAGCAGACGGTCGCCGTGACGCGGGAGACGCAGTACGCCGGGCAGCACGTGAAGGAAGTCGCGCAGGGCGCGCTCGTCGCGCTCGACCCGCGCACCGGCGACATCCGCGCGCTCGTGGGTGGGCGACGCAGCAAGCGTGGCTTCAACCGCGCCTTCAACGCGAAGCGCCAGCCCGGCTCGGCGTTCAAGCCGTTCGTGTACGCGGCCGCGATGCGCGCGGGCATGACGCCCGCCACGCTCGTGGACGACGAGCCCGTCGAGGTCGCGCAGGGCCGCAACGTGTGGCGTCCCTCCAATTACGACGACAAGTATCTCGGCACCGTGACGCTCGCCAAGGCGCTCGAGGTGTCGTCGAACGCGGCGGCGGTGCGCGTGAGCCAGACGGTCGGCATCCCGAACATCATCAACGTCGCGCACAAGAACGGCATCGCGAGCGACCTCTCCACGTATCCCGCCATGGCACTCGGCGCGGTGGAGGTCACGCCGCTGGAACTGGTGGCCGCGTATGCGCCCTTTGCGAACGGCGGCCTGCGGGTGCACCCGCGCCTCGTGCGCCGCATCGAAGCCGCGGACGGCACGCTGCTATGGAGCGCGGAGATCGCGCCGGCGGACACCGTGATGGACGCGCGCGACGCATACCAGATCACGTCGATGCTGCGCGGCGTGGTGGACAAGGGCACTGCGCGCACCATCCGCGACCAAGGCGTACGCGGCCCCGTCGCGGGCAAGACGGGCACGACGAACAACGCCGAGGACGTGTGGTTCGTGGGTTACACGCCGACGCTGGTGGCGGGCATCTGGTTCGGATACGACACCCCTCGCCCCATCGCGCCGCACGCGACCGGCGGTCACCTCGCCGCGCCGGCATGGGCGGACTTCTACATGAATGGCTGGCGCGAGCCCGCGTCCTCCGCCGACGGCTGGCCCGTGCCCGCCGGGATGACGATGCGCGTGATCGACCCCGAGACGGGCATGCTCGCGGGCTCGTGGTGCCCCGAGAAGAAGCGCGAGTACTTCAAGATCGGCTCGGAGCCTACCGAGACGTGCAACGTGCACACGGAGCCGATGGAGGAACCGGTGTTCGATGAGCCGCGCGGCATCCCGGTTCCGGATCCCATCAGGAAGGGCGCTGACGGCATCGGGAAGATCCTGAGGAAGATCTTCCGGTTCTAGCGCGGTAACCACAGAGGACACAGAGTGCACACAGAGGACACAGAGGAAGAAGCGTGAACGCTCTTACGCAGTTCCTCTGTGTCCTCTGTGTGTACTCCGTGTCCTCTGTGGTTAAGACCTAGATGAGTCCGAGTTTCATACCAGAATCAAAGCCGGGGAAGACAGTTTGTAGCTTGGTCGCCCCGAGATGCTTCGACGCCACTTCGGAGAACACAGACCGGAAGTCCGTCGTGAGCGCGAGGTCGCGGCCCTCGTACAACTGCTCGGGTGCGAGTCCGGGCCACTTCCCGTAGACCTTCTTGCCCTTCACGTCTCCACCGATCACGAACAGCGCGCTCGCGTGACCGTGATCCGTGCCGCCGTTGCCGTTCTGGCGCACGGTGCGGCCGAACTCCGACATCGTCATGATCGTCACGTCGGACATGCGGTCGCCGAGATCCGTGACGAGCGCCGCGATCGACTTCGCGAAGTCGTCCAGCCGTCCCGCGAGCTGGCCCGTCGATGCGCCCTGGTTCACGTGCGTGTCCCAGCCGCCCACGTCGGCGAACGCCACCTCCACGCCCACGTCCGACTTGATCAGCTGTGCGATCTGCTTGAGGCGCGTGCCGAACTGCGAGTTCGGGTACGCCGCGTTGTTCTGCGGCGCGTACTTCTGCGGGTTCGCCGACTTGAGGATCTTCACCGCCTCGAACATCTCGCCGCCCGCGGCGTGGATGACGTCCGCGCTGCCGGTGCGATAGAGCGCCTCGAGGCGATCGGCCGCCGGACCCGCGGCGCGCACGCTGAACTCGTCGAGCGAGTTCATGGCGATCGTCGGCGCCGGGCCCTCGAGCATGCGCGGCGTCTGCTGCGTCATCGCCACGGCGCGGAACGGCGACGGCTTTGCATCGTGCGCGCAGCCGGCCTCGCACGTGCCGCGCACGGCGAGGTAGCGATTGAGCCAACCGTCACGCGTGCCCTTGTTGTCGGGCGTGCCGGTTTCCATGTAGTCCTGCGCGTCGAAGTGCGAGCGCGTCGCGCTCGGACTTCCCACCGCGTGCACGGGCGCAAGGATGCCCATGTCCCACAGCGGCTTCATCGGCGAGAGTGCCGGATGCAGCCCGAAGAATCCGTCCAGGTCGATCGCGCCAGCCGGGCCGGCGGACATCGCCGGACGCGGGATCGCGATGTTCGGGCGGAGCTTGTAGTACGACTCGTCGCCGAACGGCACC
>JBDSTA010000178.1:0-5252 GCA_039928475.1 Gemmatimonadaceae bacterium | reverse complement strand
CCGTCCCGGCACGAGCATCCAGCGCGTGAGCCGTTTCGGAACCTTCACGCGCGCGAAGTGCGTCGTGCCAACGACGGGGTCGCGCACTTCGACGGCCAGTGACAGCGAGAGGTTGGAGACGTACGGAAAGGGGTGGCCGGGGTCCACCGCGAGCGGGGTGAGCACCGGAAAGATCTGCGACTCGAACTGCTCGTCGAGGGCGCGACGCTCGGCCGCAGTGAGCTCGGCGAGGCCGACGACGCGCACGCCATGCGGCGCGAGCTCGCGCTGGAGCTCCGCGAAGCAGCGGCGGCGCTCCTCGAGCAGCACGGCCACCCTGCCCCGGATGGCCGCGAGCTGCTCGGCGGCCGTGAGCCCGTCCGGCGTGACGTGCGTCGCGCCGGATTCCACCTGACGGCGGAGTCCCGCCACGCGCACCATGAAGAACTCATCGAGGTTGCTGCTGAAGATCGCGAGGAACTTCAGCCGCTCGAGGAGTGGCACGCGTGGATCGGTGGCTTCGTGCAACACCCGCGCGTTGAACGCGAGCCAGCTCAGCTCGCGGTTCAGGTACAGCGTGGAGGGTTGTTGCGTGTCGGGCATGTAACTGGACACTACTTCACGGAGTCGAGCCTTGCCAAGAGGGCCGTGCGCATGGCCTCGGGCAGCGGGGCGTAGTCGAGGGCGGCCTCCATGGCCTGCCCATCGGTCAATGCCCAACGCAGGAAGTCGACCACCTTCCGCCCCTTCGTGGCATCGGCCTGCTTCTCGTAGAGGATGATCCACGTGAAGGACGAGATGGGATACGCGCCGGCGCCGGCCGCGTTCACGATGGACACACGATAGTCCGTGTTGGCGCCGAGCTTCGCCGCCGCGGCAGCGGCCGTGACCGAGGCGATGGACGGACCGACCATCTCGCCCGCGGCGTTCCTGAGCATCGCCGTGGACATCTTGTTCTGGTTCGCGTAGGCGAGCTCGACGTACCCGATCGCGCCCGGCGTCTGCTTCACCTGGCCGGCGACGCCCTCATTGCCCTTCGCGCCGAGTCCCGTGGGCCACTGCACTTCCTTGCCCTTGCCCGGCTTGGTCGCCCACGCGGGGCTCACGGCCGCGAGGTAGTCCGTGAAGACGAAGCTCGTTCCCGAGCCGTCGGAACGGTGCACGACGAGGATGTCCGTCGCGGGGAGCGTGAGGCCGGCGTTCAGCGACGCAATGCGCGCGTCCGACCAGCGCGTGATCTGTCCCTGGAAGATCGCGGCGAGCGTGGCACCGTCGAGCTTGATGGGCTGTGAGAGCCCCGGAACGTTGTAGATGATGGCGACGGCACCGAGCGCCGTGGGCACGTGCATGATCGCGCCGCCCTTTGCCTTGGCGAGCTCCGCATCCGACATCGGTGCGTCGGTGGCGCCGAAGTCCACCGTCTGCTCGGAGAGCTGGCGAATGCCGCCGCCCGAGCCGATGGGCTGGTAGTTGATCTTCACGTTCGCCCTGGTGGCGTACGCGTCGAACCACTTGGAGTAGAGCGGCGCGGGGAAGGTTGCGCCGGCGCCGGTGAGATCGACGCCACCGCTGGTGGACTGCGCGGCGGGCGCGGCGCCCGAGGCGGCGGAGTCCGGCTTCTTCGAGGAATCGGCGCAGCCGGCGACGAAGGCCAGCGCGAGAACGGCAGAGAGAGTGCGATGCATTGGGCTCCGTGGAGTGAATCGTTCCACGGAAAGATCGTCGTTACAATCGCGGCCGTAGCGTCATCGGGGCGAATGTGACAGAATCGCGACACGCGGGCGCGCTGCACGCGCGATCAGGCGGCATCGTGACCCGCGATTCGCGCGGAGTCGGCTACAGGTGTACGATCCGCGAAAGGATCGCGTAGCTGATCGCGGCCATCAGGCCGGCAGCGGGGATCGTGAGGACCCAGGCCCAGACGATGCGGCCGGCGATGCCCCAGCGGACGGCGGACACGCGCGTCGTCGTGCCCACGCCGACGATCGCGCCGGTGATGGTGTGCGTGGTGCTCACCGGGATACCGTAGTGTGTCGCGATCTGGATGGCGATGGCGCCGCCCGTCTCCGCGGCGAAGCCTCCGATGGGACGCAGCTTCGTGATGCGCGAACCCATGGTGTGCACGATGCGCCAGCCACCGAAGAGCGTGCCCAGCGAGATGGCGGTGTATGCGCCGATCTCCACCCAGCGCGGAATCGTCTTGAAGTCTTCGACGTAGAAGTAGTGCAACCACCCCGTCTGCCCGGCGAACAGGCCCTTCGTCGCGACGAGCAGGCCGAGGATGATGCCCATCGTCTTCTGCGCGTCGTTGCCGCCGTGCGAGTAGGACAACGCCGCCGACGAGAGCAATTGCATCGGCCTGAAGAAGCGATCCGCGCGGCTGCCGCTCATGCGCTGGAAGATCCAGTAGCAGGCGAGCATGAGGATATAGCCGGCGGTGAAGCCCACGAGCGGTGACACGACGATGAACGACAGCGTCTGCACCCACTTCGGCCCCCAGGTGATGGCGGCCAGGCCCGCCTTCGCCATCGCCGAGCCGGCGTAGCCGCCGATGAGCGCGTGCGAGGAGCTCGACGGAATGCCGTAATACCACGTGATCGCGTTCCACATGATGGCACCGAGGAGCGCGCCGAAGATCACGTTGGGATCGACGATGCTCTGCTCGATCATCCCGCCGCCGACGGCCTTGGCCACGGCGACGCCACCGGTGAAGAGCGCGGCGAAGTTGAAGAACGCCGCCCAGAAGACCGCCGCGAAGGGACTGAGCACGCGCGTGCCCACGATCGTGGCGATGGAGTTCGCCGAATCGTGGAAGCCGTTGCTGAAATCGAAGATGAAGGCGATCAGGATGATCGCGACGACGTACCAGACCACGTCAGATCACGAGTTCTTGATGGAGATGCTGTGCACGGCGTTCGCCACGCCCATGCACTGGTCGATGGCGATCTCCAGCGACTCGTAGACTTCCTTCCAGCGAATGACCTCGATGGGATCCGGCGTGCCCGCGAAGAGTGCGCCGACCGCCTCGTGATACAGCGCGTCGCCCTCCTCCTCGAGCTTCTTGATCTCGGCGGCGTGCAGCGCGACGTCGCGCGGCCGCTTGATCGCATTCACCGCCTTCGCGATGTGGTCCGCCGCGCGCACGATGACGTTGGCCATCTGCCGCGCCGGCGTACGGACCTCGTTGATGTGGAGCATGACGACGCGGCGCGCCGTGCCGTCGAGCCGGTCGATGACGTCGTCGAGGCGCGAGGCGAGGAGATGGATGTCCTCGCGGTCGATCGGCGTGATGAAGCTCTTGTCGATGCGGACGCTGATGGAGAGCGTCAGCTGGTCAGCCTGGTGCTCGACGTCCTTGATCTGGCGCACGAGCTCGGAGGTCTTCTGCGGATCCCCGAAGAGCTGGTCGAGCAGCTGCGCCGTGACCCGCAGGTGCTCGGCGAGCTGGTTGAACAGGTCGAAGAATTCTTCGTCGCGCGGAATCAGACGGCTCAGCATGAGCGCGGATGGGATCAGAGGAGTATGTAACGAAACAGTCTCGAAGATACCCGGCCGCGGGGAGCGCGGCAAACTAACGGCGTGGTGGCGCACAAAGTCACCAAACCGTTACAAAGGCAGCTGGTGCTCGCGGATGGCGTTGCGACGGGCGACGAGCGCCCGGTTCTCGAAGAGCCTGATGAGCACCAGGCCGGCGACAAAGCCGCCGACGTGCGCCCACACCGCCACCCCGCTCGACACATCCGGACGCACGGAGCTCAACTGTGGGAGCCCGGCCATGACCTGGACGAAGAACCACCAGACCAGCACCAGCCATGCGGGGATGGGGATGACCTTGAAGAAGATGATGAAGATGAAGAGCATCTTCACCCGCACGCGGGGATAGAGGAGCAGGTATGCGCCCATGACGCCGGAGATGGCGCCGGACGCACCGACCGTCGGCACCGGCGACGCCGGGGAAACGAGCACGTGTGCCAGCGCCGCGACGATGCCGCAGAGCAGGTAGAACACCAGGTACCGGCCGGGGCCCATGCTCTCCTCGATGTTGTCCCCGAAGACGTACAGGAACAGCATGTTGCCGAGCAGGTGGCCCCATCCCCCGTGGAGGAACATGGAGATGACCGGCGTGAAATTGTTGATCGGCTCCCGATCCACGACGCAGTAGAGGCCATGCCCCATCGGCAGGCCGAGCCCGACCTGCGCGCGGTGGGTGAGCTCGCCCGGCACGAGGCCCAGGTTGCACACGGACGCCGCGACGGCCTGCGGCGAGCCTGCCCCCTGCACGAACAGCCAGACGGCCACCGTGACGCCGATGATGAGCCAGTTCATCCACGGCGTGTGAAGCGTGGGATTCTCGTCGCCGACCGGGATCATGGGAAATTCGTGTAGATGTGCGGGCGCTGGCCCGTGCCCTGCCGGTGTGACATGCGGGGTGCGGAGTGCGCCACGGTGTCACGTCCCGCCAGTCGTCCAGCGCGAAAATGCTGCCAGAGTGGCGGGAGCACATAGGTCCCGGACTTGCCCCCTTTCCGCTCGTCCGCGGCGCCACCTGCCGCGTCTTCTACCATTTCATCAAGGGAAGCAATGGCTGACAAAGTCATCGGCATCGACCTCGGCACCACGAACTCGGTCGTCGCCGTCATGGAGGGAGGCGACCCGGTCGTCATCCCGAACGCCGAGGGCGGGCGCACGACGCCGTCCGTCGTGGGCTTCACCAAGGACGGCGAGCGCCTCGTCGGCACCGTGGCCAAGCGCCAGGCGGTGACGAACCCGCAGAACACGGTGTTCTCCATCAAGCGGTTCATGGGCCGCAAGATGAACGAGGTGCAGGAGGAGCAGAAGCGGGTGCCCTACAAGGTGCTCGCCGGCTCCAACGATGTCGCGACCGTTGAGGTCCAGGGCAAGCGCTTCAGCGCGCCCGAGGTGTCCGCGATGATCCTCCAGAAGATGAAGCAGACCGCCGAGGACTACCTCGGCCAGACGGTCACGAAGGCCGTCGTCACGGTGCCGGCGTACTTCAACGACGCCCAGCGCCAGGCCACCAAGGATGCCGGCAAGATCGCCGGCCTCGACGTGCTGCGCATCATCAACGAGCCGACAGCGGCAGCGCTAGCCTACGGTCTCGATAAGAAAACCAGCGAGACGATTCTCGTCTTTGACCTCGGCGGCGGCACCTTCGACGTCTCGGTTCTCGAGATCGGCGACGGCGTCTTCGAGGTGAAGTCGACGAACGGCGACACCTTCCTGGGCGGCGAGGACTTCGACAACCGCGTCGT
>JBDSTA010000177.1:0-5942 GCA_039928475.1 Gemmatimonadaceae bacterium | reverse complement strand
TTTCGCGCTTGCCCGCACGCTCGTTCTCGAGGATCACTCGACGCGAGACGACGATGTTCCGGCGGCGCTTGTTCAGCTTGATGATTTTGAACTCGAACTTCTGGCCGAGGAGCTCGTCGATGTTCGGGACGCGGCGGAGCGCGATCTGCGAACCCGGGAGGAACGCATCGACACCCATGAGGTCGACGACGACGCCACCCTTGATCTTCTTGACGAGCGTGCCTTCCACCGGCTGGTCGTTCTCGTAGGCGAGGCGAATGCGCTCCCACACGCGCATGAAATCCGCCTTCTTCTTCGAGAGGACGACAGAGCCTTCCTGGTCCTCGAGGTGCTCGAGCAGGACTTCGACCTCGTCACCGATCTTGAGGTCGGGGAAGTCCTTGAACTCCTCGAGGGGAACACTGCCTTCCGACTTGAAGCCGATGTCGAGCACGACCATGTTGTCGCGAATCTCGAGCACGTGCGCCTTGACGATTTCTCCCTCGTCGATGGACGCCATCGTGCCGTTGTACATCTCCATCATGGCTTCGAGCTCGTCGGGCGAGTAGCCCTCATCGTCGACGAGTTCCGGGCGCAGATTGGCCAGCGGGCGAAGCTGGGCGCGCTGCTTGTCGCGCTTCTCTCGCGCTGTCAGCGCGGATGCTTCCGTGGGGGTTTCGAGCTCAGTCATCCTGAAGGTTTTCTCCCGAATCGCGGAGTATTTAGGCTCGCCGCAACGAGTCAGTAGGTGGAGTCCGGATGGACAAAACAGGCGAACCTCGGAATATAGAGGCCGCCAGCCTACCCGTCAACCGCGCCTGAAACCCTAAGTCGCGCTCGGACGATGACTTACAGCGTGCGCCAGTGCCACGATCCGCTCGACCTGCTCCGGCTGCGTCAGGTATGTCGTGTCCAGGAGCACGGCGTCCTTCGCCTGCACGGTCTGGGTCGCGTCGCGCGAGTCGCGCTGCACGAGCAGGTCGGTCTCCTCCGCCACCTCCTCATCCGTGGGGCGCCGCCCCAGCCGCTGCGAGAGCCGCCGCCGCGCGCGCTCCCACGGATCCGCGACGAGGAAGATCTTGAGGGGCGCGTCGGGAAATACGGCCGTCCCCATGTCGCGCCCGTCGACGACGACGTCGTGCGCCTCGGAGGCCTCGCGCACCCGCGCATTCACCCACGCGCGCACCTCGGGCATCGTCGCCGCACGCGACACGTGCGCCGTCACCGCGCCGCCGCGAATCTCCTCCTCGACGGCCTCGCCGTCGATCTCCGCCACGAACGCGTTCTTCCCGGGCCGAAGCGAAATACGCGCGCCATGCGAGAGGAGGTCGTCGCTCGTCCACGTGTCGGCCGGCTTGCCCGTCCTGATCGCCGCGGCCGTGAGCGCGCGATAGAGCGACCCCGAGTCCACGTGCAGGAAGCCGAGTCGCTCGGCCACCCACTGCGCCGTGGACGACTTGCCCGACGCCGCCGGGCCGTCGATCGCGATCGCCATGCGCCGCTCGCTCACGTCGTCACTCGCGCGAGATCGTCCCAGAACGTCGGGTACGACACCGCGACGCAATCGCGGTCGTCGATCGCGATCTCGTTGCCCGGCAGCGCGGCAAGGATGCCGAAGGCCATGGCGAGGCGATGGTCGCCATGCGTGACGACCGTGCCGCGCAGGCGCGGCCTGGTACCCGTCACGACGAAACCATCCGGCAGCTCCTCGATGGTGCCGCCGAGGGTGCGCAGGTTGTCGACGACGGCCGAGATGCGGTCGCTCTCCTTCACGCGCAATTCGCTGGCGCCGACGACCCGCGTCTCACCTTCGACGTACGCCGCGAGGCAGGCGAGCAGCGGCAGCTCGTCGATGAGCGTGGGAATCGCCTCGGGCGATATCTCGACGCCCTTCAAGGGCGCACCGCCCGTGACGCGCACGTTCGCGACCCACTCGCCGCTGCGCAGCGTCTTGTCCTCGAGATCGACCTGGCCGCCCATCTCGGTGAGCGCCGCGAGGAACCCCGTGCGCGTCTCGTTCACGCACACGTCGCGCAGCAGCAGCTCGCCCTGCGACGCGAGGGCCACGAGCGCGGCGAAGAACGCTGCCGACGACGGATCCGCAGGCACCTCGATGTCCAGCGGAGTGACGCGCTGGCCGGCGAGCAACAGCACGGCGGAATCGTTCACCCACACCTCGGCGCCGTGGGCTGCGAGCATGCGCTCCGTGTGGTCCCGCGATCGCGTGGGTTCACGCACCGTCGCCTCCACACCGGCACAGAGCGCAGCGAGGAGGACGCAGCTCTTCACCTGCGCACTCGCCTTCGCGTTGTTCCACTCCACCTGCTCCAACTCGGCGCCGCGAACGATCATCGGCAAGCCTCCATGCGCACTCAACTCGACACTCGCGCCCATCGCCTCCAGCGGCTCCTGCACCCGGCGCATCGGGCGTCGACTGAGGCTCTCGTCGCCGATGAAGCGCCCGCCGATGCGTGCGCCCGCGACCACACCAGCCAGCAGTCGCGCCGACGTGCCGCTGTTGCCGCAATCCAGGTCGGCCGACGTCTCGCGCAGCCCGCGCGGCCCGACGCCCGTGATCTGCATGCTCGGCGACAGCTCGGGGATGGGCACACCGAGCGCACGCAGTACGCCGGCAGTGGAATGCACGTCAGCGGATGGCAGGATGCCGCGCACGTGCGACTCGCCATCGGCGAGCGCAGAGAAGATCAGCGCGCGGTGCGAGATGGACTTGTCGCCGGGCACACGCAATTCACCGGACACGAGGAAGCGCGACATCGTCAGCGGAGCCACCCTTCGAGCGCAGTGGCAAGGTCGGTCTTCTCATCGCGGTACTTCACGATGATCGGCGTCTGGAGGGAGAGCCCCTGCTCCGCACCCCAGCCTCCGGCGACGTGACGCGCGCCCGGCACGACGACGGCGCCGGCGGGAATCTCGAGTGCGCGCTCGGCACTACCGCGGTAGACGCGCTCGTTGACGAGGTCGTACACCGGCGTGCCGCGCGTGAGGACGACACCCGCGGCGAGCACCGCGCCCGCCCGCACGATCGTGCCCTCGTACACGCCGCAGTTGCCCCCGACCAACACGTCGTCCTCGATGACGACGGGCGCCGCATTCACCGGCTCGAGCACGCCCCCAATCTGCGCGGCGGCGCTGAGGTGCACTCGCTCGCCGACCTGCGCGCACGAGCCCACGAGCGCATGGGAATCCACCATCGTGCCCGCGCCAACCCAGGCGCCCACGTTCACGTACATCGGCGGCATGCAGACCACGCCCGGGGCGAGATACGCGCCGCGACGCACCGCGGAGCCGCCGGGCACGATGCGCACTCCATCCTCGACGGCCATCGGCCGCGGCGGATACGTGTGCTTGTCGAAGAACGAGAGTCGCGGCTCGCCGTGATGGCCACCGAACGACATGTCCACGACGCGCCCGGCGCGAAAGCCGAGCAGGATCCCGCGCTTGACCCACGCGACGGCCGTCCACGTGCCAGACGCGTCGCGCTCTGCGGCGCGAACCGCTCCGCGCTCGAGCGCGCCGAGCAGCGCGTCCACGAGATGCTCGGCGTCGGGCGGAAGTGGCTGGCCCGCGGGCATGTCCGCGTATGCGAGAAGCGTCTCGATGAATCGTGCGTCGAGCGCGTGACCGCTCTCTGTCGTCACGACAACGCCTCCGCCGCGCGCAGCGCATCGCGCACCGCCCCCGCCCTCGACTCATCCAGCGGGACGAGCGGGAGCCGCAGCACGTTCTCGCACTTGCCCATCATCGCGAGGGCCGCCTTCACGGGTACCGGATTCGATTCGATGAACGCCGCGCGCATCCAGGGGAGCAGCTTGTAGTGCACCGCGCGCGCGTCCTCCATGCGACCTTCGCGCCCGAGGCGGACGAGCTCCGACATGAGGCGCGGCACGACGTTCGACACGACCGAGATGAGGCCGTCGCCGCCGAGCGCGAGGATGGGAAGCGTGAGCTCGTCGTCGCCTGAGAGGACGGTGAAGCCCTCGCGCTTGCCGGCGATACAGTCGCTGATCTGGGCAAGATTGCCTGACGCTTCCTTCACGCTCGCGATGTTCGGATGCCGGGCGATCTCGAGCGTCGTCTTCGCCTCGATGTTGCTGCCCGTCCGGCCGGGAACGTTGTAGATGACGATGGGCAGGTCTACCGCGTCGGCAATGGCGGCGAAGTGTGCGGCGATGCCGCGCTGCGGCGGCTTGTTGTACATCGGCGAGACGTGCAGCAGGTGGGTCGCACCGACCTCGCGCATGATGCGCGACAGCTCGATCGCCTTCACGGGATCATTGGAACCGGCGCCGGCGACGACGGGCACGCGACCCTTCACCTGCTCCACCGTGATCTCGACGACGCGCCGATGCTCGGCGGTGCTCATGGTCGCGGCCTCGCCCGTGGAGCCGCACGGGACGACGAAGTCGATGCCCTCGTCGAGCTGCCAATCGATGAATCCCCGCAGGGCGCGCTCGTCGATCGATCCGTCGCGCGCGAACGGCGTGGCGAGCGCGGTGCCGCAACCCGTGAGCTTGTCCATCGTCATTATGCTCCCGCCGAGGGCGGTGAAAGAACGTCCTTCATCTCGTAGGTGCCGCGCCGTCCCACGAGCCAGCGTGCTGCAACGAGCGCGCCCTCGGCGAACACGCGACGATCCCGCGCCTCGTGCACCAGACGCACCTGCTCGAACGGCGCGTCGAACACCAGCTCGTGCGTGCCGGGCACCGAGCCCACGCGCACACTCGTGATGGGCATCGGCGCCCCGGATGCGTCCTCGGCAACGCGAGCCAGCATGCCCGCGGTTCCAGACGGTGCGTCCTTCTTCGCGCTGTGGTGCGTCTCGATCATGTGCGCCTCGAAACCCGGCGCGCGCGCGAACAGGCGCGATGCCTCGGCGGCAACTTGCGTAAAGATCGCCACGCCCACCGAGAAGTTCGCCGCGGTGAGTAGTGCACCGCCCGCCTGCATAACGTCGGCACGCACGGCCGGAAGGTCGTCGTACCATCCGGTGGTACCCACGACGACCGGGCATCCCGCTGCGACGCACGCGCGAACATTCGCCGCCGCGGCGTGGGGTGCGGTGAATTCGATGGCCACCTGCGCGTCGCGCAGAGTCTCGCGGCTCACGGTATCGCCGGCGCCGATCGTGGCGACGACGACGAAGCCACGCTCCCGTGCAAGCAATGCCAGGGCGCGCCCCATTCTGCCCATGCCGATGAGCGCGAGGCCGATCGGCTCGCTCATGCCTGCCGTTCCGGAAAGAATTCGGCATGCAGTCGCGTCATGGCCGGGTGCACCTGCGTCTCGGCGACGACGACGGTGAGGTTGATGCCGCTCGAGCTCAGCGAGAGCATGTGCACGCGAATGTCGCCGATGGCTCGCAGCGCGCGGGCCATCGAGGTGCCGCCGTCGCTCAGGCCGTTGCCGACGATGGACACGATGCCGCGGTTGCGCTCCATCGAGACATCACCGAGCTCACGCAGGTCGACGACGAGCGCGTCGAGCCGCGACGTATCGTCGATGGTGACCGAGACGCTCACTTCGGACGTGGCCACGACGTCCACCGACGTGCGCTGGCGCTCGAAGATCTCGAACATGCGGCGGAGGAAGCCCTCCGTGAGCAGCATGCGCGGGGAGCGCACCTTCAGCAGCGTGACCCCGGTCTTGCCGGCGATCGCCGTGACGGGACGACGCGGTGCGTCGAACGTGATGAGCGTGCCCTTTCCTTCCGGGCGCTTCGAGTTGAGCACCCACACGGGAATGCCACGCGTGACCGCGGGCGCGATGGTGTTCGGGTGGAGCACCTTCGCTCCGAAGGACGCGAGCTCCGACGCTTCCTCGAAGCCGATGCGCTCGATGAGCTGTGCGCCCGACACGACCCGTGGATCCGCCGTGAGCATGCCGTCCACGTCGGTCCATATCTCGATCGCTTCGGCCTGGAGCGCTGCCCCCACGAGCGACGC
>JBDSTA010000176.1:0-4192 GCA_039928475.1 Gemmatimonadaceae bacterium | reverse complement strand
GCTCGAGCTCGACAAGGTCGAGGAGGGCGATCTCGACTGGCGCGTTGCGCTCAAGGATTTCTGGACGCCGTTCGACAAGCGACTCAAGAACATCCAGTTCGGTGACCTCATTGGCGAGGCGCACGACTTGTCAGCGCTCGCAACCGAGCGCTGTCCAATCGACGGCGGCAAACTCGAGCCGCGCGGCGGGTTCTTCGGGCCGTTCCTCGCCTGCGAGAACCATCCGAAGACCTGCACGTACACGCGTCCCATCAAGGGCGAGAAGGCCAAGCCCAAGATGACGGACATCCCCTGTCACCTCTGCGGCGAGATGATGGTGGTTCGCCAGGGTCGCAGCGGTGAGTTCCTCGGCTGCAGCACGTTCCCGAAGTGCCGTGGCACGCGCTCGATGCCGACGGGTGTCTTCTGCCCCAAGGACGGCGGCGAACTCGTCGAGCGCCGCTCGAAGAAGCGCGGCACGGCGTTCTATGCGTGCTCCAACGAGACGTGCGATTTCGTCGCGTGGAACAAGCCCGTGTCGGAGACGTGTCCCGAGTGCGGATACGTCGGCGCCGAGATGAAGTTCACGAAGGCGCGCGGTGATTTCAGGAAGTGCCTGAAGTGCGGGAACGAGTGGGACGTGCCGGCACCAGCCGAGCCGGTGGAGCCCGCGCTGGCGGGCTGACCGGCGCAGGACGAGTGGAAGCCGCGTGGAGGACGGGCGGCCGCATCTGCGGCCGCCCGTTTTTTCCTATCGCCCGGAGCGAAGGGCGGCGCGCACGCGCGAGATGTATTCCTCGCGCGTGAACGGCTTCGCCAGGATGCGTGTCTCGGGCACCACCAGCACCGCGTCGGCCGACAGCCCGTGCATGTCGCCGGTGACGATCAGCATCCGCTCCGCGAGGTCCGGATGGCTCGAGGTAAGCCACTCGTGCAGGCCATGCCCGTCCGTCGTGCCGGGCATGCGAAGGTCGGAGATCACGAGGTCCACCGTCTCGGTCGCGAGGATGTTCCGCGCCTCGTCGCCGCTCGACGCAAGGAGCACGTCGATGTTCTCGAGCACGAGCAGGCGTCGCTGCACTTCGCGCAACGCCGCCTCGTCATCCACCACGAGCACGCGCGGACGCACCGCCTGCGCTTCCTCACCGCTGCGGCGGATCGGCACCCCCATGGCCGGCGTCGCGCTGCGCGGCGCGGTCACCAGGTGCATGGGAAGCTCGGGCGCGGGTTCCGTCAGGGCCGGCGCGGGCGCGCGGCACAACGTGACGGTCACGCGTGCACCTCCATCACGCCGATTGCCCGCGGCCACGGTGCCGCCGAACTCGTGCACGTACTTCTGCACGAGCGTAAGCCCGAGTCCCGTGCCGCGATCGGCGGGCTTCGTCGTGTAGAACGCATCGAACGCCGCTGACGGCTCGGCGAAGCCGGGGCCGTCGTCGTCGAACGTCATCACCACCGTGTCGTCATCCGGCGCGCGAGCCGTGATGTGCATTCCGCGCCCTCCGTCCGTCATGATGGCGTCCAGGGCATTGTTCACGAGATTCACGATCACGTGCTGCAGCTTCTGCGTCTCGGCGCGCACGAAGAGCATCGGCGGGATGTCCATCTCCAGCCGCTTGCCCGCCTGCGCGAAGGCAGACGACCGCAGCCCGATCGCAATGCGCACCGCCGCGGAGAGGGCAACGGGGCCAAGCGTGCCGCTCGGCTTGCGTGCAAAGCTCAGCAGGTTGCGCACGAGGTCGCGGGCCCGCTCGGCCTCGTGCGCGAGTGGCGAGGCGAGGTCCGTGCCGAGGCGTCGCACGGTGTCGTCGGCCGATGCCGCGAGTTCCTCGCGCAGCAGCTGCGCCATGCCGAGCACGCCCGCGAGCGGATTGTTCAACTCGTGCGCGAGCCCCGCGAGCATCTGCCCCATGGCGCTGAGCTTCTCGTGCTGCACGAGCTCTTCCTGCGTCTGCTGGAGCTGGTCGAGCGACTGACGCAGCTCCTCGTTCTGCATCTCCGTCGTCTCGCGAGCGACCTGGACGCTGTCTGCCATCTCGTTGAACGCGGTGGCGGCCTGCGCGAGCTCCACGTATTCCTGCTCCGGCACGCGCGCCACGGCATCGCCGCGACTGATGCGCTCCGCCACCGAGATGAGCTGCTCGAGCGGCTGGAGCACCTTCCGCCGGAGTCGCTGCGCCAGCACGAACGCGAGCAGCACGAGCGCGATGCCCATCACGATGAGTCCCGCGCGCACCCGCGATGTCAGGATCGCGTAGCCCGCGCGCAGGCTCTCGCGCTGGGCGATGCGCGCCTGGAGGAAGGCCAGCACCACGGAATCCAGTGCAGCCGCCCGATCGGAGAGGCCAGCGAGGCGCGCGCGCGCACCCGCGAGGTCGCCCTGCTACACGAGGTCGAGCGCCCGATGCGCGCTGACCTCGAACGCCTGGTGCGTCTCCTTCATGCGCTCCACCTGGAGGCGCGCGGCAGGCGACAGCTCGCGGAACAGGTAGAGCTGCATCTGCATCTCCGCCGAGTCCCCGTTCACGTCGAAGCTGCCATGGTCTCGATTGTCGGGCTGCTGGAGGATGCGGTACGCGTCGATCTGCTGGCGATGCGTGAAGCCCACGATGCGATCCGCGATGCGCTGCTCGTCGATCAGCGCGTTGCTGTCCCGATCGATGGCGTTGCGCGTCTCGAGCGTGAGGTAGAGCGAGAAGAGGCTCGCCGCTGTCGCCGCGACCACCACGATCACCGCGCTGGTGATCAGGGTGCGACGCAGGCTCGGTGGGGCGAATGCCATCGTCTCAGCGCGGCGCTCGGGCCGCGCCCGGACGCACGGTGTCGAGCACGTACAGCGGTGCCCGGTCGCCGGACGCCGAGAACGCGATGGGTCCGGTGATGCCATTCGCAGCAGCGTGATCGCTGCCGAGCTTCGACATCCAAGTACGGATCGCGTCGCGATCGGCGCCGCCCTCGCGGATGGCCTGCGCGAGCAGCATCACGGCGTCGTACGCGAGGGCTGCGTCGTCCGTCAACTCGCTGCTCGCGCGAATACGGTAGCGTGACTGCACCGCTTGCAGCGCCGTGTCCGCACGCTCGAGGTTGACGAGCCGCACATGCCGGATGCCGCCGTAGATCCTGCCTGAATCACCCTGCACGCGCGCACCCCCGAAACCATCGCTGGCGACGATGTCGAGCGCAGGCAGCGCCGCGCGCAGGGGCCGCGCGATCTGCGCGAAGAAAGTGGCCCGCCCGAGCCAGAGCAGCACGGTCGGCTTCTCGAGCGTGATCACGCGCGCGAGCTCCAGCGGATCGCCGCTTCCTTCCTCCACGTACGGCACTTCACGCACGTCCTTCACGCCGCGCCGCTCCAGCTCCGCGTGAACGAGCCGCTGGAGCGCGCGGCCGTAGTCGTCATTGACATAGGCGACCGTGATCCGCGCCGGCTTCGCCGCAGCGACGATGTCGGCGAGGTACCGCGCCTGGAACTCGTCACTGCTCACGAGCCGGAAGCTGTATGGGCCAGCCTGGCTGTAGAGCGGTGTGGTGGTGGTGGGCGCGATCTGGACAATGTGCCGAGCATTGTAGACCTGCGACGCCGCGAGGCTCGCACTGCTGTTCGCGTGCCCGACCACGGCCAGCACCCCCGAATCCGTCGCGAGGCTCTCGGCGACTGCGAGCGCGACCTGTGCGCTCCCGCTCGACGCGCCACCGAGATCGCGCAGCTGCAGCAGGTGACCGTCCACGCCGCCCGCCGCGTTCACGCTTTCCACGGCGAGCCTGGCGCCCAGCAACCCCTCCGACCCGAGCACGACGCCGATGCGGTATGGCGAACGCTCGGCGCACGCGCTCGCGAAGGCCGCCGCGATCGCCGCCACCGACCCGATCCTCGCCAGCTGCCCGACACGGTGGCGCAAACTCCCTCCCATGCCCGTCGCTCGACCCCGCCGTCATGACGCCGTACGTCCGCCGGCACAGTATACGAGCGGGATCGTGGAGCCGTTAGGCAGCCGCGCGCGACACAATCCCCGGCTAGATTGTCGGCATGGGAGAAAGCTCACCGGCGCGAGCCGTACACATCATCGGAGGCGGGCTTGCCGGCAGTGAAGCGGCATGGCAGCTCGCGGAGCGCGGCCACGCCGTGGTCGTGCACGAGATGCGGCCCGTCGTCGGCACCGAGGCGCACAAGACGGATCGCCTGGCCGAGCTGGTGTGCTCCAACACGTTCAAG
>JBDSTA010000175.1:0-4890 GCA_039928475.1 Gemmatimonadaceae bacterium | reverse complement strand
GAAGCAGCAACTCACCGGGCAGTTCGTGTTCGACAGGGCCGGCGTAGCGACGGCGGCGTTCAGCGTGCCGCACACCTCGTACATCGTGGTGATCGACCGGAACAGGAAGGTGGTCTACACGGGGGTGGGCGCCGAGCAGGACATCGACGCCATCCTCACGAAGGTCCTGCCGTAATCAGGTCCCGCCGTACCACTCGTAGCCGACGTCACTCCAGTACCCGCCGTTCCTCTCCGGCATGAACACGATCTTCGTCAGGTACTTCGTGTTCTTGTAGCCGAGCTTCACCGGAGAGTGAACGCGCGCGGGCGCACCATGCGCGGCGCCGAGGTAGCGGCCGTCCATTGCGTAGGCCACGAGCGTCTGCGGATGCATCGCGCTCTTCATGTCCCAGCTCTCGTGGTACCCGTCGTCGAAGCTCTGGAAATCGACGTACTGCGCATCGGCCATGGCGCCGGCGATCCTCGCGATCTCGCTCATGCGCACGCCCGTCCACTCGGCGCGAGCGTTCCAGCCCTCGACGCAGAAGTGATCCACCTTCTGCGTGCGCTGCGGGAGCTTCACGAGGTCCTCCAGGGTGAGCGAGAGCGGCGTCTTTACGGCTCCGGACACCTCCAGGCGCCACACGCCGCTCATCGCCGGATCCCACATCGGCATCTTCTTGGAGATGAAATACTTCGGGAAGTCATCGCCCGCGAGCTTCGCGGAGGCAGGAACCACGTTCGAGTGCGAGTGCCGGAAGATCGACCGCTCGAGCACCTCGTTCTTCGACTCGGCGAGCGCGAGCAGCTTCGACGCCTGCTTCGGGTTCGCCTCGCACGCGGCGAGGAGCGCGGTGGAGATCGATGCGGCGGAGACGGTGAGGAAGCGGCGACGGTCGATGGTCATCGGAAGAGATGGTAGAAGGGCCGCGCGTTGCGGCGCTCCGGCGAGCGCGCCTTGTTGTACCAGCCGGTGATCATCGAGCGGAGCGAATAGGGATCCACGGCGAACACCATGAACACGTGCACGAGGGCGAGCAGGAGCAGTAGCGCCATCGCCGCGAAGTGGACGAAGCGCGCCCACTTGTAGTTCACGAAGAGCGCGGTGATGAAGCCCAGCGTCACGGGCTTCCAGATCGCGAGCCCGCTCAGGACGATCACGACGCCGAGAATGGGCATGATGAAATAGGCGCTCTTCTGGAGGGCGTTGTGCTTGCCCTGGTGCGGATGATCGCGGCGCACGAACAGGTAGAACTTGATCATCTCGATGGCGTCGCGCGCATCGCCGCGGCGGGGCACGATGTCGCGCCACTCGCCATGGAGGAACAGGAAGCCGAGGTACAGCAGGCCGTTCGCGACGAGCAGCCACATCATCGCGAAGTGCCAGTGTCGCGCGCCTCCGAGCCACGCGCCGAAGGTGAGCCATCCCGGAATGGACTTGCCATCCCAGGGATTGAGGGGAAAGGTCTCGCCCGGACGGGCGAAGGCAGGGTGCGCGTTGAAGATGCGCATGCCGCTGCCCGCCATGACGACGATGGCAACGACGTTGATCCAGTGCGTGAGGCGGACGACCCAGTGGTTCCGCTTGACGAGCTCCGCCATCAGCCCTCCACCGTCATGCCCTGCGCCTGCAGTGCCGCGACGACACGCGCGCGCAGCGGCTCGAACTCCTGCGTCAGCGCGCTCGACTCGCGCACCGCGTCCAGGAAGGCTCGCTCGTAGTCGTAGTGCGAGCGGCAGTTCACGCACTCCTCGAGATGCGCGGCCACGCGCTCCTGCCACTCGTCGGGCAACGCGCCGTCGAGGTACGGCCAGAGCTGGCGAACGATGTCGCGGCAGAGTTCAGGATTCGGCATGGGACACTGAGCTGGTTTCGGTGGGAAGCGCGTCGTGCTTCGCCGTGACGCCGGCGAAGCCTGCGTCGATCGCGAAGTCGAGCAGGGACTGCTGAAGCTGCCGGCGCGCACGATACAACCTCGAGCGCACGGTGCCGATGGGAATGTCGAGCACCTCGGCGGCTTCCTCGTAGCGAAGGTCGTCGACGTCCACGAGGCGGACGACGTCGCGGTAGACGGGATCGAGCGCCGCGATGGCCTGTGCGATCGCGGGCGACAGGTCGACGCGCGCGAACATGTCCTCCACCCCGCGCTCGCGGGCGAGGTTGTGGAGTGTGACAGCCGCGAAGGTCTCGAGCTCCTGGTCGTCGCCAACGGCAGTGACCCACCGCTGCCGCGCGCGCTGCGCGTAGAACGTGTTGCGGCAGATGGCTGAGAGCCAGCGTCGGCAGTCGCTGCCGGGCACGAAGGTATTCCAGTGCCGGTACGCCTTGAGGTAGGTGTCCTGCACGAGGTCCTCGGCGTCGACGGCGTCGTGCGTGAGCGCCTGCGCCACGCGGGCGACGACGGGCAGCAATGGCAGCGCAATGCGCGCGAACTCCTCGTCGCGCGTGCCGTTCGGGTCCTCGGTGCCTGCCATGTGCGCCAGTGTTCCTCAGCGGAGAATCGTGACGGACCTTTCACGTGCGATGGAGCGCGCCTGCATCCTGTAGCGATGGGCTGCCCGAACGGTTCCAACCGTTGCGTGCGGACCTGCCCAGCCGCCATCCTTACCCATGGACCGCCTCGGCTACGCCGCCCCCACGACCTCCGTGCCCGCACTCCGGTTCGAGGGTGGCATGCGGGAGGTCGTACAGGAGACCATTGCCGAGGAGACGCCGGTCACCATCGCCTACAATGGTGTCTCCTACGCCGTGATGATGGCTACCCCACAGGACCTGGAGGACTTCGCCATCGGGTTCTCCCTCACCGAAGGGCTCGTGGAAAGTTCGGGCGCGATCTCGTCCGTGTCTGCCGTAAGGTACAGTCGCGGGGTGGAGCTCCAGGTCGAGACGAGTGCCGAGGTGGCGGATGCGTCGCGCGGGCGCCGGCTCTCGGGGCGGACCGGGTGTGGGATCTGCGGGCGCGACGACGTGGACGCCGTGCTCCGTGAGCTGCCGTCCGTGCGGCGCGACGTCCGGTTCGCGCCTGATGCGATCTCGCGCGCGATGCGGGAGCTCGCAGACCGGCAACCGCTCAACGCCCTCACGGGTGCGGTGCATGCAGCGGGCTTCGCGCAAGCCGACGGCACGCTCGCCGAGGTGCGCGAGGACGTCGGGCGGCACAATGCGCTCGACAAGCTCGTGGGAGCGCTGCGCCGCGCGGGCGTGGATGCGAGCGAGGGGTTCGTCGTCATGACGAGCCGGGGCAGCTTCGAGCTCGTGCAGAAGTCGGCGATCCTCGGTGTGTCCCTGCTGGCCACCGTGTCTGCTCCAACCGCACTCGCCGTTCGGATGGCCACGAGCATCGGCATGACGCTCGCGGGATTCGCCCGCGACGGACGTTTCACCGTGTACACGGAAGCGGGGCACATTGCATCGTAAGATCCTGGCGCTCGCCGCGGCGTTGTCCGTTGTCGCGTGCAGGGAGCGCGCGACACTGCGGCCCCCCGCGGAGATGCTGCGCGACACGGTGCCGGTGCTCGTGGGCGCGGGTGACGTCGCCGATTGCCGGAACGGGGAATCCAGCCAGACGGCCGCGATCCTCGACACCGTGCGCGGGACGATCTTCGTCGCCGGCGATGTCGCGTACCCGACGAAGAAGGTTCGGGATCCACTGCACCAGTGCTACGCGCCGAACTGGGGACGTCATCTCGCGCGGACGCGACCATCGCCGGGCAATCACGAGTACGAGTTCGGCAACGCCGACCAGTACTTCAACTACTTCGGCGACCTGGCAGGGCCGCGGCCGGGTGGGTACTACAGCTACGAGCTCGGCGACTGGCACGTCGTCGCGCTGAACACGAACCTCGCGAGCGACTCCGCGTCACCGCAGGGACAGTGGCTGCGTGCCGACCTCGCGGCGCATGCGGGGCACTGCGCCGTCGCCTACATGCATCACCCGCGATTCAGCTCCGGCCCGCACAGTGAGCGCGAGCGAATCGCACCGCTCTGGAACATGCTCGTCGGCTATGGCGTGAGCGTGGTGATCGCGGGGCACGACCACATCTACGAGCGCTTTTCCCCGCTCGATACCGCGGGCAATCCGGACATGGAGCGCGGCGCCCGGCAATTCGTCGCGGGCACCGGCGGCGCGGACAACTACGAGATCAAGGACATCCTGCCGGGGAGCGGGGTGCAGTCCGGCACGGCGCACGGCGTGCTCAAGCTGATGCTTTTCACGGACCACTACCGCTGGGACTTCATCCCGGTGGACGCCGATGGCTTTCGCGACTCGGGTTCCAGCGTGTGCCACCCGCTGCTCGCGGCGCGCTGAGCGCTACGGCCGTCGCCCCACGACGAGCAGCGAGCTCCCGAATGGAATGGGGAGTCGTCCGACCGTAAGCTCCTCGGCGCGCGAGAGCGCGTACAGCGCGCCGTTCACCGGAGCCGGTGGCACGGAAGGCGCGCGCGGCGCTCCCGGCGTGAGGCGCTCGGCGAGTCGCGTCAGGAGCTTGGCGGCTGCGGTCCAGCGAAAGAAGTAGCGCGCCTCCACGATCTCGAGACCGGCTGCCCGCGCCAGCGCATCCATCGACGCGCGGTCGTAGCGCGTGAAGTGATGATTCAGGTCGTCGTGGCGCGTCCAGAGTGCCATGAATGCGGGAACGGTCGCGACGAACACCCCGTCGGGCTCGAGGAGCGAGATCGCATGGCACAGCGCCGCAGCCGGTTCGGGCAGGTGCTCGAGGACGTCGAGCATGAGCACGAGCGAGTAGCGTCGTCCCATGTCGAAGGTGCTGTCGAACGGCGCGACATGGATGTGATCGCGATGCGGGCCGTTCGGCGACACCAGTGACGCCGCGGGCTCCACGCCCTCCACGAGCGTCACGCCGTCGAGGCGCGCGAGCGCGTCGAAGAACAGGCCGTCGCCGCAACCC
>JBDSTA010000174.1:0-7603 GCA_039928475.1 Gemmatimonadaceae bacterium | reverse complement strand
GCTGCTGGCGCGGGTGGAACATCGAGTTGGTGACCTGCGTGCCGATCGACTGGTAGTAGTCGATGTCGCGCTGGGCCATCTGGATGGGGCCGAACTCGTTGTCGATGTCACCGCTCACGAAGTAGCGGAGCCCCTCGTTGCCGCCGCTCACGTTCAGGCCGAACAGGCTGCCGCGGCCGAGATGGATGAAGGTCGCGTCGGGATCGCTGAGGTAGTCGTAGCTCTTGAGGCTGTCCGACACGCAGGTGGCGCCCTGCGAGAAGGTGAACTTGGGCGTCTGCATCACGGCGAGCTGGCAGCGCGTTCCGGTGCCGATCACGCCCGTGGACGAGATGCGGTGACCGAAGTTCGCGAACTGGTCCTGATAGTCGTTGCGATCGCTCACGGTGCGCGACTCGGCGGTCCAGTTCCAGCGTGTCGCACCGGGCCGTCCCTTCTTCGTCGTGACGACGATGACGCCGTTCGCCGCGTTCGTGCCGTAGAGCGTCGCGGCCGAGGGCCCCTTCACGATCTCGATGTCCTCGATCTCCTCGGGGTCCAGGTTGTTGAGGAGGCTGAGGGGCGTGGAGCCCGCCGAGTTCGCGGCGCCGACGGGATTCGTCGCGCTCGTGGTGGTGTTGTAGCGAACGCCGTCCACGTACCAGATGGGCGTGTTGGCGAGCGACACGGAACTGATGCCGCGGATGCGAATGTTCGGCGCGCCACCGACGACGGGGCTCGGCAGCAGGATGACGCCCGGCGTCTTCGCGACGAGCAGGTCCGACACGTTGGTGATGGACGACTCCTGGACGCGCTTGCCGACGTCGCCGAGCGTAGCGACGGCGTTGCCCAGCTCCACCTTGCGCTGCTGGCCGGTGGCCGTCGTGACGATCTCGGTGAGCTGGATGACCGCCGACGCGAGCGCGAAGTTCAGGTCGTTGGCCGTGCCTCCCTGCACCATGATCGTCTTCTTGAGCGACTTGTAGCCGACCTTGAGCGCCTGCACCTCGACGTTGCCCGTGCGCACATTGCGCAGGGTGAACTTGCCGTCGTCGCCGGTAGTCGCCTCGGCGTTGGTGCCGAGTGCGAGGACGCGCGCGCCGGGAAGCGGCAGCTGCCCCTCGGTGGTCACGTGGCCGGTGATGGTGCCCTGCGCATGCAGCGCGGAGGGAATGACCGCGGCAGCACACACCACGGTGAGGGCGGCGAGTATTCGACAACCAGCTCTGCTCATCATCAGGACCTCGGTGGGGAGACGTGAGACGACCGGCATGAGGCGTGGCCACGGAAGCGGGCGGAGGCTTCACCGAGGCTATCAACGTGGACCAGACGCTACGAGTTCGCGTCACACGCGTCAAGCAAGGAAAACGCAATGAAGTTGCAATGAGCTGATGGACTCCCTCAATTTGGCGCGACGATGACATCGCACCGAAGGTGGGCACTCGCGGCCGTCCTGCTCTGTACCGTGCTCGCGTACCTCCCCGCGATGCGCGGCCCGTTCGAGTTCGACGACATCAGCAGCATCCCCGGCAACACGTCGATCCGGTCGCTGGCCGACGCCTTCTCGCCGCCGCCGAACACCTCGGTGTCGGGGCGACCGGTGGTGAACCTGACCTTCGCGCTCAACCGCGCGATCAACGACGTGCTCGACGTGGACCAGCGTCCGGAGCCGTACGGTCCGAACAAGACGCTCGGCTTCCACATCGTCAACCTGGCGCTGCACCTGCTGTGCGGCCTGCTGCTGTTCGCCCTCGTGCGCCGCACCTCGGGCGACGACTGGCTCGCCATCGGCGCGACCGCGTTGTGGCTGCTGCACCCGATCCAGTCGGAGGCAGTGAACTATCTCGTGCAGCGCACGGAGCTTCTAGTCTCCTTTTGCTGCCTGCTCACATTGTTCGCGTCGATGCGCGCATGGGACGCGGTCACACGGCGCCGGCGTGTCGCGTGGCAATCCGTCGCGGTGATCGCATGCCTGCTCGGCATGGGCAGCAAGGAGGTGATGATCGTCGCGCCGCTGCTCGTCGTGCTGTACGATCGCGCATTTCGTGTCACCACATGGCGAGCGCTGCGAGGGCGCGCCGTTCTGTACGCGATGCTTGCGAGCACGGTGCTTGTGGTGCTGTGGGGTGTGGCGTCGGACGCGCGCTTCGCCACAGCCGGCTTCGACGCTGGCATGGCATGGTATCGCTACCTCTACAGCCAGATGTGGGCAATTGCCCATTACCTGCGGCTCGTGCTCTGGCCGAGTGGATTCGCGGTGGACTACGGGTATCGCGCGGTTGCAGGAGCGCGTGGCATTCCGGGCGGCGTGCTGCTCACGGCCTTGTTCGCCGGGACGCTGCTCGCGTGGCGCCGCGTCACGCGCTGGGGCTGGATCGCATTTCTCGGCGCGTGGTTCTTCCTGCTGCTCGCCCCGTCGTCGAGCGTGGTGCCCATCGTCACGGAGATCGCGGCAGAGCGACGCATCTACCTCGCGCTCGCGGCGGTGATGGTGCTCGTGGTTGCCGCCTTTGCGGCGGGCGCGCGCCGCTTGCGGCTGTCGCCCGCGGCAACGGGTGGCGCGTTCGCCTGCGTGCTTGCCCTGCTCGGCGTGCTCACGTTCAGGCGCAGCCACCTCTATGCCGATCCAGAGCGGCTCTGGACCGACGCCGTTCGCGTCGCGCCCGACAACCCGCGAGCGCGCGACAACCTCGCGGCGACGAAGTTCTACAGCACGCCGCCGCGGCAGGCCGAGGCAAGGGCGCTCTACGAGCAGGCGATCGCGCTCGACTCGACGTACGTGCATGCGTGGCCGGGACTCGCAGCCATCGCCATCAATGAAGGCCGCTTCGCCGACGCCGCGTCGCTCCTCGAGCGCGTCCTCCGCATCCAGCCGGGCTATGCCGACGCCGAGTCCATGCTCGGCCGCCTGTTCGTGCGGATGGGCGATCCGGTTCGTGCGCTGCCGCACCTGTCCGCGTATGCGGCTGCGTATCCCGGCGAGGACGCCTTCGCGACGCTCGGCATGGCGCAACTCCAGGCGGGACAGTTGCGCGAGGCCACGACGTCGCTCGGCGCGGTGCTCGCGCAGGACCCTGATCGAGTGGACGTCATGCACTTCCTCGGCGGCGCGTTCGTCGAGCTGGGCGAGGGGGCGAAGGCCATACCCCTGCTCGAGCGGGTGGCGGCGACCACGCGCGGCACGCCGACGGATGTCGGCCTCCTCGCCATCGCGTATGCGCAGGCCGGCCGCACCGACGACGCGAAGGCGGCGGCGGAGGCGTCGTCGCAACTGGCGCCGAACGATGCTCGTGTGTTGCTGCTCGCTGGGCGCGGCATGCTGGCCGCTCGATTGAACGACGACGCCGCGCGTTACCTCACCGCGGCGCAGCGCCTCGCGCCGGCGAGCGATGAGATCAGGGGCTACCTGGCTCGCGCCCGCGCGCGGTAGCTAGCGGCAAAGGCCAGCGCCGAGCGCTGCGCCGAGTCCAGCGCCGCCCACGTAGCCGAAGACCACGCCGGCTCCATCGATGCTGCTTCCCGCGACCCCACCAGCCGCCGCGCCAGCGATGCCGGTGATCGCGCCCAGCATGACGCGCTTGCCGAAGCTGCATTCGCTGTTCATGGCCGGCAGCGCCGACACGATTGCGGGGAGCAGCACAGCCCCGACCATCGCGCCGTAGATGGCCTGGTCGAAACCGGGATCCTCGCAGTGGCATGGCGAGTGTGGGAGCGAGACCGCCGCGAAGGCGCCCGCATAGGCGCCGACGAACGCCGAACCAACGCCGAGGAGCGCGCGAACGCCGAGCTGGCGCGTCATGGGTGGTCTCAGCGGCGTCTGGCTGCCCGCCGCGCCGACGGCCAGTGCGCCAACCGGCTCGAGGTGCTGTGCAGTGGCCGCAGCAGGCATGAGGGCGAGTACAAGGACGAGCAGTGCACGTGTCATCTTCGGCTCCGGTGGATGGCTCATTCGGTAACGCGGAAGGGCGCGGCAAATCGGCTCACGGCAGCGGCGAGCCGTTCCGGAGCGTCGAACGGCGGTTCACATTTGTCCGTCCACTGCACGGAGCTCCTGGATGCGCGTCGTCACGACCATTGCCTGCCTGCTTGTCCTGACCTTCTCCCCTGCGCTCAGCGCACAACGGGTGCGGACGGACACCGTCGCGCTCCAGCGACTGCTCGTCGCGGAGGACGCGCGCGGTCTGGGCGCGGACGGTCTCGCGCCGATCGTGGACGGGTTGGCGAGCCGAGACACGCTGTTGCGACGCGTGGCCGTGCGCGCCGTCGGGCGCCTGCAGCGGCCGGACCTCGGGGTTCGACTCGTGCCCTTGCTGAGCGATGCGTCGCCGGCAATTCGCGCCGAGGCGGCGAATGCGATGGCACAGTCACTGCGGCGCGCGCGGCGCGGGGCTGCAGCTGCCTCCGGTGAGCTATCGGTGGCAGCGGCACAGGCGGCGCTGACGGACGCGCTCGCGCGCGAGAAGGGCGTCGCGACGGCGGGCATCATCGCGCGCTCGCTCGGCCGCCTCGTGCTGGCGGACAGCGCCGCGGCGCGCGCCGCGGAGGCCGCGATCGTCGCCAAGGGACTGTGGGTGCCGTCGTACGATCTCGCGCACGGACTCTTCCGCATCGCGCAGGTGCGTCGCGCCACGGGGAATCCCTCGTCGGCCGCGGTTGAGCTGATGCGGCGCATGGCGACGACGTCGGCGGATGCGGGGACGCGGCGGCTCTCCGTCCTCGCGCTGCGCACGGCGGGTGCGCTCGACGGCGCGACGACGCTCGCCGCGATGAAGGACCGCGATGCGCAGGTGCGCCGGCTCGCGCTCGCGGGCGTGACGTCGCTTTCACTGGGAGACCGGAGCAACGTGTTGCGCGACGCGTTTGCCGACCCGAGCACGATCGTGCGCGTGGACGCGATCGCTGCCGCGCGCGCGGGGAACGTGCGGCCCGACTGCGCAGGGATCATCGGCGCGACGAACGACCGCGAGCACTATGTGCAGCAGATGGCGGTGGACGCGCTCGGCGGCGCGTGTGCCGATTCCGCGGCCGCGGTGGCTTCACTGGTACGCGTGATGGACGACAAGGCGAAGGCGGCCGTGAAGGACCATCAGTGGCAGCTGCGTGCGCATGCACTGGTCGCGCTCGCGAGGCGCGACCCATCACGCGCGCGTACGTACATGGAAGTCGTGGCCGGTTCGGCGCTCGCCGCGGAGCGCGCGTACGCCGTGAAGGCCGCCGGCGCGATGAGCGACACGGCGCGGCTCATCCGCTTTGCGGCGGATCCCGATCACAACGTGATGGAGACGGCGGTCGCGGAGCTCGCGCGCGTGGCGAAGCGCGCTGCCGACTCGGTATACATTCGCGCGCTCGGATCTCCGGGCAACCAGGTGGTGCTCGCCGCGGCGACGGCGCTCGCGGGATCGCAGCACGAGCGCACGCTGCCTGCCCTGCTCGACGCGTTCGACGCGATGAGCGCGAGGAAGTCGGAGAACACGCGCGACCCGCGCCTCGCGATGCTGAAGCGCGTGGAGGAGATCGGAGCAGCGGCGCAGGCGGCGCGGCTGCGTCCCTACCTCGCCGACTACGACACGACCGTCGCGCAAACCGTCGCGGGAATGATCGGGAAGTGGACGGGCGAGACGGTGAAGCCGTCGCCCGTGCCGCTGCCCATCCGCCCGGAGCCGCTCGCGTCGGTGTTCATGGCGCGGAATACCCGTATCCGCGTGACGATGGCGGCGTCGAGCGGCGGCGGATCATTCACGATGCGACTCTTCGGCGACGAGGCGCCGGCGACGGTCGCACGATACCTGCGCCTCGCACGCGAGCACTACTTCGACAGTCATGTGCTGCAGCGTGTCGAGCCGAACTTCGTGATCCAGGGGGGCGGGCCGGACGGGTCGGAGTACGTGGGCGAGACGACGTTCATGCGTGACGAAGTCTCGGCGCGGCCGCACCTGCGGGGCACGGCGGGGGTATCCTCGCGCGGGCGGGATACCGGCGACGCGCAACTCTTTCTCAACCTCGTGGACAACCCCGTGCTCGACCACGAGTACACGGTGTTCGGCGAAGTCGTGGAGGGGATGGATGTGGTGGATCACATCCTCGAGGGGGACGTGATCGCGCACATCCAGATCCTGAAATAGTGGCCTAGTGCGCCGACAGGTACGCCGCGCCGATGGCCAGCAGTGCCGGCAGCGCCTGCACGTAGAGGATCTTCCGGCTCGCCGTCGCAGCGCCGTACAGGCCGGCGACCAGCACACATGAAAGGAAGAACATCCGCACGCCGTAGCCGTTCGTGCCGAGCGTGATTCCCCACACGATGCCGGCGGCGAGGAAGCCGTTGTACAGACCCTGGTTCGCCGCCAGCACGCGCGACGCCTCCGCGAACTCCGGTGTCGTGCCGAACGCGCGACGGCCGCTCGGCGTCGTCCAGAGGAACATCTCCAGCACCATGAAGTACGCCTGGAGCACGGCGACGAGCGCGGCGAGGACCAGTGCGACTGTGGTCATGGAGGGGCCGAGTGCGTAAGGGTCATCGCGCATTGCCGTTCGAGGCGCGCGCAGCAACTATACGTCTCGCGCGCGTTGCGCGACAGAAACCCGCATCTCATGGAGCGCTGATGCGCATTGCCGCGTTGTTGTGCCTGGTCGTCGCCGCGACCGCTCGAGCGCAGTCGCCGGCCGGTCGCATTCCCATTGTCATCGAGACGTCCGCCGGGCGCATCGAGGCGGAGGTGGACTCGGCGCACGCGCCAGTGACGGCGGCGAATTTCCTCCGCTACGTGGACGGCAAGCTGTATGACGCGGGGAGCTTCTTTCGTGTGGTGACGCCGGCGAACCAGCCGAACGACTCCGTGCGCATCGAGGTGATCCAGGGCGGCATGTCGCAGGCGCATCGCGGCGACCGCTTCCCGGCGATCGAGTTGGAGCGGACGTCGGTGACGGGGCTCAAGCACGTGGACGGCACGCTGTCGATGGCGCGCGGCGGCGCGAACACGGCGACGGACAACTTCTTCGTCGTGATCGGCGACCAGCCGTCGCTCGACTTCGGCGGCCATCGCAACCTGGATGGCCAGGGCTTTGCGGCGTTCGGGCGCGTAACGAAGGGAATGGACGTGGTGCGGAAGATTCAGGCGGGCGCAGTGAACGTGCAGGCGCTGGTGGCGCCGGTGACGATCGTTCGCGTGTACAGGCGGTGAGTGCAGGTTGGTCGACTCGCTGAGCTCGCTCGGAATGACACAACCATATATTGTGCGGGAATGAGTGACGACGACGCGGGTGAGGTACTGACACTCACACCTCGGCGCAGCACGGCGTGGCTGGCACGCATTGCCGAGCTGGTCGAGGACCTCAGGCGCGAGGAGGATCGCCTCGCGCTGCTGCTGAGCCTCGTCATCGGTGCCCTCGTTGGCCTGATCGTCGTGGCCTTCGTGCTGCTCACCGGGCGTCTCGCCGCGCACATGTATCCAGCGGGTGGCGCAGGATGGCGGCGAATCCTCGTCCCGACGATGGGCTCGCTCGTCAGCGGCGTGCTGCTCTTCCGGTACTTCCCCGATGCCCGCGGGAGCGGCATCCCGCAGACGCGAGCGGCGATCTTCATCCACAACGGACGCATCGGCTTTCGCACCGTCGTCGGCAAGTTCGT
>JBDSTA010000173.1:0-2636 GCA_039928475.1 Gemmatimonadaceae bacterium | reverse complement strand
GGGGTGCCCGTGAAGGCGATCTGGTTGACCGCGTTGACGGCGTACGTGACCGTCTGCGTCTGGGCCTGGGCCGCAACGGCGGTGACTGCGAGGAGCGCGATGGCGCGCAGGGTGTTCTTGAACATTGCGAGGTATCTCCGTGAGAGTGTCGTGAACTGTTACAGGGGAGAGAATACCTCGGTCATTGTTACAGCACGTTGTCGCGAATATTACAATTTTGTTAGATTGGTCGTCACGCTCGCGTGGGAACCCTCCCCACGTACGAATCCTCCGCACGGGCCTGCATGAGAGCGCTCCTCGTCGAAGACGATCCATCCAGCGCCCTCCTCAGCCGCTCCGTCATGGAGGCCGACGGCTTCGCCGTCGACCTCGCGACTTCGGCGCAGGAGGGGATGACATGCGCCATGGTCACGGACTACGATGTCATCGTCCTCGACCTCGGGCTGCCCGACGGCAACGGCATCACGATCGTGCAGGCACTTCGCCGGGAGGGGAAGGCGACGCCGGTGATGGTGCTGACGGGCACGACGGATCGCGCCACCACCGTCCTCGCCCTCGACGCCGGCGCCGACGACTACATCACCAAGCCGCTCATGATCGACGAGTTTCGCGCCCGCGTGCGCGCGCTCATCCGTCGCGGCGGCGCCAAGCGCACCGAGCAGATTGCATTCGGCAACGTGGTGCTCAACCGCCTCTCCCGGCAGCTCTTCGTCAACGGCAGCGAGGTCTCCCTCACGGCGAAGGAGCTGCCACTCCTCGAGCACCTGCTCCTGCACGGCGACGAGGTCATCTCGCGCTCCGAGCTGCTCGAGCGCGTATGGGACATGCACTTCGATCCGGGCTCGAACGTGGTGGATGTCAACGTGGCGCGAATCCGGCGAAAGCTCGCTGACGCCGGCGCCAACATCCGCATCGGGACGCGGCGCGGGGTAGGCTTCGTGCTCACACAGGCCGCAGGCGACGCCGAGGCCTGACTCGGCGCCCGGCGCCCCATGTTGTGGGTGCTCTCACACAGGCAACTCGAATGTCCGACGACAACGGCAACGTCCTCGCGCAGGTCGCGCCCGGCTCGATCAAGCGCATCCATCTCGTCGGCGTGGCCGGCACCGGCATGGGCTCCTTCGCCGGCATGCTCAAGGCCGCCGGCTACGACGTCACCGGTAGCGACGAAAGCGTCTACCCGCCCATGAGCGACATGCTCGCGCAGTGGGGCGTGGAAGTGATGACGCCCTATTCGCCCGACAACATCGCGAAGGCGCGTCCCGACCTCATCATCATCGGCAACGTGATCCGCCGCGTGAACGTCGAAGCCACGGCGGCACGCGAGAGCGGCATTCCGCAGATGAGCTTCCCCGCTGCCTTCGGCTCGCTCGTGCTCGAGGGCAGGCACAGCGTGGTCGTCGCTGGAACGCACGGGAAGACGACGACCTCCGCGCTGCTCGCGCATGTGCTCACCGACGCGGGCACCGACCCCACCTTCCTCGTGGGCGGCGTCACGCTCAACTACGCCGGCAACTTCCGCAACGGCAACGGTCCCTTCGTGGTCGTCGAGGGCGACGAGTACGACACGGCGTACTTCGACAAGGGGCCGAAGTTCATGCACTACCGCGCGCGCACGGCGCTGCTCACGAGCGTCGAGTTCGACCACGCGGACATCTATCGCGACATGGCGCACTACGAGTCGGCATACGACAAGTTCGCCGCGACGCTCCCGGCAGACGGCTTCCTCGCGGTGTCCGCGTCCTACCCGAACGCGGTCGCGATCGCGCGGCGTTCGTCGAAGGCATACGTGGCGACGTACGCCGCGACGGATGACGCCGAATATCGCAGCGAGAACCTGCGCTTCGGGCCGGAAGGCGCGCGCTTCACCATCCAGGAGCCGCGCGGCCACGCCGGCGAGTTCCTGCTGCCCATGTCGGGCCACCACAACGTCGAGAACGCGATCGGCGTGTACGCCGCGTGCCGCGCCCTCGGACTCGGCGCCGACCAGATCCGCGCCGGCTTCGCGTCGTTCGCCGGCGTGAAGCGCCGCCAGGAGATTCGCGGGGAGATCGGCGGCGTGCTGGTGATCGACGACTTCGCACATCACCCCACGGCGGTGCGCGAGACGATCACGGGCATTCGGCAGCGCTATCCGGAGCGTCGCCTGTGGGCGGTGTTCGAGCCGCGCTCGAACACGAGCCGGCGCAACATCCACCAGGTGGAGTACACCTCAGCCTTCGAGGGCGCGGCGCTTGCGTCGATCCGCATCCCGGAGCCGCACGACAAGGTGCCGCTCGATGAGCAGCTCGACATCGGGAAGGTGGTCGACTCGCTGCGCGCGCACGGCATCGACGCGAATGCGTCGCGCGACACCGATGAGCTGGTGCAGCGCGTGATCGGGAACGCGCGGGAGGGCGACGTGGTTCTGGTGATGAGCAACGGCTCCTTCGGCGGCTTCATCCCGACCCTGCTGGAAGGTTTGCAGCGGCGGTAGGCACGGTCGCGGCAATCCGCCGTTGGCGCAGGTGAATCAGCGACAATCGCGCGCGCGCAGCGCGCCCAACTTCCGGAACCAATGAAAATCGCGAAAGCCCTCCTCGCCGCTGCCATGGCCATGGCAGCACCGATGATCCTCGCCGCGCAGAAGCCCTCCA
>JBDSTA010000172.1:0-5318 GCA_039928475.1 Gemmatimonadaceae bacterium | reverse complement strand
CGGCGTCCCGGGTGGCGGGTATGTTTGAGGAGCCCGGCGGAGGGTGGAGTCCGGTTGGTGTGTCCGGCATTACAGCGCCAGACCGGCTGAGACTGACAGGCTGAGTGCACGAATGAACGACCAGGCGACCGAGAGCGTACTGACACTTCCTCCACCCATCGCGAGCGCACCCGCCGTGGCGCCGCTCGTCGTCGCCGTCGAGGCGACGCGCCTGGCGCGCGAGGTGCGCGGGATCGGGCGGTACGTGCGCGCGCTGCTGCCGCGGCTCATCGCCCTCCGGCCGGGGCTGCGGCTCGAGCTCTACGTGAAGCGCCAGCGCGACATCGACGCGCTCGCTCCGGGATTCGCGGACCCGGTGTATGGCGGCCGCGTCTCGCTGCATCGCGTGCGGTCCATGACGAGCTCGCGCGCGGACGTGTTCTGGTATCCGTGGAACGTGGCGGCGCCCATCCCGTCGCGCGGCGCGGTGGTGGTGACGATGCACGACGTCGTGCCCATCGCGCATCCCGACCCGCGACGCATTCGCGGCTTCCAGAAGAACCTGCGCTGGCGTCGCCGGTATGCGACGACGGCCAGGCATGCGACGCTGATCATTGCGGACTCGCAGTTCACGGCGGACGAGGTGCACCGCATGCTTGGCGTGCCGTACGAGCGGATGCGCGTCGTGCTCCTCGCCGCTGACGACTTCGCGGTTCCGCCCGCGGCGGGTGATGCGGAGGCGCTCGCGCGACTGGGCGTGGCGCGGCCGTTCGTGCTCGCCGTCGGCGCAGCCGACCGTCGCAAGAACCTCGAGCTGCTCGAGCGCGCGATGCCTCGCGTGGTGGCGTCGCTGCCGGAGGTGTCGCTGGTGCTCGCCGGCCCGCGGCGCGATCCGCACGCAGCGCAGCCGGATGCGTCGTGGCGGAAGCCGGTGGGGTTTGTGTCGGACGAGGAGCTCGCCGCGCTGTATCGCTCGGCGTCGGTGCTCGTGATGCCGTCGACGTACGAGGGGTTCGGCCTGCCGGTGCTCGAGGCCATGCAGCTCGGCACGCCGGTGATCTCGACGCGCGCGTCGTCACTCCCGGAGGTTGGAGGCGACGCGGCGCTCTGGATCGATCCCGACGACGACGTGGCGCTCGCGGAGCGGATCGTCGCCGTGATGACGGAGCCAGCGCGTGCCGCAGCGATGCGCGCGGCGTCGCTGGCGCAGTCGGCGCGGTTCTCGTGGGATGAGACGGCGAGGCGGACGATCAGTACATTCGAGGACGCACTGGCCGTGGTGGGTCGCTAGTTCGCCACAGAGGCCACTCGCGATGTTAGCCGCGGAGTGTACTTTCGTGGCATGCGACTCCCCGCCCTCTTCTTAGCACTCTCCCTCGGCCGGCTTGCGGCCGCGCAGGCGCCTGGCGCAATCGTCTCCGGCGTCGTGTACGACAGCCTCGCGCGCGGGCCGCTCGCCGGCGCCATGGTGCAGCTCGTCGCCGCCGATGCGCCGGGACGCTTCAACCAAAATGCGAACGCGGACGACCTCGGTCGCTTTCGCTTCGACAGCGTGCCGAACGGCCGGTACATGCTCGGCTTCTTCCATCCGATGCTCGACTCGCTGGTCGTCGAGGCGCCGCTGCGCGAGATCTCGGTGATCGGGGGACGCGCGATGAAGGCGGACCTCGCCATTCCGTCGCCGGCGCGGTTACGCGCGGCGATCTGCGCCGACACGGCAGGCGCCGTCGTCATGGGAATCGTCCGGAATGCACGCGACGGGGCGGCGATCGCCGGCGCAAGCGTCTCGGGCGAGTGGGCGGAGTACACGCTGAGCACGAAGGGCATGTCGGGCTCGCGCGCCACGCGCAGCGCGACGACGCGGGAGAATGGATGGTTCGCGCTCTGCAACGTGCCGAGGGGCGGAACGATGGCGCTGTCGGCCGTTCGCGGTGCGGACAGCACGGACGTGATCGAATTCCCGGTGCCTGCGGAGGGCTTCGCGCGACGCGAGCTGTTCCTGGGCCCGATGCGCATCGTCGCGAGCGCTGACAGCGCGACTCGCGTTGCGCGGCACCTGCGCCTCGGCGACGGACGGCTCACCGGCACCGTGATCGCGAGCGAAGGCGGTCGCCCGGTGGGCGGCGCGCAGGTCGGCATCGTCGGCGGCCCGCTGGCGCGCACGAACGAGCGCGGGGAGTGGACACTCGTGAACGTGCCCGAAGGCACACGCGTGCTCGAGGTGCGGGGCGTGAGCTACTACCCGACGCGCCGAATCGTGGACGTGGTTCCCGAAGCGCCGCCTGTTCACGTGCAGCTCGCGACGCTGCGCGCGGTGCTGGACACGGTACGCGTCACTGCGGGGCGCTTGCGCGGCAAGGACATCGCCGGCTTCATGGAGCGCCAGCGTTCCGGATCGGGTACGTACCTGGACGACAAGGCCGTGGCGAAGCGCGCGCCCACCGTGCTGTCAGACGTGTTTCGCTCGATTGCGGGGGTGCGTCTCGAGTCCCCGCGTGGCGCCGTGATGGGCATGGTCACGATGCGCGGCGCCTTCGAGGCGACGTGCAGCCCGGCGTTCTTCCTGGACGGGCATTACATGGGAGGCTACGTCACGCCGGGCTTCGCGGGCCCGCCGCTCACGACGGACGAGATCGATGGATGGGCGAGGCCCGACCAGATCGCGGGGATCGAGGTGTACACGGACGGCGCGCCGCCGCAGTTCCAGCAGGGGCTGACCGCGTGCGGGAGCATCGTGATCTGGACGAAATAGCTGCTGGCTACGGCACGACCTTCATCCCCTCGAGTGACTGGATCGTCGCGATCGACGCAGGGCGTTCCCTGCGCAGCTTCGCCGACACGACCTCCGCGCGGCGAAACACGCGCAACACGTTCTCGCCCGCGACCTTCTTCAGGTCCGCGTCCGACCAGCCGCGCCGCGCGAGCTCGGCGAGCAGCATGGGGAACGTGGACACGTCCTCGAGCCCGACGACGTTCTCGCTGATGCCATCGAAGTCGCTGCCGATGCCGACGTGATCGATGCCGGCCACCTTGCGCACGTGCTCGATGTGATCGGCGACGTCGGTGAGCTGCGCCTTCGGGCGCGGATGGGACGCGCGCCACGTCGCGAACTCACGGCGCTGCGCCGGCACGTCGTTGGGAAAGCGGCGCGCGAGGTCTCCCTGCATGCGCTCGATGGCGAGGTCGTCGTCGTACACGGCCCTGTTCACGAACGCCGTGACGAACGGCACCATCACGACGCCGCCGTTCTTCGGCAACCGCGCGAGGATGGAGTCGGGCACGTTGCGCGGATGGCCGACGAGCGCCATCGAGCCGGAGTGCGAGAAGATCACCGGCGCCTCCGTGACGTCGAGCGCGTCGCTCATCGTGCCGGGCGACACGTGCGCGAGGTCCACGAGCATGCCGAGGCGGTTCATCTCGCGCACGACCTCACGCCCGAAGTTCGTCAGGCCGCCATGCTTCGCCGAGTCGAGCGCGGCGTCGGCCCAGTCGAGCGTCACGTTGTGCGTGAGCGTCATGTAGCGCGCGCCGAGATCGTAGTAGGCGCGCAGCGTCTCGAGCGAGTTCTCGATGGCGTGCCCGCCTTCCATGCCGATCATCGACGCGACCTTGCCCTTCGCGAACGCCGAGCGCACATCGGCGACGGAGGTCGCGTAGGCGAAGCGCTCCGGGTACTTCGCGATGATGCGGCGTGCGAGCTGGATCTGCTCGAGCTGCACGCGCGCGTAGCCCGGGGTGCTGCTCACCTTCCCGTTGGCCTTGTAGTCGGAGCTCGACTGCTCGCCGGGGATGTACACGGACCAGAACTGCGCGCCCACCATGCCAGCCTTGAGACGCGCGAGGTCGGTCATCCCCGGCGTCCTCGCGCGGAGGTCGTAGGCCTCGATGTCGTTCGCGTGCGCGGTGTCCTCTCGAATACGCCATGGCAGGTCGTTGTGCCCGTCCACCAGCGGCGTGCTTTTCAGCACGCGCTTTGCACGCGCGAGGTACGGGTCGGCCTTCTGGGCGCCAGCCGGCATCAGTGCGGCTCCAGCGAGCAGTACGGTCGTGAAAGCGACGCGTACGCAACGGGCAGAACGGCTAGAACGGACCACACGAGCTCCTGACGGATAGAAGTTGTCACTCGCGGACAATCTGTGCACGGTGCGATGCGATTGCGAGCGTGGCACGGAAGTCGATATGTGACGCGTCGCGGTGGTGTCCGGGTTGAGATACACAGAACGACACCGCCCGGACCTGCACCGAGTACAACCCATGAAACTGAAACGCCTGCTGTATGGCTCGGCCATCGCGCTCGCGGCCTGTTCGCGCGCGACGTCCGCGCCGGTCGAGACGCGCGTCGACCGCTCGGTCGACCTCGCGAATGGCGAAGCGGCGCACATCGAGAACAGCGCGGTCGTCGTCCGCTTCGGCGGCGCGAACGATTCGCGATGCCCGTCGGACGTGGTGTGCATCTCCGCGGGCGAGGCGGACATCACCCTGCTCTTCAGCGGCGCGGGCGCGGACAAGGTGGAGGTCGTGCACCTCATGCGCGAGCCGAAGGGCGCCACGTATGGCGGCTACCGCTTCGACGCAACCGCCCTGGCGCCCTACCCCAAGTCAACCGCGCAGGGCGCCGACAAGACGCTCACGCTGCGCATCACGCGAGCGCCGTAAGGTTCAGCCGCAAGGCTCAGAGCACGCGCATGTAGTTGCAGCCGGCGTCCTGCGCGGCTGACACGGCGAAGATGCCGTTGGGCATCACGTACGCGCCGGGAATGACGTTGCGGCGCACTTCGACGAGCGCCGCGGCCGGGGTCGCGAAGGTGGCCGGCTCCTTCTTCTGCAGCATGTACGCGATGCCGGTGAGGGCGCGGTTGCACGTGAGGACGATCGCGCCCTGCGCCATGAGCGTATTGAGCGCGGCCTCGGCGCCCGTGTAGGAATTCTTGTCGCCCTTCGCGTAGGTGAGGAACGGGTTTCGCTTGAGGTTGGCCTCGCCCGTCGTCGGATCCTTGAGCTTGTTCGTCTCGCCGAATCCCATACGCTCCCACATGGCGTCGTTGAGCGCCATGACGGATGCCGAGTGCCGCAGGATGAGCACGGGGGTGAAGGCGTCCGTGACGCCCATGGCCTGCTTGTAGCCCTGCGCCGCAGAGGCCGCGAAGCCGAGCGCGGCGCCGCTCATGACCTCGGGAGAGTCGTAGGCGGTCTTGTAGCGACCGAGCTTCCCGATCCAGCTCATGTCCCACTCGGAGCCCTGCGCGGGCTGCGTGCCCTGCCCCATGGCGGCAGCGGCACAGCCGGTGAGGAGCGAGGTGCCGGCGACGGCGACGCCTGCGCCAATGAGGCCCGTGAGG
>JBDSTA010000171.1:0-19038 GCA_039928475.1 Gemmatimonadaceae bacterium | reverse complement strand
GCAACGACGCATCGACGGCGACAGCGACTCTGTGAACGGGCGCGGTATTCTCGACCTGCACGCCGTTCAATGCGCCTGCGTAGTCGGGCACGTCGCCCGTTCGGAGCTGCGTGTCGAGATGCGCTGCAATATCCGCGAGAGGAACGCCAGCACTGTTGATCCGCGCCATGCGCTCTATTTCCTGGCGGCCGGCGGTGAAAAGCGTCCAGCGCGCATCTCGGTGCGCATCGAATCCACCGCGCGCTTGGTTGCGGTAGGAATTCGCGATTCCATCGCAGGGTTGATCACGAGCGACACCACCTCGCTAGACGTGCCGAGCCGAATGACGCGTGGTGCAAAGCGGCCTTCCTTCACTTCGCGCGCAACCGTGATGAACGCGTGAGGCAGGTCGATCACGACGCTGCCGATGGTGACCTCGGACGCAACGGAATTCTGGTTAGAGTTGGATCCGACGATCATCACCTTCTTACTTTCGCGGGCTGCCTGAAACACTCCAAGTCCGGCGGCGTCCGCGTTCTGGAAGATGATGTCCGCGCCGCGGCCGATCTGCGCGAGGGCCTGCTCCTTTCCGGCGCTCACGTCTTCCCAGTTGCCGATGTAGGACGAGAGCACGCGCACCCTGGGATTCACGGCCCTCGCCCCCTCCTCGAACGCGGCGAAGCTCTCCTTCACCGGCGGGAGCTCGGTTCCGCCGATCACGCCAAGAACATTCGACTTCGTGAGCGAGCCCGCGACCATGCCTGCGAGGTACGATGCGTCCGCGAAGGCGAACTCGATACCGGCCACATTCGCGCCGCTCGTGGAGCTGGAGGTGGTGACGTAGATGGTCTTCGGGAAATCAGGCCCGACGCGCTTGGCGGCATCCTGAAACTCGAAGCCGTGGCCGAACACGAGGTCGTACCCCTGCGAGCCGTATTGCCTGAACTGCTCCTCGAACTCCGCAGGCGTCTTGGTCTGGATATGGCTGACCGTGGCGCCGAGGCTGTCCTTGATGCGCATGAGCCCCTGATAGGCGCCACCATTCCAGGACTGGTCCGAGATGGGGCCGGGGGTAAGGAGCGCCACCCTGAACGGCGCTCCTGCCGTCTTCGTTACCGCAGTGTCGGCGGTCCGCTTGGCTTCGCCGGAGCATGCGAGGAGCAATACCGCCGACGCGATGTGGACAACTGTGGAAAACATGCGATTCATGAGGCGATGATCCTATACAAAGCGTTGTGCCACAAAGGTTTGCAGTATTGTGGACATCTACGGGTCGCCAACTGTGGCTACAAACGTTTATCAATCAAAGTCACTACGCTTGTTCCCCAGAACGAGGTCCAGCAAGCGCTCCAGGTCGTCATGGCTGTAAAAGGAGATGCGCACACTTCCCTTCTCGCCGCCAAGTGCCTGTATGGAAACGTCAGTCTGGAAATGACGCCGGAGCTGCTCTTCGATGGCGCGGACCGCCGGATCGCTGTTCGCCGGAGTCGAAGGTGGCGCTGCGGAAGCGCCTCCCTTGGCGGGGCGCGCCGATTTTTCGCCGAGCAGCGCGCGCGCGCGCGACTCGACTTCGCGGACGGAGAGCTGATGCGCAACGATGTCGTTGGCGATCTCCAGCTGCGCACGCTGATCCTTGACGGCCAGCAGGGCGCGCGCATGCCCGGCGCTGATGTGCCCGCTCTCCACCATCTTCCGGATGGCGGCCGGAAGGGCGAGCACGCGAAGCAGATTTGTGATGGTCGTCCGGTCTTTCCCGACCGCATCTGCGACCTGCTGTTGCGTGAGCTGGAACTCGTCGATCAGGCGCTGATATCCTTCCGCCTCCTCGAGCGCATTCAGGTCTGTGCGCTGAAGATTCTCGACGAGGGCGAGCGTGAGCATCTCACGGTCGTCGAAGTCGCGAACGATCGCCGGGATTTCTGTCCATCCCAGCCGCGTGGCCGCGCGGAGCCGCCGCTCGCCCGCCACGAGCTCCCAGCCCCCGGCGGTCCGAGAGCGCACGGTGATGGGCTGCAGGAGGCCGCTGGCCCGTAGCGATGCTTCGAGCTCGAGGAGGTCGGCCTCCGTGAAGACGCGTCTCGGCTGGAAGTGATTCGGCGCAATTTCCGCTATGCGCAGCGTGCGGAAGCCGGAATCTTCACGTGGCGTGATTGCGGCCGCCGGCGTTGCGGCGGGTTCGCGCTGGGACTTGGCGGTGGAAATGAGTGCCTCGAGGCCTCTGCCCAGGCGGCGTGGTGTTTCGGCGCTCATGTGGACGCCTCCTGTCCGGGCGTTGGGCTCTCGTGAGCCGAGGCCGCCAATTGCGTCGCCTTCGACTCTCGCGCGATGAGTTCGTGCGCGACGGCCATGTAGGCCTGCGCGCCGACACTCTGCACGTCGTACAGCACGATCGGCTTTCCAAAGCTTGGCGCCTCGGCGAGCCGGACATTACGCGGGACGACGGTGTCGAAGACCTGTGCCCCGAAGTATTCGCGCGCGTCTGCCGCTACCTGCCGAGAGAGGTTGAGGCGTGCGTCATACATGGTGAGAAGTACTCCCGAGATGCCCAGGGAGGGGTTCACGCCGTGCTGGATGAGGTGGACGGTGTTGAGCAGCTGGCTGAGCCCTTCGAGTGCGTAGTACTCGCATTGGAGGGGGATGAGCAGAGTGTCCGCCGCGGCGAGCATGTTCAGGGTGATCAGTCCGAGGGAGGGGGGGCAGTCGATGAGGATGAAGTCGTAGTCGTCGCGCACGGCGGCGACGGCGGTCCGCATCCGCGCTTCCCTGCCAGCCACGTTCACGAGTTCGACCTCAGCGCCCGCGAGATCCGGCGTTGCGGGAAGTACATCCAGGCGGCTGAACTGGATGCCCTTGAGCCGCGCTTCGGCGATGGAGGTGGCGCCGAGGAGGACGTCGTAGGTCGTGGCGTCGAAACTCCCGCGTTCGACGCCAACGCCGCTGGTGGCGTTCCCTTGCGGGTCGCCGTCGATGAGTAGCGTGCGGCGTTCGGCGACGGCGAGACTTGCCGCGAGGTTTACGGCTGTCGTCGTCTTCCCGACCCCGCCCTTCTGGTTTGCGATTGCGATGACGCGAGCCACGGTGCTCCGAACTCTGGGGGACTGGTCGGACCCCGTTGCGAGGTCGGCGCCCCACCAAGGTAACCTCGCCCCCCGGATGTGGCACGTGGCACCTCGACGTCCGAGGTGCCACGTGGAACAATCTTGATGAGTCTGCTAATTGATGAGCCTGTCTATCTCACCGGGTTGAAGCGCCAACGGGCATTCACGTAGACGGTGACGGTCTGCTGGCCCGGGTTGATGGGCGTGGGTTCCATCTTCATGCTCTGCGCGCGAGCGGCCATATCGTACATGGGGCGTGGCGGCACAGTCGGTCCATTGGTGGACAGCTCGAGGAGGTCGCCCAATGATCCGCCAGCGGCTTTCGCCATCGCTTCGGCATCGGCCCGGGCGTTCCCGACCGCGGCAGCGATCGCTACGCGACGGGCGTCGTCGATGGACGAAGCGTAGAAGGACAGGCTGTTGATCATGTTGGCGCCCGCCAGGAGCGCGGCGTCGACAATCGCACCCGCCTGCTCCGGGCGCTTGGTCTCGGCGCGCACGCTATTCGTCACCACATACGCAGCAACGCGGGGTGACGCGCCATCCTTGTCGTAGCGCATCTCCGGGTACACGGAGTAACCCTCCGTTGCGAGTTGGTCGCGTGAAAGCCCGAGCTTCGTGAGCGCGTCGAGGACGGCCTTGGTTCGCTGGGCATTGTCTGCCGCCGCCGCCGCCGCCGTGGCCGCACGGGTCTGCACGTTCACCATGATGGACGCGCGATCGGGCGTGACCTTCGCCTCGCCCTGTCCCGATGCGACCAATGTGGGAATGGGTGGCTGCATGGCGCCGGGCATTTGCGCGACGGCGAGCGATGGCGCCGCCAGCGCGGCTCCCATAACGAGGAAGCGAATGGAGTGAAGCTTGTTCATGAGTGCACCGTCCCGTAAGAAACTGATTTAGTAGCAGTATGATACTTTATTATCGTGCGCGTTCCATCGTACTCCCCGTCCAGTAGCAAGAAGGAGACGTCGGCGACGGGAATTCCTGCACACCGGCCAGAAACAGGCCGGCTCACGCCGTCACGCCTCGCGTGAACGACGGCGCTGCCGGCCACGCGGCGGCGCGTCGGGCGTACGAAGGTGACGTCTCCACTTCTCGATCTCGATCACGAGATTCTGTACGTCGGTGGGACTCACGCCCGGCGCTCCCGCCGCCTGCGCGAGCGTCAGCGGACGAAGCCGAGCGAGCTTCTGTCGCGCTTCGAGCGAGAGCGAGAGCATCTCCCCATACGGCGTTCCCGCCTCGAGTGGAAAATCACCCATGCGCCGAAGCCTGTCGGCCTGGGTGCGCTCACGATCGAAGTAGCCGGAATACTTGAGCTCGAGCTCCGTACTGATCACCGCCTCGGCGGGGAGATGCTCACCGACACCGAGCGTGCGAAACAAGTCTGCCAGCGAGATGTTCTGCCGACGCGCGAGCTCTGCGATGCGCACCGCATGCGAAAGGGGCGCACTGCCGGCGAGGGCAAGCAGCGGCGCGACAATTTCGGGACGGACAGACGTCGCATCGGCGAGAGCACGCGCCTCGGCCTCTGCCTCGAGCCGACGATGCAGCGTCGCACGCTCCATGTCGTCGAAAAGCCCCAGAGACTCGGCGATGGGGCCAAGCCTTCGCAATGCGTTGTCCTGCCGCACCGTGAGCCTGAACTCCGAGCGCGACGTGAACAACCGGTAAGGCTCGTCAACGCCGCGCGTGACCAGGTCGTCGACGAGCACGCCGATGTAGGACGATTCGCGTCCGAGAATCAGCGACGGCAAGTCGAGCGCTGCACTCGCCGCATTGATGCCTGCGACGACGCCCTGGCCGGCCGCCTCCTCGTATCCCGTGGTGCCGTTGATCTGCCCAGCGAAGTAGAGGCCGGGCAGCGCGCGGACCTGCAGGGTGACGTCGAGCTGCGTGGGCGGATAATAGTCGTACTCGATCGCATAACCCGCTCGGGTCATCCGCGCTCGCTCGAGTCCAGGTATGGAGTGCAGTACGTTCAGCTGCACGGGCGCGGGCAATGAGGTGGACAGCCCATTCACGTAGAGCTCGTGCGTGTCGTGCCCCTCCGGCTCGAGGAACAGCTGGTGCCGCTCCGCCCCGGGGAACTTCACGATCTTGTCCTCGACGGACGGGCAATAGCGTGGTCCGCGGGACGAGATCGCGCCACCGTACATGGCCGACTCACCGATATGCGTCTCGATGATCTGCTTTCCTTCCGCGCCGAGGAAGGTGATCAGGCAGGGAAGCTGGAGAGGGTGTCGGGTGCTGCCATCCACTCCACGCCGCGCGCTCGGCCAGAAGTGCGACCAGCTGTAGTCGAACTGGTCGATCTCGCTGTCCTGCTCTTCGAGCAGGCTCGCATCCACGCTGCGCCCGTCGATGCGCGGCGGAGTGCCCGTCTTGAAACGCGCCACCTCTAGGCCGGCCTCCTCGAGCTGCTCGGCGAGATGTGTCGCCGACGTCTCCCCAGCGCGCCCGCCGGCGAGCGATGTGGTGGTGCCGATATGGATTCGGCCGCGCAGGAATGTGCCGGTGGTGACGACCACCGCGCGCGCCGCGAAGCGGCGACCCTCGAGGGTCTCCACGCCCACGACGCGTGTCCCGTCGAGAACGAGTCGCGCCACGGTGCCCTGGATCGTCTCCAGCCGCGCGTGCGCTTCGATGAGTGAGCGAACGGCACGACGATACAGGCCACGGTCGCACTGCGCGCGCGGCGCCCAGACGGCCGGCCCCTTTCCCCGGTTGAGCATGCGGAACTGCAGCATGGCCATGTCGGTCGCGCGCGCCATGATGCCACCGAGGGCATCGACCTCGCGGACCACCGTGCCCTTCGCGACGCCGCCGATGGCAGGATTGCATGACATCTGCCCGATGGTCTCGAGCGCGCTCGTGACGATGGCCGTTCGTGCCCCGCGACGAGCGGCGGCGACCGCCGCTTCCGTACCGGCGTGCCCCGCCCCGATGACGAGCACGTCGTACTCGGCCTCGAAGAACGGGGTGGTGGACGACATTCCGAAACATAGCGCGAGCGATAACTTCGGTCACAGCGCCACCCCTCGAGACCAATGGCCCCTCGCCTTACGTTCCGCACCACGCTGCCAGCCGTTGCCCTCATCGCAGTCGTGGGCGCGTGCCACTCCGCCTCGCCGGTCACGGCCACCACGCCTGCCCCGTCGCCCGCTGACGTTGCGCTGTCCCCCGATGAGGCGCGCGCGCGTGACTATGTCCGCGCGCATCACGACGCAGACATCGCGCTGCTCGAGCGCGCGGTGAACATCTCGAGCGGCTCGCAGAACGCGAAGGGTGTGCGCCAGGTTGGAGAGCTCCTCGGCGCACAGCTCGCCGAGCTCGGATTCACCGTTCGTATTTCGGAGATGCCGGCGAGCATGCGGCGAGGGGGCCACCTCGTTGCGGAGCACACGGGCACCAAGGGGCCGAGGATCCTGCTCATCGGCCATCTCGATACGGTGTTCGAGGGTGAGGGCCAGCACTTCGTGCGAACGGACAGCGTCACGGCGCGCGGCGCGGGGACGTCGGACATGAAGGGTGGCGACGTCGCGATGATCAGCGCGTTGCGCGCGCTGCATGCGACGGGTGCACTCGAAGGCGCGCGCATTGCCGTCATCATGACGGGAGACGAAGAAGCCGTCGGCACGCCGCGAGATGTCGCCCGCAAGGACCTGATCGACCTCGCACAGCGGAGCGATGTGGCGCTCGCATTCGAGGGCGGCAGCGCCGCGCGAGTGTCCATCGCGCGCAGAGGGTCCAGCTCCTGGACGCTCACGACCTCCGCGACCCAGGGACATTCGGCGGGCGTGTTCTCGCGAGGGGGCTTCGGTGCGATCTACGAGATGTCACGCATCCTCGACACGTTTCGGCGTGAGCTCAGTGGCGATCCAACGCTGACCTTCAACCCGGGCGTGATCGCCGGCGGGACGGACGTCGGTCGCGATTCCACCGGCGTGATGACCGCGAACGGCAAGACGAACATCATCTCGCCCAAGGGCGCGGTGTATGGTGACCTTCGCTTCCTGCGCGAGTCGCAGAAGGATTCGGCTCGCGCGAAGATGCGCGCCATCGTCGCGCAGCACCTCCCGGGCAGCAGCGCCGAGATCACCTTTCGTGATGGGTATCCGGCGATGCCGCCGACAGCCGCCGGCGCAGCGCTGCTGGCGCAGTTCGATGGGGTGAGCCGTGCGCTGGGATACGGACCAGTCGAGGGCGACCCGCCCGAGATTCGCGGTGCGGGCGACGTTTCATTCGTCGCGCCGTACGTCACGGGAATGGATGGTCTTGGAGTGTCGGGCCGCGGCGCCCATTCGCCCGACGAGTCGGTGAACCTCAACTCACTGCGGATGGCGGCGGAGCGTGCCGCGATCCTGATGCGCCGTCTCATCAACGGCGCGCGCTGACGCGCCCACGTTCACGGAGCCAGCATGCCGCTACCAGTCGCGCAGGGCGTCCCGACACTCTTCTTTCGCCGGGAGGCGTATGAACGCGCCGGGCTGACGCGAGCGACGCTCGATGCCCGGCTCGGCCTCACCGATGCCGAGTTCAGGGTCGAGGGCGAGGTGATCGCGCTCGGTCCCATTTATGATGTCGACGCGCTCGGCACGCTCGTGGACGAGCTCGAGGCAACGGGGCTCACGTACTACGAGGACTTCTTCGAGTTGAGCGGCAGCTGGCCGGAGTGGCTCGCCGTCCTGGTGCGCGGGTCGGGTCCGACGCTGGTCTGATCAGTGCTGCGCGGTCTTCTTGCGCGCAGGCTCGGACGTCGTGGGTGTGAGCGGTCCGTGGCGCAGCAGGCCGTGCCACTGGCACTCGTAGCACCAGCTCGTGCGTACCTGCGGGACGATGCGATTCCACCCTGGTGACTGGACGCGCAGCGTGGGGGCGTCGCAGTTCGGGCAGCGGTCTCCTTCCGGGAGGATGAAGTAGAAGAAGATGGTCGCGGCGATCGCGCGGAGGATGAAGAATCCCCCGAAGATGAGCACGAAGAGCACTGCGTCGCCCATGATGAACCTCGTCGGTGTCCCACGAGGAATGACCCTCGCATGGGACACCTGGCTACATGCCCGCGTCATGACGGAGTCGCCGCTAGAGCCGCTGCTCCACGTGCGCCCAGGGCTCCACGTACGCTACGCCGTCGTCGATCCGATCGATGCAGACCTCCTGGCCCGCGAGGATCGCGCCACCCGCGATGTCGCGTGCGCGGATCGGGCGAGCCCCGCCACCGTCGTCGAGGAGGATGATCCCCTCGCTACCCTGCGGTATGTCGGAGGTGACGACGGCAACGCGCCCCTGTAAGACGTAGCGCGGATCCTCGGGATCATGCTCGGGCTGCATGCGTGCGGTGGCGATCGCGACGCGGGTGACGACGGCGGCGAAGACGATCGCAGCGAGGGCAGCGCATACCGCGCTCGTGGTGCTGCTGTACAGGCTGTACCTGGAGAGCAGGTACCCTGAGACGCCGAACATGATGAGGAAGGCGACGACAGCAGGCTCGGAACGGCGGAGTGGGATTGCGCCGGGGGTGGGTCGAAGGCGCTCCGCCCCGAAGAACATCAGCCTGACTGCGAGGAGGAGCCCGACGAGGAAGCAGGCGAGGTAGAGGTAGGTCACTGGGACAGGTTGTGCTCGAGGAACTCGACGACTCGCTGTTCAGCGTAATAGGCGGGAGCGAACGGGATATGCCCGCTGACGAAGCCAACATGGCCACCGTATTTCCAAAATTCTACTGCAATATCCGGATTATTACGCGCCACAACACTGACAGCATAGAGCACCTCAGGCGGCAGAAACGGGTCGTCGTACGAACTGAGCAGCAGTGTCGGCCGGTGGACACCGCCAATGTATTGCAGTGAGCTCGAACGGGTGTAGTAGTCGCTGGCACCCGCAAAGCCATGAAGCGGCGAGGTGACGCAGTCGTCGAACTCGAACAAGCTTCGCGCCTGGGCAAGCCGAATGGGGTCGAAGAGGCCGGGAAACCGGGCGAGCTTGGCCAGCGCCTTCTGCCGGAGGGAACGAAGAAAATGATGTGTGTAGATCCGGGAAAAACCACGTTCGAGCTTCCGTGCGCCGCGCTCGAGATCGAAGGGCACCGAAACCGCCGCCGCAGCGCGCACCTCGGACGGGAGGTTATCGCCGTTCTCCCCCAGCCACTTGAGCAGGACATTTCCGCCCAGTGAGAAGCCGGCCAGGACGACGGGCTGTCCCGGGTGCTCGTGGACGAGGCGCCGCACGACGAAATCGAGATCACTCGTCTCGCCAGAGTGATACATGCGCGGCACGCGGTTCACTTCGCCGTTGCAGCCGCGGAAGATGAGTGCATCTGCAGCCCAGCCACGCGCGCGCGCTGCGCTCATGACACCGCGCAGGTAGTGCGACCGAATGGTGCCCTCGAGTCCGTGCAGCACCACAAGTCGCGGGGGGCGGGTACCCGAGGGAGCGTCGAGGCGCTGCAGTTCAACCTCGTCGCCATCGGGAGTTGCCCAGCGCTCAGCGCGAACGGCCAACGGACGCGAGCGCCGGGCGAGCTTGCCCCACAGCGTCTGGAGATGCGCTCCCGGTACCCACCATGCGGGGGTATAGGTAAGTTCGCTGGTAAGGTTCACGAGAGCGCTGTGATCGTCGAGGTACGGTCCGTAGCGGCGTTCAATTATACGTTGCGCGTGCATGGACGTTCAGATATTCGGCGTCAGGAAGAACGCCGACACCAGGAAAGCCATCCGCTTCTTCGCGGAACGACGCATCAAGACGCACTTCGTGGATCTCGACGAGCGGGCGGCGTCGCGCGGTGAGCTCCTGCGCTACGTGCAGAAGTTCGGAGCGGCCGCGCTCATCGACGAGACCTCGCGGCGCTATGCGGACCTCGGTCTGCGCACAGCGCGGTACGGCGACGAACGCTGGCTCGAGATCCTCATGGATGAGCCGGCGATACTGAAAGTGCCGCTCGTACGGCACGGCAACGCGCTGACGATCGGCGCAGCGGAGACGACGTGGAAGAGCTGGTTCCAGAAGTGATGGGCGCATGACGCAGATCTCCATCAGCGGTGCCGGCGTCGAGTTCGGCGCGACAACGCTGTTCACGGACATCACGCTCACGATCAGTGCGGGTGAGCGTTGGGGCGTCGTCGGCCGCAATGGTACCGGCAAGACCACGCTGTTCAAGCTCATGACCGGCGAGCTGGAGCCGTCGAAGGGAGCAATCGCACGGCAGACCGGGCTCTCGCTCTCGATGCTCGGCCAGCATCGCGACTTCGGGACTGCCGCCACCGTCTGGGAAGCTGCCGCCGGACCATTCGCCGAGCTGCTCGCGCTCGAGCAATCGCTTGCGGACCAGGCGCACGCCCTTGCCGACGTCAGTGACGAAGCGGCGATGACGAAGTACGGCCGCGACCTCGAGCGGTTCGAGCGCGAAGGTGGCTACACCATCGCGCCGCGCGTGGATGCCGTGCTCCAGGGACTGGGCTTCGACCCGACGATCGCGCGTACGCAGCCGCTCGTGCAGCTGAGCGGTGGAGAGCGCGGGCGAGTGGGACTCGCGCGACAGCTCGTCGCGCCATCGGACATCCTGCTCCTCGACGAACCGACGAACCATCTCGACCTCGAGACGACGCACTGGCTCGAGCAATACCTCAAGGAGATCGAGCGCACGGTCGTTCTCGTCAGCCACGATCGCGCATTCCTCGCGGCCGTCGTCGATCACGTCCTCCATTTCGAGGGCGGTTCGGCGTTCCCCTACAACGGCACCTACGAAGCGTTCATCACGCAGCGCAACGAGCGCCGCCTCTCGCAGCAGCGGGCGTTCGAGAAGCAGTCGAAGGTCGTGGCTGCGCAGCAGGACTACATCGCGCGTAACCTCGCGGGCCAGAACACGAAGCAGGCGAAGGGCCGGCGAAAGATCCTCGCGCGCCTTCCCCGCCTGAGCGCACCGATCGGCGACGACGGCACGATGTCGCTGCGTCTCGATATCGCCGAGCGTGGCGGTGACCAGGTGGCGGTCGCCGAGGACCTCGCGATTGCCGTGCAGGACCGCACGCTCATCGAGCATTTCGACGGCCGCATCATGCGCGGCGACCGCCTGGGAATTCTCGGCCCCAACGGATCCGGGAAGTCGACGCTCCTGAAGACGCTCGTCGGCGAACGAGAGCCGCAGGGCGGAACGCTTCGCGTCGGCAACTCGATCCGTGTGGCGTACTACGACCAGCAGCTCGGCCAGGTGCCGCTCGACAAGACGCTGTTCGACGTCATCAACGAGCTGCGGCCACAGTGGGAGCGTCGCCTGATCCAGGGTCACCTCGGACGCTTCGGCTTCTCCGGCGACGAAGCACAACGGAAGGCGGCGACGCTCTCCGGTGGCGAACGGGCGCGCGTCGCGCTCGCGATGCTGATGCTCACGCACGCGAACCTGCTCGTGCTCGACGAGCCGACGAATCACCTGGACGTCGAGACGATCGAAGTGCTCGAGGATGCGATCGAGGGCTTTGCGGGGACGGTCATCCTCGTGAGTCACGATCGCGCGATGCTCCGGGCGCTCGCATCGAAGGTGTGGGTGCTGCACGACCGTCACATCACCGAGTTCGACGGAAGCTTCGCCGAGTGGGAAGTGGTATCCGACGAACGCGCGCACGCGGCCGATGTACGCGCCTCGGAAGAAGTGGCCCTGCGACGCGTGGAAGAGAAAAAGCGCACCGCGCGCCGTGAAGAGCGAAAGGATGCCGGGCAGGATCCGCGGAAGGTGCTTCGCCAGGCACGCGACAAAGCCGCCGCCGCGGAGCGAGACGTGTCGGAATCGGAGGCGGTGGTCACGACGCTGACCAACACGCTCGAAGATCCGGGGCTCTATACGAAGGCCGGCGGTGTAGAACAGGCACACCGCCTCGGCGCGGAGCTCGACGCTGCGCGCGTGAAGCTCGATCGTGCCCTGGCCACATGGGAGAAGGAAACGGCGTCCCTCGAAGAGCTCGAGCGGGCAGTGACCGCAACGTGAGAACGGAATGAACCTGACCCCCTGGGTCCAGCGACTGATCATCGCGAACGTGATCGTTTACTTCCTGCAGCAGACCGTTCCAGGGCTCACGGGCGATCTGGCGTTCGTGCCGGCGCTGATCCTGTCGCGCCCGTGGACGATCATCACGTACATGTTCCTGCACGGCGGCATCATGCACATCCTCTTCAACATGATCGCCCTGTTCTTCTTCGGCGGCCGGGTCGAGGAGCGGCTGGGACCGGAGCGGTTCTTCGCGCTGTACTTCCTGAGCGGAATCGCCGGCGCCCTGCTGTCGTTCGTCTTCGCGCCGATGGCCGCGGTCATCGGCGCCTCGGGCGCGGTGTTCGGCGTCCTGCTCGCGTTCGCGCGATTCTGGCCGCGGTACCAGGTCATGATCTGGGGCGTCATTCCGGTCGAAGCGCGATGGCTGGTGGCCATCTACACCGCGATGTCGATCTTCGGCGGATTCAGCGGTGGCGGTGGGGTGGCGCACTTCGCCCACCTTGGCGGATTCGCCGGCGGGTTCCTCTACCTGCTCTTCCTCGAGCGCAACAGCGGCGCGAAGAAGTTCAAGAAGCAGGTAACTGCCGCACCGCCGGCCGACGCGCTGGCCAGCTCGTGGCAGAAGGTCAACCGCGACCGCGTGCACGCGGTGAACAAGGACGAGGTCAATCGCATCCTCGACAAGATCAGCGCGTCGGGGATCAAGAGCCTCACGCCGCAGGAGCGGCTCTTCCTCTCGAACTTCGTCCCGCTCGACGACCGGCCCAAGCCCATCCCGCCGAGCTGAAGGAACGCTAGTACTCGCCGACGAAGTTGATCTCGGGCTCGAGCTCGTACCCGAACCTGTCTTTCACCGCGGACTGCGCGTGACGGATGAGCGCGATGACGTCGGCACTGGTCGCGCGGCCGAGGTTGACCATGATGTTCGCGTGGATGTGCGAGATCTGCGCATCGCCCACGCGAAAGCCCTTGAGGCCGCACTGATCGACGAGGCGCCCGGCCCCCACCCCTTCGATCTTCTTGAAGATCGAGCCGGCACTGGGGTGCCAGTCGAGCCAAGGGTGCTTCCCGCCGCGCCAGCTCAGGTTCTCCTGCATGATGCGATGCATCACGTCGGGATCCTTGCGCTCCAGCTTGAAGGTCGTGGCGAGCACGAAGTCAGCACGATGGTGGAGGATGGTGTCGTCGTACCCGAACTGCATGTACCCGACGTCCACCGTCTTCCGCTCGCTCTCCTGCGTGAGCAGGTCGGCCGACTCGAACACCTCCGCGATGAACATCGTCCGCTCGCGCTCGGGGGCCGGCGACAGGAAGTGCAGGTTCTGCCAGATAGCGCCGCCGACGGTGCTGGGAATGCCGACGTAGTGCTCGAGCCCCGACCAGCCGCGCTGGACCGCCTCCGGTATGATCTTCGCCATCACGGCGCCACTCTCGACCCAGAGCCGCCCGTCATCGCCAAATTGGTGATGCGACGCCACATTTCGGATCACCAGCCCGCGCACGCCCTTGTCGGCGATCAGCACATTCGCCCCGAGGCCGAGGACAAAGAAGGGAACCTCGGCCTGTCGTGCGGTTACGATGGCGCTTGCGAGTGCATCGGCGCTCTCGGCTTCGTAGAGCAGGTCAGCCGGACCGCCGATCTTGAACGTGGTGAAGGGCGCGAGCGGCACGTTCCGCGCAAGGTGATCTCCGGCGAGCGCGGCCGCGACCCGGCCGAGGGCAGCGGGAGAGATGGGAGCCGCAACGGACGGGCTGGGAAGTTTGGACATTGGCCAGGGAAAGAAATCATGAGCGCAGGGCAATCGCTACCGCGACACCTCCTCCTACGCACGACGCTGGCCGTCGCGCTCGTCATGGCGTCGTTGGCGCATCCCCTCTCGGCGCAGCGCGCCGAGCTGGAGAAGCGGATCCGGCGCGACACGCTGGCGAACGGGCTCGAGATCATCGTGGTGGAAAACCACGGCGTTCCGCTCGCCACCGTGGAGGCAGACGCCAGGAACGGCTCGTTCACACAGTCGGCGACCTATGAGGGACTGTCGCACCTGTACGAGCACATGTTCTTCAAGGCCAATGCGACGTACGCGCGGCCGGAGTCCTTCGTGAACCGCGCGTCGGAACTGGGCGCCGTGTTCAATGGCACGACGCAGGAAGAGCAGGTCAACTACTACCTGACCGTGCCCTCCGACAGTGCGGTCCAGGCGCTTGCCCTGCTCTCGTCAGCCCTTCTGTCGCCGCTGTTCCTCCAGGACGAGCTGGAGCGCGAGCGCGCCGTGGTCATCGGCGAGTACGACCGCGCCGAGTCCGATCCGTTCTATGCCTTGCGGACGGCGACGGGGAAGGCGCTCTGGGGCACGGCATGGAGCCGCAAGAATCCACTCGGCGAGCGCCAGGTGATCCTGTCGACGACGCCGGAGCAAATGCGCACCATCCAGCGGAAGTACTACGTCCCGAACAACACGGCGATCATCGTGACCGGTGACGTCATCGCCGATTCCATCTTCGTCGCGGCCAAGCGCCTATTCGGTCCGTGGCCGCGCGCGGCGGATCCCTTCAAGACCGACGTCATTCCACCAGTGCCCGCGCTCAAGGGCAATGTGGGCGTCGTCGTCGAACAGCCCGTGAATGCGGTGCTGGTGATGTTGCAGTGGCATGGACCCGGCGCGCATGCCGACGTCCCGGCGACGTATGCCGCAGACGTGTTCTCGGACGTGCTCAACCAGCCGGGCTCGCGCTTCCAGCGGAAGCTGGTGGACAGTGGGCTCTGGCAATCGTTGAACGTGAACTACTACACGCTGAACCAGGTGGGGCCGATCACGATCAGCGGTGAAGTCGCGCCCGGCAAGTTGCGCGAGGCCATTGCCGCATTGGATCGCGAGCTGATCGACGTGGTGAAGCCGGGCTACATCACGACCGAGGCGGTGGACGGCGTCAAGCGCCAGCGCATCGTGGGCACGATGGAAAGTCTCGAGCGGTCGTCGGGCTTCGCGCACCAGCTCGGGTTCTGGTGGGCGGTGACGGGGCTGGACTACTTCTTCGGATATGTGGACACGATGGCAAAGCAGACGCCCGAGGACCTCCGCAAGTACGCGGCGCGCTACATCGTCGGAAAGTCGAGGGTGACGGGTGTGCTCCTGTCTCCGGAGACGCGAAAGATGCTGCGACTCACCGAGAGCGAGCTGGCTGGAGGGACGCCGTGATGCGGATGCACATCCTCGCCGCCGCGTTGATCGCGACTGGGTCATCGACGTCGCAGGCGGCAGACGCGGGAGCACGGGCCTCCATCGTCGCAAAGGTCACAGCGCCTGACTCGGCGGTCACCAGCAAGTTCGACGTCAACGGCCTGACCGTGATCCTGCGGAAGAACACCGCCAATGAGGTCGTCGTCGCGAACCTCTACCTGTTGGGTGGAGCGCGGCAGATCACGGCGCAGACCTCAGGTATCGAGGCGATGCTGCTGGCCGCAAGCGAACGCGGAACGAAACGCTTCCCGGGTGCGGCCGTGCGCCAGCGGACGGCGCGTCTTGGCAGCACCATCGGCATCGAGGCGAACGACGACTGGAGCGCCATCGGGCTGCATGCGATCCGTGCGACGTTCGACTCGACATGGGCGATCTTCGCCGACCGCGTCATGGCGCCGACGCTGGATCCTGCGGAAGTGGAAATCATCCGCGAGCAATTCCTCACGGTGGCCAGCGAGCGAAACACACAGCCCGACGATGCTGCCTCCGAGCTCGCCGACAGCCTGCTGTACCAGAATCATCCGAACGCGCTCTCCACGACCGGCACGCCGGAGTCGCTCGCCGGGCTGACGGTCGCACAGCTGCGGCAGTACCACACGCGCGAGTTCGTGACGTCGCGCATGCTGCTCGTCGTCGTGGGCAACGTGGACCGCGCGCAGCTGGAGAGGCTCGTGAAGGGAACGCTCGGCACGATGCCGCGCGGCAGCTATGCGTGGACGCCGCCGCCGCCGGTGACGACGACTGGTCGCGCCCTCGCCATCGACAATCGCCCGCTGCCGACGAACTACCTCCTGGGCTACGCGCCGGGCCCTGCCGCCACGAGCGCTGACTACGCGGCGCTCCGTGTGGCGACCGCGGTGTTGTCCGGGCGGCTGTTCACCGAAGTGCGCTCGCGCCGCAACTTGAGCTATGCCGTGGAGGCGCCATTCCTCGAGCGCGCATACGGCGTGGGCGGGCTGTACGTCACCACCGTCGATCCAAACCAGGTATTGCGACTGATGCGCCAGGAGCTCACGACGCTTCAAACGGAGACGGTGGACCCGGCCGGCCTCAAGCGCCTGGAGCAGCAGTTCATCACGGAGTACTACCTGAAGAACGAGACGAACGCCGACCAGGCAAACGTGCTCGCGCGCGCCGAGCTCTATCAGGGCGACTTCAGGGCGGCGGACAAGTTCATGGAGGGACTGCGCCGCGTGACGCCAGACGACGTGAGGCTCGCAGCGCAGCGGTACCTGAAGGACTTCCGCTTCGCGTACGTGGGTGACGCCACGAAGCTCGACAAGGCACTGCTCGTGAGCTTCTAGCGCGGCACGCGGCGCGCCTCGAGTACGCGCTGCACGCCCGCGAGCGATCCACCCACCGCGTGCAGTGCGACGAGTGCGTGATAGACGAGATCCGCGGCCTCTTCCTCGGCACGTGCCGCATCGCCGTCCGCGCAGGCCGTCACCAGCTCGGCGGCCTCCTCGCCGAGCTTCTTCAGCCGGAGATTGCGGTCGCTCAACAGCCTCTGCGTGTAGCTCGGAGTGGCGTCCGCCATGGCTGAAGCGCGTGAGGCGATCGTCGCGTCCAGTGTAGTGAGGGCATCGACGTGCAGCGCGTCATCACCGAAGCAGGACACCGTTCCCGTGTGACACGCCGGCCCTTCACTCAGCACGCGAGCGAGCACCGCGTCCGCATCGCAATCCATCGTGAGGGTCACGACGCGCTGTGTGTTGCCGCTCGTGGCGCCCTTGTGCCACAACCCACGCGTGCGCGAGTGGTAATGCATCTCGCCCGTCGCGATCGTGCGCTCGAGCGCCTCGCGATCGGCGTGCGCAACCATGAGCAGCGCGCCACTTCGCGCGTCCTGGGCGACCACTGTCACGAGGCCGTTTCCCTTCGAGAAATCCAGCTTGTCGAGTTCCAGCATGTCACCGCGCCGGGGAAGTGGAGAGCAATGCGCGCACGCCATCTGCAAGCGCGCGGTTGGTGGCGACAGTGCTTCCGCCGAACGCAGTGGGACGACCACTCCAGTCGGTGAAGACGCCTCCCGCCTCCTCGATGATCGGCTGGAGCGCCGCAGCGTCCCATGGCGACATGACCGGATCCACCATCACTTCAGCGCGTCCCGTGGCAACCAGGAGGTAACCGAAGCAGTCGCCCCAGGTCCGGCTCACGCCCGCGTTCGACGACAGCCGTTCCCAGCCTGGGCGAAGCTCGAGACGCTCGTGAAAGCACGCGTCGGTCGTGAGCACTGTCGCGGATGCGAGATCCGCGACGGAAGATACGGCGCACAGGGAGTCGTTGTGCCAGCACCCGGCGCCGGGCGCTGCGGCGATCATCTCATCGACGGCCGGAAAATAGGCCGCGCCCGCGAGTACCCTCTCTCCCTCGCACAGCGCAACGAGCGAACCCCAGAGTGGCGTGCCGCGCACGAAGGACTTCGTTCCGTCGATCGGATCGATGATCCAGCGCCTTCGAGCCGCCGGCCGAACCTCACCGAACTCCTCACCCAGCAGGCCATCCTCCGGGAATTTCCGGCTCACCCAATCACGTGCCGCCATCTCCGCGGCCCGATCGGCCTGCGTGACGGGGGAACCATCGGCCTTCGCCTCGACGTCGAGTCGCGTACGATAGTAGCCGAGCGCGACGCGCCCGGTGAGGCGCGCCAGCTCTGCCGCCGGCGCGACGAGATCATCCAGGTCCGATGTACTCATGCGGCGCGAACGGGAAGCCCCGCCGAAGTCATCGCGCGTTTCAGCTCCCCGACGGTCGTTACGCCATCGTGCAGGATCCCGGCGACGAGCGCCGCATCCGCGCCTCCGTTCTCGAGGACTTCACACACATCACGGGCCGATCCCGCGCCGCCCGACGCAACTACGGGCACGTTCACAGCAGCAGACACGGCACGCGTAAGCTCGAGATCGTATCCGGCCCGCACACCATCGCGATCGATGCTCGTGAGCAGGATCTCACCAGCGCCGCGGGATACGCACTCTGCGGCCCATTCGACCGCATCGATGCCGGTGGACTCGCGGCCACCCTTCACGAACACGCGCCAGCGGTCGCCGTCACGCTTCGCGTCGATGCTCGCGACCACGCACTGCGCGCCGAATCGGTCGGCCGACTCCGTGAGCATCTCCGGCCGGCGAATGGCGGCAGAATTGACACTCACCTTGTCGGCGCCGGCGCGAAGTGCACGCCCGACGTCGGCGGCGGTCCTGATGCCTCCGCCAAGCGTGAGCGGAACGAACAGCTGTTCTGCCGTGCGCCGCGCGACCTCAAGAAGATTCCCGCGATCCTCGGCGCTTGCCGAGATGTCGAGAAAGACGATCTCGTCGGCTCCCTCACGCTCATAGCGCGTCGCCAGCTCCACTGGATCTCCGACATCGCGAAGATTCACGAACCGGGTGCCCTTCACGACGCGTCCACCCTCGACGTCGAGGCACACCACCAGCCGGCGCGTGAGCATTCAGTCCGCGTCCCCCACGCGAAGCGCGACGTTCCCCTTCGTGCTGAACACGGCGTCGGACTCCATGAAGGCATCGCGCACCGCAAGGCCGAGCGCCTTGAACGCGGCCTCGACGATGTGATGCCGATCCGTGCCGCGGATGACGCGCAGGTGCAACGTAGCCTTCGCGTTGTCGCTGAAGGACCGCATCCAGTGATCGAACAGTGAGCTCGGGATCGGGCCGCGATAATAGGGCCGGCCACCCAGATCCAGCGCGCAGTGCACGAGCGCTTCGTCCATCGGGATCGTGCG
>JBDSTA010000170.1:0-15707 GCA_039928475.1 Gemmatimonadaceae bacterium | reverse complement strand
GAGCGACGCCTGGTAATCCGCCGTGCCGCCGCCCTGCGTGGCCGCGCGCTGGAGGTAGACCTTCGCGAGCAGTGACTTCGCCGCGCCGCGCGAGGCGCGGCCCACGTCCGTCGCGCCGTACGTGCTCGCCTTCGGCAGCACCTTGATGGCGTCCGTCAGGTCCTGCACGATCAACCCGTACACTTCCGCGGCCGTCGCGCGCGGCTTCTGGAGGCTGTCGAGCGACGTCGTCTCCACCGTCTCCAGCGGCACGCCGCCGAAGAGACGCACGAGGTTGAAGTAGTTGAGCGCGCGGAGGAACTTCGCCTCGCCAACGACGCGGCTGCGCAGCGTGGCGTCCATGTTGATGGCCGGCACGCGATCGATCACCGCGTTGGCGCGGTTGATCACCGAGTACGCGCCGAGCCAGCTCTGGTAGATGTAGTTGTGCGACGGCGTGAACGTGTAGTTGTCCACGAGGCTGCGCTCGTTCGCCGCGCTGAGATACGGCGTCTGCATCTCCGTGGGGAACTCGACGAGCATCACGAAGAGGCCACCGTAGTAATTGGTGCCCGACGTGTTCTCGAGTCCTGCGTACGCGCCGTTCACCGCGGCGAGTGCGTCCGTGGCGTTGTTGTAGAAGTTGCCCGGGCCCACGAAGTCGATGGGCACCTCGGTGAGGAACTTCTCGTCGTTACAGGCGGCCAGCGTCACCGCCGCAGTGGCGGCGATCGCGAGGGCCATGATGCGATTCTTCATGTCGTCCTCGCTCAGTAGGAGAGATTGGCGCCGAACGTGAACGTCCGGGCGAGTGGGTAGGAGCCGATGTCGATGCCGCGATTCGTGTTGCCGATGCCGAGGCTGCTCACGTCGGGATTGAAGCCGCTGTACTTCGTCCACGTGACCACGTTCTGGCCCGTGACGTAGAGGCGGACGCTGTTCGTCATGCCGCGCAGCCAGTGCTGCGGGATCTCTCTCGCGAGCGTGATGGTGCGCAGGCGCGTGTACGAGCCGTCCTCGATCAGCTCATTCGTGAAGTCGGAGCCGAGGAAGCCGATGCCGGCGCCGATCTTCGTGTACTTGCCGTCGGGATTCGTGGGGGACCACGCGTCCTCGTAGCGATCGCGGATGATGTTGCCGCTCGGGCTCGCGCCCTCGAGGCGATAGAGGTTCAGGTTGAAGATCTCCCCGCCGTACGTGCCGTCGAGCAGTGCGGAGAGCTGGAAGCCCTTCCAGCTCACGCTGTTCTGCCAGCCGAGCGAGAAGTTCGGCGTGGGGTCGCCGATGATCGTGCGGTCGTTCGCGTCGATGACGCCATCGGCATTCACGTCCACGAAGCGCGAGCTGCCGAGGCCCGGCACCGAGCCGCTGCCCATCTTCGTCACGGCCTTCCACGCGCTGAGCGAGACGGTATCGCGGAAGATGTCGTCGGTCTTGTAGCCGAAGAACACGCCGATGGGCTGGCCGACCTGCACGAGGCTGCCCGCCGCCTTGATGTCGCTGTTGATCGACGTCGCGAACAGGCGGTCGATGCCGCCGAGCCCGAGCACCTGGTTGCGGTTGCGCGTGTAGTTGAGCGTGGTGGTCCAGCTGAAGCCGCCCGCCTTGTTGTCGCCGCGGATCACCTGGAACGTCGCGCCGAGCTCGAGGCCCTTGTTCTGGATCGCGCCCGCGTTCACGAATGCCGAGTTGAAGCCGGCTTCGCTGGGCAGGTCGATCTGGAGGAGCAGGTCGTCGGTGCGCTTGTCGTAGTAGTCGGCGGTGAAGCTCACGCGATCCTGGTACATGCTGAGGTCGAGGCCGAAGTCACTCTGCTTCGTGCTCTCCCAGCGCAGGTCGTCGTTGCCGAGCGTGGACGGATAGTACGCGGCGCCGATGGACGAGCCGAAGATGTACTGGCCCGAGCTCAGGTGCGTGAGCGACTGGAAGGGCTGGATGGACGGATTGCCCGCGACGCCGTACGAGAAGCGCAGCTTGAGCTGCTCGATGGCGGAGAAGCGCTGCATGAACGGCTCCTCCGACAGGCGCCAGCCGACGGCGAACGACGGGAACACGCCCCAGCGATGATCGGCGCCGAAGCGCGAGGAGCCGTCGCGTCGCGCCGTCGCGGTGAAGAGATACTTGTCGGCAAGCGTGTAGTTGATGCGGCCGAGGTAGGAGGCGAGGGCCGTGCGCGTGTTGCCCGACGAGATGGTAGGACCGCCCGCCTGGTTGCCGGAGCCGATGCTCTCGAAGCCCGTGACGTCGCTGACGAAGTTGCTGTTGTTCAGTTGCTCGCGAATGATCGTCTGCTGCTGGCGCGAGTAGCCGGCGACCGCCTGGATGCGGTGCAGGTCGCCCGCGAAGGACTTGCTGTAGTTGAGCGTGTACTCGTTGAGCCAGCTCGTGTAGCTCTGCGTGCCGCGGAGCGCACGACCATTGAGGCTGAAGCCCTGGAGCGTGCTGCGCGGGTAGTACGTGTCGCGCGTGCGGTTGGAGAGGTCCGCGCCGATGTTCGTGCGGAACGTCAGGTCCTTCGTGAGCTTGTAGTCGCCCGTCGCACTCGCGAGCATGCGCGTGTCGCCGAGCCGATCCTGCACGTCGTAGGCGCTCGCGACCGGGTTGGGGATGTTCCCGCAGCTGATGCCCACGGAGGTGAGGACCGTGGGGCAGTCGGTGGAGACGAGCGTGTACGCGCCGTCCGTGCGGCGCACCGACATGATCGGCAGGTACTGGAGTGCCGCGCCCACGGCGCCCGCGCCTGCGTTGAACGATCCGTCGGTGGGGACCATCGCGCTGCTCACCCGGCTCACGACGAGGTTGCTGCCGAGGGTGAGCCTGGGGCCGACCGTCTGGTTGACGTTGCCGCGGAGCGAGATGCGCTTGAAGTCCGAGCCCGTGACGATGCCCGTCTGCTGGAGGACGCCGCCGGAGACCGCGTAGCGCGTGACGTTGTCGCCGCCCGTGCCGCCGGTGAGCCCGAGCTGCACGCTCGAGATGGGGGCGGAGCGATAGATCTCATTCTGCCAGTCCGTGCCGGTGCCGACGGAGTCCACGTTGCCGAAGGGCGTGGTGGGGGTCGTCTGCGCCTGCGCCCATGCGTTGGCGAAGAGGGCGAACTCACGCGCGTTCAATAGATCGTAGCGCTTCGCGATGTTCTGGACGCCCGTGTAGGTGTCCACCGTCATCTTCGGCGCGCCGGGTGCGCCGCGCTTCGTGGTGATAATGACGACGCCGTTGGCGCCGCGTGCGCCATAGATGGACGTGGCGGAGGCGTCCTTGAGGATCTCGATGGAGGCGATGTCGTTCGCGTTGATCGTCGCGAGCGGGTTCGCGGGGACGGTGACGCTGGGGTCGCGGCCGCCGTTGGTGGGGCTCGAGTTGTTCGGGTCGTTCTCGACGGGGAATCCGTCGATGACGTAGAGCGGCTCGTTGCTGCCGCCGACGGAGGAGCCGCCGCGAATGCGGATGGAGATGCCGCCACCTGGTGCGCTCGACGCCGTGCTGACGATGACGCCGGGCGCGGAGCCCTGGAGCGTCTGCTCGAGCGACGTGATGGGTGTCTGCTCGACCTGCGGGGTGACGGAGGCGACGGAGCCGGTGAGGTCGGAGCGCTTCTGCGTGCCGTATCCGACGACGACGACCTGGTCGAGCGTGACGCTCACGCGGCGAAGCTGTACGGCGTGGGTGACCGTGGCGCCGGAGGCGACGACGACCGAGTCGCTGCGGGCGGCAAAGCCGAGGCGCGAGAAGCGGAGCTGGTAGCGCCCGGGGGCGATGGATGGGATGAGGAAGCGTCCGTCGGCGGAGGTGTGCGTGCCGAAGGTGGATCCGGCGACGACGACGTTGACGTCGGCGATGGGCTGTCCGGATTCAGTTTCGGTGACGACGCCGGCAATGCGGCCCGCCGGGGATTGAGCGACGGCTGCGGACGACCAGCCGATCGCGGCGAGCGCGATGAGTACCGACTTCCATCTCATGGGGGTGTTCTCCGAGGGGCGATTGGCGCGGTCGAGCGCGGGTCTGGGCGGGTGGTTGGGGCCCGCGTGCGGCAATTGTTCCATATTCGAACAAAAAGAGCAAGAGGCAGTTTCTAGACGTTTTGCAGCCGGGAGGGCCGGGAGTGGCGCTAGAGGGGATCATCGGGTCTTGATGGTATTGACATTATCAATTCCGCGGCCCTATTGTCCCGCCTTCGAACAATCAAGGACTACCCGAACGTGCGACTCGACTCCAACGCACCTGTCCCGCTCTACCAGCAGGTCGCCGCCGACATCCGGCGGCAGATCGTCGCGGGAACGATGCCTGTCGGGTCGCGCATCCCGCCCCACCGCGACCTCGCCGTCCAGTACGGCGTGTCCATCATCACGATCAACAAGGCGCTGTCCGGCCTCGTGAGCGAAGGGCTCCTCCACAGTCACGTGGGGCGCGGCACCTTCGTCATGGTCCGCCCCGCGTCCACATCCGGCACGGCGGCCGCGACGACGATCGGCTTCGTGCTCCGCGACCTCAGCAGCCCGTTCTTCTCGCTCATCGCGCACGGCGCCCAGCAGCGCGCCGACGCACTTGGCGTCGGCATCGTGTTCGCCTCGAGCTCCAACCGCCTCGACCGCGAGGAAGAACAGATCCGGCGGCTGCGCCTCCTCGGCGTGCATGGACTCATCATCGTCTCGATGAGCCGCACGTATCGCCTGAGCGAGGCGATCCAGTCGGCGCACGACGCGGACTTTCCATACGTGATGGTCTCGTGGACGGCGGGCGAGGACGTGCCGTTCGTCGGCGTGGACCTGGCCGACGCGGGGCAGCTCGCCGCCGAGCATTTCGTCGCGACGGGACGAAAGCGGCCTGGCTACGTGATCGATCGCGCTGGGAGCCTCAACGGCTCGCTGCGCGTGAGCAAGTACCGCTCGACGCTCGAGGACGCAGGGCTCGTCATCGACCCGGCGTTCATGTTCGAGTATCCGTTCGAGGGCGAGTGGAACGACTACTCGTCCGGCTACGCGGTGGGCGAGCGCATCGCGAAGCTCGAGTCGCGCCCGGATGCGATGTTCGCCTTCAACGACCTGGGCGCGCTCGGCATGCTCGACTCGCTGCTCGACGCCGGCATCAGGGTGCCTGAGGACATCTCCATCATCGGGCTGGACGATATCGAGCTCGCGGCGCGGGCGCGCGTGCCGCTCACGACGGTGCGCCAGCCCGTGGACGCCATTGGCGCGCGCGCGCTCGACTTCCTGCTCGCGCGCCTGCGCGGCGAGAAGCCGGAGCTGCGGCAGCTCATCGCGCCGGAGCTCGTCGTCCGCGAGTCCACCCCAGCGGCCGTCGGGGTCGCGTGAATCACACTTTCCGTTTCACTCCACGCTGCGCACCCGTGCGGCGTATCCTCCCCCTCCGATTGGAGAGCTCAACGATGAAGTGGGCGAAAGGCCTTCTCCTCCTCGTCGCGCTCATCGCCGCTCCGCGCGCGATGCTCGCACAGACGGGACGCATCACCGGCGTCGTCACAGACAGCTCGACGGGCCAGCCCGTCCCCAGCGCGACGGTGACCGTCGTGGGCACGAAGCTCGGCGCCGCGACGAACTCCGAAGGGCGCTTCTCGATCTCCGCCGTCCCGGTGGGCACCGCGCAGGTGCGGGTGCAGCGGCTCGGCTATGCGCCGAAGATGCGCAGCATCGCGGTGGCCGCGGGCGAGAATCCGGCGGTGACGTTCGCGCTCGCGGTGCAGGCGGCGCAGCTCTCGGCGATCGTGAGCACGGGTTACGGAACGCAGAACCTGCGTGACGTCACGGGCTCCGTGTCCGCCGTGACCACCGATGCGCTCGAGCACACGCCGCTCGTCTCCATCGACCAGATCCTGCAGGGGACGTCGCCGGGCGTCGAGGTGACGACGGCGTCGAGCGAGCCCGGTGGCGCGCTGTCCGTGCGCATCCGCGGCACGTCGTCCATCACCGGCAACGCCGAGCCGCTGTACGTGATCGATGGGTTCCCGATCGAGAACGACATCACCGGCGCGTCGGCGGGCAACGGCGGTCGCGACCGCACGACGCCGGCGAACCCGCTGTCCACGATCAACCCGTCGGACATCGAGTCGATCACCATCCTCAAGGATGCGTCGTCCACCGCGATCTACGGTGCGCGCGGCGCGAACGGCGTCGTCATCATCACGACGAAGCAAGGTCGTGGGACGAAGCCGACGTTCTCGCTGGACTACTCGACCGGCAACTCGAAGGTGACGAAGACCTACGAGATGCTCAACGCCGCGCAGTACATGGATTATGCGAACACGTTCGCGCAGGGGTCGAGCGCGCCGTACACGCCGTTCCCGCAGGCGGTGAAGGACAGCATCCTCGCGGCGGGCACGAACACGAACTGGCAGGACGAGGTGTTCCGCACCGGTGACGTGCGCAACCTCCAGTTGACGATGCGCGGCGCGACGACCGCGGCATCACCGACGCGCTACTCGCTCTCCGGCGGCTACTTCAACCAGAACGGCATCGTCGTCGGCTCCGGCCTCAAGCGGGTGTCGGGCCGCGTGAACCTGAACCAGTCGATCGGTTCGCGCATCGAGATGGCGGGCTCGCTCACGGCGAGCCAGGCGCGCAGCAAGTCCACGCCGACGGCGGGCCAGCAGAACTCCAACTCCGGCGCGGTGAGCGCGGCCATTCAATATGTGCCGATCCTGCCCGTGAAGCGGGCAGACGGGACCTACTCGTACATCAACACCGACCTCAATCGCTTCAACGCGCTGCTCGACGCGCCGCAGACGCCGAACCCGGTGTCGCTCGCGCGCGAGGTGATGGACTCGCTCTCCGACACGCGCCTCCTCGGCAACGTGTTCGGCCAGGTGGAGCTGCTGGACAACCTGAACTTCAAGGTCACGTTCGGCACCGATTACGCGAGCCGCGGCCGCAACACGTACTACCCGCGCACGACGCTGCGCGGCCAGCAGAACAACGGTGACGCGATTCGCGGTGCGAGCATCTCGTCGTCGTGGCTCAACGAGAACACGCTCTCGTACAACCGCAAGTTCGGCACGGCGCAGGACCTCTCGCTGATCGGCGGCTACACGCGCCAGCGCACGGATGCCGAGGGCAATACGGTGACGAACTCGCAGTTCGTCAGCGACATCACCGGGTACAACGACATCGGCGCCGGTACGCAGGCGGGTGGTCCGGGCGTGTCGTCGCGCCGTTCGACGCAGACGCTCGAGTCCTGGCTCGGCCGCGCGAACTACGCGCTGCTCGACAAGTACCTCTTCACGGCGACGCTGCGTCGAGACGGCTCGTCGCGCTTCGCGGCGAACAGGAAGTGGGGCAACTTTCCCTCCGCCGCGTTCGCATGGCGCGTGTCCGAGGAGCCGTTCCTCGCGAACATGCGATCGATCGACGAGCTGAAGCTGCGCGTCTCCTACGGCATCGTCGGCAATCCGTCCATCCGCCCGTACCAGTCGCTCGCGCGCCTGAACGACGTGGGCTACAGCTTCGGCGGCACTGCGATCGCGGGCTACTACCCGACGTCGGTCGCGAACCCGGACCTCACATGGGAGTCCACCGCGCAGACGGACCTGGGACTCGACTTCGCCTTCATGCAGCGGTTCACGTTCACCGCGGACTTCTACAAGAAGAAGACGACGGACCTGCTGCTCCAGATCAGCCTTCCCTTCGAGACCGGCTTCCAGAGCGCGCTCGCGAACCGCGGCTCGGTGGAAAACCAGGGCTTCGAGCTCGGCCTCGATGCGCAGATCCTCAAGCAGTCGAACAAGAAGGGACTCGGCTGGCGTGCGAACGTGAACTTCGCCCGCAACACGAACAAGGTGACTGATCTCGGCGGCCCGGACCGCATCTTCGCCGACCTGCTCACCTCGGACTACAACCTGCCGGGCACGCTCATCCAGGTGGGCAAGCCGGTGGGTGTGTTCTACGGCTTCAAGAGCGAAGGCGTCATTCGTGATTCAGCGGCGGCCGCCGCGATCACCTGGAAGAACTTCAACAACTCGACGTTCAAGCCCGGCGACATGAAGGTGCTCGACCTGGACGGCGACGGCGTCATCACCGTGAACGATCGCACGGACATCGGCAACCCGATCCCGAAGTTCACGATGGGCCTCACGAATTCCTTCAGCTACGGCAGCTTCGAGCTGAGTGGCCTGCTCCAGGGCGTGTACGGCAACAAGATCCTGAACATCAATCGCATCCGCACGGAGAGCTCGCCGCGCGTGAACGTGTCCGTCGATCGCTACCTGAACGCGTGGAGCCCGACGAACCCGGACGGCACCTTCCCGAAGATCGGTGAGAACCCGAACCAGGTGGGCACGAACAACTTCACGGACAACCTGCTCGAGGATGGCTCGTACATCCGCCTGCGCTCGCTCTCGCTGTCCTTCCTGCTGCCGGAGCGGCTGGCGGTGAAGACGCGCATGACGGGTGCGCGCGTGTACGCGACGGGCACGAACCTCTGGACCGCCACGCACTACACCGGATACGACCCGGACGTGAGCAGCCAGTCCGTGGGCGCGACGAACCGTGGCATCGACATCGGGGCGTATCCGCTCTCGAAGGGTGTCACGATCGGTATCAACCTCAATTACTGAGCGCATACATATGAAGACGACTCTTCGATATCTCGCGCTCGCCGCCCTCGCGATCGGCGTGCCGGCGTGCGGAAAGGATTTCCTCACCGAGGTGCCGGCGGACTTCGTGGCCCCGGAGAACTTCTACGGCAACGCGGGTGACGCGGTCGCCGCCGTCAACGCGGCCTATGCGAGCTTCATCAACCTCCAGTCACCGTTGTCGCGCGACCAGTACCTCGGCCGCAACTTCTGGATGATGGCCGAGTACTCCACCGAGGTGGCGACGAGCCGCCTCAGCGCGGCGAACGAGCGCAGCCTGGTGGACAACTACCACACGCAGTTCACCTCGGCGCATCCCTACATCCAGGGCGTGTACGAGGCGGCGTATGCCGGGATCAACCGCGCGAACTCGGTGATCGCGCGCGTGCCGGCGGTGCCGATGGACGAGACGCGCAAGAACCAGATCGTCGCCGAGGCGAAGGTGCTGCGCGCGCAGCACTACTACTACCTGGTGAGCATGTTCGGCGGGGTGCCGCTCAAGACCGAGGAGACGGCCACCATCGAGGGCGAAGGCCAGCCGCGCAACACGGCGGCCGAAGTGTTCGCGCAGATCTACAAGGATTGCACGGAGGCCGCCGCGGTGCTGCCCACGTCGTGGGCGGGTCAGGACTACGGCCGCGTCACGAAGGGCGCCGCGCTCACGCTGCTCGCGAAGGCGGCGCTCCAGAACGCCGGCGCGAATGGCGTGACGGCGGACTACCAGCGCGCGCTCGACGCCTTCAAGCAGGTGATGACGCTCGGCTACGCGCTCGACGCGAACTACGGCAGCCTGTTCGACGGCACGAACGAGACGAGCAAGGAGATCATCTTCTCGCTCCAGAACGTGCGCGTGGAAGGCTCGGGCGGCACGATGACGCAGTGGTTCACGCCGGTGGTGAGCCCGGCGATCTGGGTCAGCCAGCAGAACCAGTTCCAGGCCGAGCGCGCGTTCTACGATTCGTACAACGTGGCGGACAAGCGCAAGGCGGCGACGTGGATGACGACGTTCACGAACGCGGGCAAGGTGATCACGTGGGCGTGGACGTCGGGCATCCAGGCGTCGACGCAGTACGGCTCCACGGGCCCGACGCCGCGCAAGTACGTGGACTGGGGCGCGTCGGCATCGGGCGGTGAGGCGCCGGACGTGATCATCACGCGCTATGCGGACGTGCTGTTGTCCGCTGCCGAGGCGGAGAACGAGATCGCGGGTCCGTCGGCGACGGCGTATGGGTATGTGAACCAGGTGCGCGCGCGCGCCGGCGTGCCGAACCTGACGGCGGGTCTCGCGAAGGCGGCCTTCAAGGACAGCGTGTTCCTGGAGCGTCGCTACGAGCTCGCGCTCGAGATGCACGGCCTGTTCGACAACCGCCGCAACTGGGCGTGGTCGAAGGCGCGCCTCGAGACGTCGATGCAGAGCATCTCGACGAAGAACGCGAGCCCGTTCACGAGCAGCACGACGAAGTTCAATGCGGCGCCGATCCCGGACAAGTGGAAGTTGTACCCGATTCCCCTTCGCGCGTGTGAGCTGAACAACGCGCTGACGCAGAATCCTGGTTGGGAGGATGGGGTGTGCAAATAGGGGCTCCGCCTGCGGCGGTGCGATCCGCGCGGATCGTTGGCGGATCGGCGCGGATCGTTCTCGGTGCGATCGTGCTGGTGGGTGCCGGCGCCTGTGCTTCGTTGGCGCAGGGGCCGGCGACGCTCGTTCTGCGGGGAGACGTGCTCGCGCGCGTGAAGGCGCGGGTGGCAGCGCACGACCCCGCGCTCGAACCGGCGATGAAGAAGCTGTTGGGGGATGCGGCGAAGCAGATGCAGGCGCCCATCGTGGCGGTGACGGACAAGTCGTCGCAGATGCCGCCGAGTGGGAACAGGCATGACTACTACTCGCTGAGTCCGTACTGGTGGCCCGATCCGGCGAAGCCTGACGGGCTCCCGTACATCCGCCGCGACGGCGAGACGAATCCGGAGAGCAAGCGCGACCTGGATCGTCCGCGGATCGGCGCCATGGTGGAGAACGTGAATGCGCTCGCGCTCGCGTACTACCTCACCGGTGACCAGCGCTATGCGGAGCACGCCGGCCGGCAGTTGCGCGCGTTCTTCATCGACACGGCGACGATGATGATGCCGCACCTGCGCTATGGGCAGCTGGTGCGCGGCAATCCGAAGGAGCGCGGCAGCGCGATCATCGACACGCACAACTTCATCGACGTCGTGGACGACGCAGCGCTGCTGGTGGGGTCGAAGGGGTGGTCGGCGGCGGATCATGCGGCGCTGCGGAGCTGGATGAGGCAGTACAACACGTGGCTCAAGGAATCGCCGAACGGCAAGGACGAGTGGGATGCGCCGAACAACCACGGTTCGTGGTACGCGGCGCAGACCGCGACGCTCGCGCTGTTCTCGGGCGACACGGCGATGGCGCGCGGGATCATCGCGGACGTGAAGGCGCGCATCGATTCGCAGGTCAAGCCGGACGGACAGCAACCGGTGGAGCTCGAGCGCACGCGCTCGTTCCACTACAGCGGCTTCAATGCGGACGCGCTGTCGCGTCTCGCCGAGCTCGGCCGCTGGGTGGGTGTGGACCTGTGGCACTTCGAGTCGACGCATGGCGGGTCGATTCGCAAGGCGATCGATCATCTCGCGAGCTATGTGAACCGGCCGAAGGAGTGGCCGGGCCAGCAGATCGACGCGATCGAGCCGGAGTTCCTCGTCGAGGTAATGCGGCGCGCGCAGGTGGCGCTGGGGGCGGGGCTCTATTCCAAGGCCATCCCGGGCGTGGCCGGATCCGCTGCCATGCGGAACGTGCTGCTCTATCCGGATATCGAGTGAACATGCGCGCTCGCACAGTCATCATTCGTTCGTGGGTCGTGGCAATCGCACTCGCCCTGCCCGTCGCGGCGCGGGCGCAGTCGCACCCCAGCATCTTCATCACCAAGGCCGAAGCCGCGCAGATACGCGAAGGCGCGGCGAAGTATCCGCTCCTCGGCAAGTCGCTCGCGAGCGCGAAGGCAATGGTCGCCACCGGCATGTCGCACACGATCGACGTGCCGCAGCCGGGCGAAGCTGGCGGTTACGCACATGAACGGCACAAGCAGAACTATCGCGAGATGCAGGCAGCGGGCGTGCTCTGGCAGGTCACTGGCGACGAACACTACCCGCGCTTCGTGCGCGACATGCTCGAGAAGTACGCCGTCCTCTACCCGACCCTCGGCGCACACCCGCTTGCGAAGAACCAGGCGCCCGGCAAGCTGTTCCACCAGTCGCTGAACGAGGCGAACTGGCTCGTCGCCACGGCGATCGCGTACGACTGCGTGTACGACTGGCTCAAGCCCGCCGAGCGTGCGCGCTTCGAGGCCAATGTGTTCCGTCCGATGGCCGACTGGCTCTCCGTCACGCAGGCGAAGGAGTTCGACCGCATCCACAACCACGGCACGTGGGCCGTCGCGTCGGTGGGGATGATCGGCTACGTCATGGGCGATACGTCGTACGTCAACCGGTCGATCTACGGTACGAAGCGCGACAGGACCGGCGGCTTCCTGCGACAGCTCGACCTGCTGTTCTCGCCGGACGGCTACTATATGGAAGGGCCGTACTACATCCGCTACGCGCTGATGCCGTTCTTCCATTTCGCCGAGGCGATCCAGCGGGACCAGCCGGCACTCGGCATCTACGCGTACCGCGACAGCATCCTCAAGAAGGCGCTCTACTCGGCGATGGAGACGTCGTTCCCGAACGGCGTGTTCCCGCCGATCAACGACGCATCGCGCACGATGGCGATCGACGCGCCGGAGGTGATCCTCGCCCTCGACCTCGCCTACGACCGCTACGGGCGCAACGACAACCTGCTCGGCGCCGCGAAGATCCAGGATGAGGTGATCCTGAATCGGTCGGGCCTCGCGGTCGCGCGCGATTTCGCAGCGCAGAAGTCGCCTGCGCAGATGAGCTTCGGCAGCGTCGAGTTCACGGATGGCCCGAAGGGCGATCGCGGCGGGCTCGGCATCCTGCGCTCGGGCGCGGGGCGCGAGGCGACGATGCTGCTGATGAAGTATGGCGTGCATGGGGAAGGACACGGGCACTTCGACAAGCTGCATTTCGTATTCTACGACGCGGGGCGCGAGGTCGTGCCGGACTACGGCTTCAGCCGCTGGATCAACATCGAGCCGAAGTTCGGCGGGCGATACCTGCCCGAGAACGACAGCTATGCGATGCAGACCATCGCGCACAACACCGTCGTCGTGGACCAGAAGACGCAGAGCCGAGGGGACGACAAGGTCGCGGACGAGGTGTCTGCGGTGCGCCACTTCTTCGACGCGCACGACCCGAAGGTGCAGGTGATGAGTGCGCGCGACGTCACGGCGTATCCGGGTGTGGACCAGCAGCGCACGATGCTGCTGGTGAGGGACGCGCGGCTGCCGTATCCGGTGGTGGTGGACGTCTTCCGCGTCGCGAGCGCCTTCGAGCACCAGTACGACTATCCCGTGCACTTCCGTGGTCAGCTCATCGCGACCAACCAGAAATACACCGCGGCGACGACGACGCAGTCCGCACTCGGCACCTCGAACGGCTACCAGCACATCTGGAAGACCGCGTCGTCGACGACGAACGGGCCCATCTCGCTCACGTGGCTGGACGGCGCGCGATACTACACGACGACGATCGCGTCGATGCAGAGCACGGAGGTGATCTTCGGCCGTACGGGCGCCGGCGATCCAAACTTCAACCTGACGTCCGAGCCGATGATGATCGTGCGCCGCAGCGGCGGCACGCGGATCTTCGCGTCGGTGCTCGAGCCGCACGGGTACTTCAGCGAGCCGCAGGAGCGCTCGGTGGACGCGGTGGGGAAGATCCGTGAGGTGAAGGTGCTCGCGACGGAGCCGGAGGGGACGGTGGTGGAGGTCTCCGGCGACGACGGGATCAAGTGGACGGTGATGATCGCGAACACGCCCGCGTCCGGGACCGCGAAGCACGTGATTGGCTCGTATGAATGGACGGGGAATTATCTCGTGCAGGGTGTGCATTGAACGACCGATTTGCTGGAGATCAACCACAGAGAGCACAGAGAACCTGCCGTGTGGTTTCTCTGTGCCCTCTGTGTGTACTCTGTGTCCTCTGTGGTTAACGACATGACCCTGAACAAACCAAGATGCCTAACCTGAAGGATAAAGTTGCCGTCGTCACGGGCGGTGCGCGTGACATCGGGCGTGCCGTCGTGCTCAAGCTTGCCGAGTCCGGCGCATCGGTCGTGATCAACTACCACAGCAGCGGCGACGCCGCGAATGCGCTCGTCGCCGAGGTGGTGAAGGCGGGCGGCAAGGCGATCGCCGTGCAGGCGGACGTCTCGAAGAAGGCCGACGTCGATCGCCTCGTCGCCGAGACGACCAAGGCGTTCGGGAAGAGCGTGCACATCCTCGTCAACAATGCGGGCGGCATCCTCGCGCGGAAGAAGCTCGAGGAGATGGACGAGACGTTCTGGGACGCCGTCTATTCGCTCAACGTGAAGAGCATCTTCCTCGTCGTGAAGGCGTTCGCGCCCGTGATGGGCGAAGGCGGGTCGATCGTGAACCTCGCCTCACTCGCCGCGCGCGACGGAGGAGGCGGTGGCGCGCTCGCGTACTCGTCGGCGAAGGGCGCGGTGCTCACACTCACGCGCGGGCTCGCCAAGGAGCTCGGCGCGAGGAAGATCCGCGTGAACGCCGTATCGCCCGGGATGATCGACACAACATTCCACGACACCTTCACCAAGCCCGAGGTGCGGCAGGCCGTCGCGTCGAAGACGCTCGTGGGCCGCGAGGGCTCGAGCGACGACGTCGCCAACGCCGTGCTCTTCCTCGCCTCCGACATGTCCGCGTACATCACCGGCGAGTCGGTCGAGATCAACGGCGGACTCTACTTCATCTGATGAGCACAACCGAATCGTTCGTCCGCTGCGCCGACATCGGATGGGAGAAGATGGCCGAGGGCGTGCGACGCCAGGTGCTCGGCCACGGCAGTGACCTGATGATGGTGCGCGTCGAGTTCGAGAAGGGCGGCATCGGGGCGATGCATCACCATCCGCATCGCCAGGCGACGTACGTCGTCGCGGGCCGCTTCGAGGTGAAGGTCGGCGACCAGGTGACCGAGCTCGGCACCGGCGACGTGTTCTATGCCGAGCGGGACGTGATGCACGGCGTGACCGCGCTGGAGGGGGGCGTGCTGCTCGACGTCTTCACGCCGATTCGCGAGGACTTCCTCGCGCCGAAGCGCTGATGGCGAACAAGGTGCGCGGGCTGCGATGGTGGATCGTGGGGATGATCTGCATGGTCACGATCATCAACTACATCGACCGGCAGACGTTGTCCGTGCTCGCGCCGACGATTCGCGAGCAGTTCCACATGAACAACGTGTCGTACTCGCGCGTCGTCACCATCTTTCTCCTCGGCTACACGATCTCGCAGGCGCTGTCCGGCCGCGTGCTCGACAAGATCGGTGTGCGTCGCGGGTTCATGCTGTTCGTCGGCATCTGGACCATCGCGTCGATGCTGCACGCGACCGCGCGCAACGTCATCCAGCTCGGCATCTTCCGCTTCATCCTCGGCATCGGCGAGGCTGGCAACTGGCCGGGCGCCGCGAAGGCGGTGGCGGAGTGGTTCCCTGTGCGCGAGCGTGCCTTCGGGATGTCGATCTTCAATGGTGGCTCGACGATCGGCGCCGTGGTCGCGCCGCCCGTCATCGTGTGGGTGGCGCTCAACTATGGATGGCGCTACGCGTTCTTCATCGGCGCGGGGCTGTCGATGATACTGATGGTCCTGTGGTACAAGTTCTACGAGTCGCCGCTGCGCCATCCCAACCTGTCCGACGAGGAGCGCAGCTACATCCTCTCCGACCAGCCCGCGATCGACGCGACGGCGACTGTAACGCGGCGGCCGTGGCTGGAGCTGTTCAAGCATCGCCAGGTGTGGGCGGTGATTGCGGCGCGTTTCTTCAGCGACCCGATCTGGTGGTTCCTGATCGCGTGGCTGCCGAACTACCTGAAGGGCGAGCGCGGCTTCACGCTCGCGCTCATCGGATTGCTGGCGTGGGTGCCATTCCTGTTCGCGGACATCGGCAACCTCGCCGGCGGCGCGATCAGCAGCGTGCTCATTCGTCGTGGCTGGTCGGTGGACGGCGC
>JBDSTA010000169.1:0-10859 GCA_039928475.1 Gemmatimonadaceae bacterium | reverse complement strand
GCGTCGTGATCGATCACGACGTCGAAGTCGCGAACGAGCGCCTCACGCGCCGTCGTGGACACGCACATGTGCGTGAAGAAGCCCACGAGCAACACGCGGGTGACGCCGAGCTCCCTCAGCCAGCCATCGAGGCCGGTGCCGGTGAACGCACCGAAGACGTCCTTCGTGAAGTGCCTTTCGGTTGCGCTGCCATCACGAGGCTTCAGTCCGGGCGAGAGCTCCGAACCCCACGTACCGGGAACGAACGCGCTCGACTCGTTCGGCCGGTTGAAGTGCTGCACGAATGCGATGGGCTCGCCCGCCTGTCGCGCGCGCGCGACGTGCGCCTGGATATTCGTGAGCGCCGCCGCGTGATTGGGGACGGCACGCTGTCCGTTGGCTGAAAACTCGTTCTGTGCGTCGATGACGATCAGGGCCTGCATGATTCCTCCGTTCGAGTAGTGCTCACTTGCGAGCTGGATCTCACGGAGGAACATGTGCGTGCGACGGCATCACTCCAGAACGGCGATATCTCCCATCGTCGCGGGCGATGACCTGACGGGCGTCACCGTTTCGCGTCGACGTCTATCTTGACCCGCGTGTCTACCGCGATCCAGTTCAACTCCCACGTCTTGCCTCCGTCCGCCGAGAACGACTGCTCGAAGCGGCACGTGTTGGCATCGACGACGATGATGACGAAGCGAACCAGGACGAAGCGCCCATTCACTTCTTCCTGGTCGTAGAATTCGCCGCGACCGTTGCGGAACTCGCCGATGGTGGGCACGCTCATGCTGCCACCGCCCCGATTGGCGAAGTTGAGGCTCCACTGACGCGACTGCGGGTTGAACAAGCGAAGGTTCAAGCCTTCGAAGTGACCGGCTGGCCCGTCCACCTTGAGCTCGACGAGGTTGGCCGCGCCATCCCAGACCTTGCGCACGACGGTCGTGCCGTCGTACTCGACCCAGGTGTTCGACCCGGTCAACGGCTTCAGCAACCGACGCAGGTGTGTCTTCCAGGTGCCGATCTCGAAGTCGAAGTCGTGCGCCCCGGCAACGGGTGCGTCCTTTGCCTGCGCGAGCAGGGGCAATGGTGTGGTGGCGAGCATGGCGCAGAGCAGGCTCGTCACGAAGGGTAGATGGCGGAGCGCCTTCATTGTAGCGTCCTCTTGAGAGTGGGCGGCGACAGCCGGCGTCTGGTCATCGCGAGAGAGGTAGATGCTGCACGCCGCCACAGCTATCGAATTACTGCGCACCGCGTGCGGCCAGAATCCTGATAGCTCGGCGACGGAAGCACGCTTACCTGTCATATGCCGACCTCTCACATGAAACGGAGACCGCCAACCATGGCCGTAGCGGATATCGATGGGCTCGCACTGGCCTACGACGATCTGGGCACCAGCGCCGACGTCATCGTCCTCGTCCACGGACATCCCTTCAACCGCACGATGTGGGATCCGCAGCGCGAGGCACTCGCGAATGCCGGCTGGCGCGTGATCATCCCGGACCTGCGCGGCTATGGCGAGTCGGGCGTCACACCGGGCATCACGACGCTGCACCGTTTCGCCAGCGACATCGCGGCGCTACTCGATGCACTCGGCGTCGGCAGCGTGGTCATTGCCGGTCTCTCGATGGGCGGCCAGATCGCGATGGAGTTCTGTCGCATGTTCCCCGAGCGCGTACGAGGTCTGCTGCTTGCCGCGACGTTTCCGCAGGAAGAGACGCCGGACGGAAGGCTGGCTCGCTATGCGATGGCCGAGCGCCTGTCGCGTGAGGGCATGGCGCCGTACGCTGACGACGTCCTGGGAAAGATGCTCGCGCCAGCCTCGATCGTGCGCCTTCCCGCCGTCGCTGCGCAGATGCGCAAGATGATGCGGCATTCCAATCCGGTTGGCGCGGCGGCGGCGCTTCGCGGTCGCGCGGAACGGCCGTCGTACGTGCCAACCCTGGCCGCGCTCTCGGTGCCGGCACTCGTCGTCGTCGGTCGCGAGGACGCCTTCACCACGCTCGCGGATGCGGAGCACATGCACGCGCTGCTGTCGCGGTCGGAGCTCGTCCTGATGGAGGGCATCGGCCACATGCCGAACCTGGAAGCCAGCGCCGCCTTCAATGCCGCGACGCTTCGGCTGCTCGCGTCAGTCCGGCATGTAGCGGCAGCGGCTCTCGCTACCGGGAGCGCAGCTGATCCACTAGCTCCCCTACTATAGGATGAGGCTCGGCATTCGCCGGCGACCCGAGGGCCACCAGGCGCATGAGCGGGAGCGCCGGCCGTAGCGAAACAGAGCTGACCGCACGCTGCGCGAGCTCCTCGGCGATTGCATAGGTGGGCAGCAGTCCCAGCGCCAGCGGATCGTCTGCGACGCCACGCTTCACGCTCTCGATGCTGCCGACGGACTCGAGGCGAGGGGCGGGCAACCCGTCGGCGGTGAAGTACCGATTGACGAGGTCATGAAAGTCGCCGGCCGAGTCGGCGACATATATGGAATAGCGAGCGAGCTCGTGCCGGGCGTGCGTCTTCGATCCGTGAAGCAACGGATGTCCGCGCTGCGCGAACACCATCAGCGCGATGTCCGCCGTGACGACAATCGCCTGCGCGACGCCGGCGACATCTCCCTTCGTGCTCTCCTCGAGGAGCAACCCGAGGTCGGCGAGGCCATCAGCAATGGCGCTGCGGATCATGGGACACGTGCCGACCGTGACGGAGAAGCGCACCTTGGGCCATCGCTTCCGCAGTACGCCGAGCGCCGGCGCAAGGACATACGTGCTCACCGACTCGTTCGCCGAGATGCGCACGTGTCCGAGGGCGTTCTGCGACACGCGCGCGACGGCCGCATGCATCGCATCCACTTCCTGCAGCATTCGTTGCGCGTGCGGAAGCAGCGCGGCGCCAGCGTCGGTCAGTGATACGGCATGCGCACCACGCCGGCGGCGGAGCAGCGGCGTTCCCGTCGCGCGCTCCAGCGCGGCGAGGGCCTCGGAGACAGTCGACTGTGCGAGCCCGAGCGCTGCCGCCGCCGAGCTGATACTTCCGTGCTCGACGACAGCCAGCAGCGCGCGCAGCTGTCGCAGCTCCACGGCGGATGACCATCCGCTCGCAGCGATGCCCGCATTCTCATGCTCGGCGCTCACAGGTGTTCGTTCACGATGCATTCGGCAAGATAAGTCGCCACGCAAGTGTCGCCACGCCCGGTACGCTGCGCGAACAGGAATTCGACAGCCCAGTCCGGCGGAACACATAGACTGAGTGCAGGCACCGCGCGACGAACATCCCACCTCAGCCAACGCATGCCATGACGCGACGCCGCACTGCATGTCTCATTGCGCTCGGCCTCATCGGCCCCATGTCCATCGAGGCGCAGGCGCGCCGGGACATGACGCCATACCTCATGGCAGACCGCTCGGCCGAGATTACACTCGCGAGGACCGCTGCTCCGAAGCAGGCCTCCGATTCCGCGACCGTCATGGTGTTCACGCGCACGAAGTTCGTCGAGGCGGTGCACGGGACCAACGGCTTCACGTGCGTGGTGCTTCGTTCGTTCTCCGGCCCCATCGACGATCCAGGCTACTGGAATCCGCGCATCCGCGCGCCGCACTGCTTCAACCTGCCCGCCTCGCGCACCGTGCTCCCACAGATCCTGGCGGAGGCGGAGCTCGTGGTGAGTGGCGTGACTCCGCAGGAAGCGGTGGCGCGCAGTCAGCGCGACTACGCGGCGCACAAGATCCCGTCGCCGGCAGCGGGCGCCATGACGTACATGCTTTCGAAGCAGCAGTACCTCCAGGACGTCAATCCCGCAGCGGCGCCGCATCTCATGTTCTACTTCGACAAGGCGATGCCTCCGACGATGTGGGGAGCGGATGCGAAGATGTCCGTCGTCATCGCCGACGCCGATCCGCACGCGCGGATCCTCACGCTGTTCATTCCCGTCCGAAAGTGGTCGGACGGAACTCCGGCGATGTCGCCGGCTCACTGATCGAGCTCATGCCCACTCATTACTGGCACGAACTCCACTCGGCGCATACGTCCTTCAAGCCCTGACAGGATCGGGCCCGATCAGTGCCTGAGATTCGCCGCGCGCGCGAGGAGCAGTTTCGCTTTGCTGCCGATACAGCGGGGCGACGCGCGCTGCTGCGGCACCTGCCTCCGCCGAGGGGCGCGCCAGGAAAGCTGCGTGCACCGGTACTCTTCATTCACGGAGCCACGTTTCCCTCGGCGCTCGCTGCCGGGTTTCGTCTCGATGGCGAATCGTGGATGGATGCGATGTCGGCACAGGGCTACGATGTATGGGCCCTCGACTTCATCGGATATGGTGGCTCGGAGCGCTACGAAGTGATGCGCCAGCCACCGGAAGCGAACGCGCCGCTGGGCCGCGCGCCGGAAGCGGCGCGTCAGATCGCGGCCGCCGTCGGCTTCGTGCGGTTCAACGCGGTGAGGGCGTCGCGTCAGCCGGCGACTCGCGTGTCGCTCATTGCGCACTCATGGGGCAGCATCCCGGCGGGCCTCTATGTGAGCGAACATCCTGAAGCAGTCGAGCGACTCGTGCAATTCGGCCCGATTGCTCCGGGCAGGGGAACGGCCCCGGCCGCCGTTGGTCCGGCCTATGTGTACGTCACGGAGGACGACCAGCGTTCCCGCTTCCGTGGCTACGTGCCGAAGAGCGAGGACGAAGTGTTCGACGCGGCGCACCTCGCCGCCTGGTGTCCGGCGTACATCGCCAGCGATCCAACGAGCCACCGGCGCAGTCCGTCCAGCGTCGCCGTGCCGGGTGGTCCAGCCGCGGATCTCGACGCTGCAGACGCCGGTCACCTCGGCTACGACCCCGGCGCCATCACGGTGCCCGTGCTGATCGTGCGTGGCGAGTGGGACAGCGTGTGCACGGACGCCGATGCGCAGTGGCTTTACGACGCGCTCACGGGCACATCGATCAAGCGCAACGTCACGATCAGTCGCGGCACGCACGTGATGCATCTCGAATCGAGTCGCGTCGCGCTGTATCGCGAGGTCGCTGCGTTCCTCGATGGAGACGAGCGGCCAGCACCGCCGCGGCGCGACATCAAGCCCCTGCGTGCTGCGCCGGCGTGGCGAGGGCGTAGTTGAGGTGCGTGAACTCGAGGTCTGGCTCGAAACCCAGTGAACCATAGAGGCGTCGCGCGGGCTCGTTGCTGAGTTGCGTCGCGAGCTCGAGCCTCACTGCTCCGAGCTGCGCCGAATGCTCGATGATCGCTGCGATCAGGCACCGCGCGACGTTCGTTCGTCTCCACTCGGGCGACACATACAGGTCGTTCAGGATCACGATCGGCGCCAGCGACACCGACGAGAAGCACGGATAGAGGTGCGCGAATCCGACAGCCTGCTCATCCGCATCCGGGTTCAGCGCTACCCACAGTGTCGATTCCTTGCGCGCCTGTCGCGCTTCGAGGAAGGCGTGCGTCCCGGCAGCATTGGCTGTCGCGCCATAGAACTGCCGGTACGCATCGAACAATGGCGCGATGGCGACCAGGTCCTCCGCGACTGCCCTTCGAACGATGATGTTGATCGCTTGCTTCACGGTGCCGGATTGAAATGGGGAGGTCACTGCACGACGGTGCTCGCAACATCGAAGCGCCGCTGACGTTCATCCAGAGCCACATCACGCTTCGCGTACAGGACCACTAGTGCAGTGGAAGTGGCATGGTCGACTGACAGGGAAATGGACCTACCAAGCAAGCCGCCTCACACCGACTATGCGTCATCACCGCACCACCCACATCTCGCATTCCCGGGGACGCCCCATGTTCGAGCATGAGCTGGCACCGACGCGCGTTCCCGCACTGCTCACGCTGCTCTGCGTGATCATGTCCGCGTGCGCGACACCGAGCCCGATCGCCCATATGACCCTGCTGCCCGCAACCAGCGTCGCGCGGAGCGAGCCCACTCGCTCCTCACCCATCGTCGAGCTGCGGCAGTACACGCTGCACAAGGGCCGCAGGGACGACCTCATCCGCATGTTCGATGCGGCGTTCGTCGAGCCGCAGGAAGCCGCGGGCATCAAGGTCATCGGCCAGTTCCGCAACCTCGACGACCCGAACAAGTTCGTCTGGCTCCGCGGATTTTCCGACATGGAAACACGCAAGCAGGGACTCACGACCTTCTATACGGGACCCGAGTGGCGCTCGCGCCGCACGGCGGCGAACGAGACGATCATCGACAACGACAACGTGCTGCTCCTGCGCCCGGTGCGCCCGGACGCAGCATTCGACCTGGACGGGCTCCAGCGTCAGCCCATCGGCAGCACGACGCCGGTGCACGGCTTCATCGTCGCAACGGTCTATCATCTCGATCCCACGCCCGAGAAGGAAAGCGACTTCGTGAAGTTCTTCGGTGAGACCATCGCGCCAGTCCTCCAGTCGGCTGGGGCGCCGGTCATCGCATCGTTCGTATCCGAACAGAGCGCGAACACCTTTCCCGGCCTGCCCGTGCGCGAGCGCGAGCACGTCTTCGTCTGGTTCAGCCGGTTCAAGGATGTAGGCGGCTACGATCACTTCCTTTCGTCGCTTGCCTCGACGCCCGTCTGGCGCGACTCGCTCGCGGTCGAGCTCAGCTCGAGGGTGAGGGAGCCGTTCACGCTCAGGCTGTCTCCCACCGAACGTTCGCTCCTTCATTAGTGATCGGGTGCGGTTGGGCGAGCAGGGCCGATGCCTGAGCTGCCAGCGACCATGTTCCACTTCGCCGACGCGGCGAATGCGGCGTCCATCCTGCAACACGGCCTGCTGAGCACGACCGGGCTGTTGCATCGGCGAGGTGTGGACGCGCCGATCGCCGCGGCGGCGATGACGTTTCGACCGAGCGACATCGAGCTGCCCGGAGGTGAGCGCGTCCGCAACCAGGCGCCGATGCCTCCGGCGGCGCTGGCGCGCTGCCTCGATCCAGGCACGTCGCCGGACGACTGGTATCGCCTGGTCAACGGCCACGTCTTCTTCTGGCTCGGCGCCGAGCGCATGGAGCGGCACCGCGTGGCACTGCGCGCCCGCGACCAGATCCTGTTGACGGTCGACACCGCCGCCCTGCTCGCCTTCTACCACGACTCGGCGTTCGTCACACCGTTCAACATCGGCAACGCGCGCCGCACGCCGGCGAGGCGAGGGCCGCGAACGCTCTGTCCACTTGTCAGCTGGCGGCAGCATTCGTGGATGCTCGAAGCTGCTGCGGGAGAGCGGCCGCGCCCCGCGAGTCACCGGCCAGCGGAGCTGCTCATCAAGGGCGCAGTGCCGGACGTCCACAGGTTTATCGTCAAGAGCGAGTACATCGCCGCGTGGTGACCTCGAGCGATGGTCACGCCGGCCTCACCAACTCCTGGAATATGCGATTCGCACATGTCATGGGCTTCGTCTTCGCGCTGGGTATGCCGGCCGCGGCCCAGCAGGTCACGAAGGCTGCTCCCCTCGCCATCGGCGAGACATTCACGATCACCTCGCGCGTGCTTCGCGAACCGCGCCGCATCAACGTCTACGCGCCGCCCGAGTATGTCGCGTCGGACACGGTGCGCCTTCCAGTGCTCTACATGCCGGACGGCGGCATGGCGGAGGACTTCCTGCATGTCGCTGGACTGGTTCAGGTGCTGGTCGGGAATGGCACCATGCGCCCATTCCTTCTCGTGGGGATCGAGAACACGGAGCGCCGCCGCGACCTGACCGGCCCGACGGACGACCCGCAGGACCTGCGCATTGCACCACGCGTCGGCAAGTCTGCCGACTTCCGGCGATTCATTCGCACGGAGCTCATGCCCCAGGTGCGCAGCCGGTATCGCACCACGGATGAAACCGCGATCGTCGGTGAGTCACTCGCCGGACTCTTCGTCATCGAGACCCTGCTCCTGGAACCGGACCTCTTCGACACCTACATCGCCTTCGATCCCAGTCTCTGGTGGGATCGCGAGCGGCTGATCAGCAGCGCGGACAGCCTGCTGCGCAACAAGGGCGCACCCAGGAAGCGCCTCTACTTCGCCACCAGCAACGTGACGGGTGCGCCTGCCATGGCGGAACGATTCAAGAACGTGCTGGAGAAAGGCGGCAACGCGCACCTCGAGTGGCAGTATCAGTTCTTCCCTGACGAGACGCACGCCACGATCTACCACCCGGCCGCGCTGCGGGCATTTCGCGAGATGTTCAAGCCCGCCCCCAAGTGACGTTCAGGGCGCGCGAGTGAACTCCATCGTCCAGTTGAGCTCCCACGAACCACCGCCGTCCGTCGAGAATGACTGCTCCCAATGACAGCTGCTGGAATCACGCACCACCCAGCTGATCCTCAGGAGTATCGATCGACCCGCGTACTCTTCCTGCGCGAAGAAGTGGCCAACCGTACCGACGAACGACCCGACCGTCGCCACGCCGACGCGCGCGTCCTTCTCCGTGGCCCAGTACAGGCGCCACTGTCGTGCGGTCGCATCATAGAGGTGCAGCGACACCGCGTTGATCTCACCGCGCGGTGTAACGGCATCCCACTCCTCGATGTGGCCGCGCCCGCTCCAGATCGGGCGGACGTACGACTTCGCCTCGAATTCCTCCCACTCATCGGAGCCGGTGAGCGGGCGCACGAGACGGCGGTTGCGAACGGTCCATCGCCCGAAGAGGAAATCGAAGTCCGATCCGCCTTCGCTCACCTGCATTGCCGTTGAGGTCACAGTCCTATTTCTTGGGCTGGCTCGAGGGAGGCACCATGCCCATGAGCCGCATGTAGGTGGCGATGTTGCCGTAGTGCTCGTTGTCATGCCACGCATTCGTCATGAGTGCATGCAGCTTCGTGCGCGGCTGCTCGAACACGGTCGCCGGCAGCATCGCATCCGCATCGGAGATCGCGTAGGCGCCCTCGCAGTATTGAATGGACGTCTTCAGCGCTGCGACGAGGTCCGCCTTGGCCGTCAACTTGCCGAGCTCCTTCTCCTTCTCGCCGAGCACGATGCCGCAGAGCAGGTAGTGCGCGCTGGCGACGTGGAGCACGACCTCGCCGAAGCTGCGCACCTCCGGCGTGGGCTTGAAGCCATAGCGCGCTTCCGGCACCTGTTCGGCCGCGTCAGCGATATACGAATCGCTCGTCATCCACAGCTCGTGCGCCGACGTGCGCGCCGACGGGAGAGACTGCGCACCTGCCGGGATGGCGACGACCAGCGCGAGCAGGACGGAGTACGCCTTCATTGGAATTCCTGTGAGATGTGTGTGGGTCAGGAGCAGCGCGCGGCGATCCCCAGGTCGGCGATGCACTCCGCCGTGAGCATGCGACGCACTTCCCTCGGCGTATATCCCACCGCGTTGCGGAAGACCGCGGTGAAGTGACTGTGATGACAGAAGCCCAGCTCGAGCGCGAGCTTGCTCAGGTCGCGCGCGCCGGCGCGCAGCTGCACCAGTGCGGCGATGATGCGCAGCTGCACGAGGTACTTGTGCGGCGAGCTGCCCACCTCGGTGCGGAACACGTGCGCGAGGTGGAACGGCGACGTGTGGAGCGCTCTCGCCACCTGGGCGATGGGATGCGGATCGGCGATGCTCACGGCCATGAGCGCCTTCGCCTCCCGCGCCAGCGCGCAATGCCTTCTACGACCCTCCGAGTTGCTCGCGGTTTCCTCCTGCGCCTCCCTGAGGATTCGCGACGTCACGTGCCGAAGCAGCGCGACGGCATCCTCCTCCACGTGCTCCGCCGGCGAGGGATAGCCGAGCATCAGCGCATGGCGCCTCCAATAGAACCGAAGCAGCGCCCTCGGCGAGAGCTGCACGAGCGGCCGTTCCTGCCGGCGCGTGCCGGGCGGAATCATCTTCGCCGAAGCGCTCGCCGCCACGTCGTCGAAGCGGAAAACCGCGCATCGCTCCATCGGGCGCGGCCGCGCTGCAGCGAATGCCGTCGACTGTTCGTTGCGCAACGACGCGAGCGACGGCAGCGCGTCAGCCTGCACGTTGAGCATCGCGTCGCCACTCTCGAGGACGAGGAGCAGCGTCGCCGAGGAGGCCCACGAGCTCACCTGCGCTTCGAACGCCGGCGACCACCTGAGTTCATCGAGGTGCACGTGGTCGCCGGCAAAGAGCGACGACCGACGAAATTGAAGTGCGTCTGGAGCGGACCGAACAGGCAGCGACATCAGCGGGATGATTCTGGCTTGTGGAACGCGTGCGGTGACCCCACTATGTTTAGGAGCGCGGTGGCCTCGTAACCAGCGCCAATTAGTCACCAACGTACCAGACCACTTCATGCCGCCTGATCGCCCCCAGAAGCAGGTGCGCCGAGTGCGGAGGCATCCCACACCGTTCATCCTCGTGGATGCGGCGCAGGGCGAGCCGCTGCACAGGCAGCTCTACGAGGCGATCCGCGCCGCAATCGTCAGCGGCACGCTTCCCGCCGGCGCGCGACTCCCGTCGTCGCGAACGCTCGCGTCGGAGACCGGCGTCTCGCGCGTCACCGTTGGCGTGGCGTTCGATCAACTCAGGGCGGAGGGGTACGTCGAGGCGCGCACCGGCTCCGGCACGTTCGTGCGCGAAGGCCTGCCCGACGACGCATTGAACACGCGGCGCCGGCGTGCGCAGGCAAGGATCGGGAAGAAGGCTGTCGCGACGGTTGCGGCGCCCATTCCACGAATCCCCGATGCCATCGTGCAGGCGCACAGCCTTCCCGTGCATCCCACCGCGCCCATCGCCTTCATCGCCGGCTTGCCCGCACTCGATCTCTTTCCGGCAACACTCTGGGCGAAGTTGAGCGCGCGACGCTGGCGCGGTACCACGGCCGATGGATCGCGCCTGCTCAACTACGGCAATGTGTTGGGATACCATCCGCTGCGCCGTGCGATCGCGTCCTACGTGGGACTCGCGCGCGGCGTGCGATGCGAGCCAGACCAGGTGCTCATCACATCCGGCGCGCAGCAGGCGCTC
>JBDSTA010000168.1:0-10004 GCA_039928475.1 Gemmatimonadaceae bacterium | reverse complement strand
GTGCGGGCGTCGCAGGACGAGCTCGCGTCGCAGGTCGAGGAAGCGCAGGCGACGGCCGAGGAGCTCGAGGATGCGAACGTCCTGCTGGAGGCAGCGTCCGCGGGCGCCGCCGAGGCGCGCGATGCGGCGCTGCGCGCGAACCAGGCGAAGAGCGACTTCCTCGCGGTGATGAGCCACGAGCTGCGCACGCCGCTGAATGCGATCGGCGGCTACGCGGACATCCTGCAGCTCGGAGTGTACGGCGACGTGAACGAGGCGCAGAACGAGGCGCTCGTCCGCATCGCGCGCAGCCAGCAGACACTCCTCTCGCTCATCAACGACGTCCTCAACTTCGCGAAGCTCGAGGCGGGCCAGGTGCGGTACGTCATCACGGACGTGCGCCTCGCGCCGGTGATCGCTGGACTCGAGGAGTTCGTCGCGCCCCAGCTTCGCTCGAAGGAGCTCTCGTACGAGGTGCATCCGTTCGTGGACGACGTAAGCGTCCAGGCCGATGCGGACAAGCTGCAGCAGATCCTGATCAACCTGCTCTCGAACGCGATCAAGTACACACTGCCGGGCGGCCGTATCGACGTGCGATGTGACGTGATGGACGACAAGGTGAACGTGCACATCGCGGACACGGGCATCGGCATCGCGCAGGATCGTCTCGAGCACATCTTCGACCCATTCATCCAGGTGGGTCGCGCGCTCAATCGCCCCCACGAGGGCGTGGGCCTCGGCCTCTCGATCAGCCGCGACCTCGCGACGGCCATGGGCGGCTCGCTGTCGGTGACGAGCACGGTGGACGAAGGCAGCGTGTTCACGCTCACGTTGTCGCGCGCGGGACGGTAGCCGCTCCCGCGCCACGGTGGCGCGTCTCGTGCCTTGAATGGGAACGTCATGAGCGTACGTCGCACCGCTGCCTCCCTGAATGCCCTGATCCTCCCGCTCCTGCTCGCGCCCACCGCGCGTGCGCAGCAGGTGGCGGCGTTCACGTGCGCGGGCGAGACGGTGAGCCGCATCGAGATCAGCGCATCGCCGCCGCCCTTCTCCGGCGCGGCGAAGAAGTGGCAGGCTGCAGCGCATACCATCGGCCTGCATCACGCGACGACGCGCGACCCCGTCATCGCGACCTTCCTTTCCCTCGCGCCCGGCCGCCCGTGCACGGAGTTCCGACGCGCAGAGTCCGAGCGCGTGCTGCGCGCGCAGCCATTCCTCGCCGACGCCGCGGTGCGCGTGGTACGCGACACGGCCGGGATGGTCGCCGTGATGGTGACCACGACGGACGAAGTGCCGGTGCTCGTGAGCGGGCGACTGCGCGGCATCGTGCCGGAAGCGTTCTCGCTCGGCAACGAGAACATCGGTGGCGAGGCCCTGCGGATTCAGGGCCGCATCGAGCGCGGGCGCGCGTACAGGCTGTCGTACGGGCTGCGCGTCGAGCAGCATGCGCTCTTCGGCCATCCGTACCGGCTCATGCTCAACGCGGACCAGTTTCGCGTGGGTCATCAACTGAGCGCCGAGATCGAGCACCCGTTCTACACGGACCTCCAGCGCTTCTCGTGGCATGGGGGCATCTCCACCCGCGACGACTACTTCCACATCGAGCGCCCGGCGCGCGACCTGCTCTCGCTCGCGATGACGGACCAGGCGTACGACGTGAGCGCGCTGCTGCGGGTGTTCGGCACGCGCACGGTCACGCTGCTCGGTGCCGCCATGACCGGTCGTCGTGTCGATCCGGCGAGCACCGGCATCGTGGTGTCGGACAGCGGCCTGCGCCCGGATACGGGCGTGACGCTGAACTCGCGGTATGCCTCGTTCCGGTCGGGACGCATCGGCGCCATCGCCGGCATCCGCCGCGTGTCGTTCAAGACCGTGAGGGGGTTCGACGCCCTCGTCGCCACGCAGGACGTGGCGAGTGGCATCATGCTCGGCGTCTTCGGCGCGAAGGGGCTCGAGCAGTTCGGCGAGAGCGACGCGTTCGTGTCGAGCGCGCTCTACGCAGGCGTGGCGCGCGGCAACGCGCTGCTCGCGACGCTGACGCAGGTGGAAGGGCGGCGCGACCAGGCCAATGGCGAGTGGGACAGCGTCATCGGCAGCGCGCGCAACACGTTCTACTGGGGCGCGGCGCCGGGATTCGTCTTCGTGCTCGCCGACGAGTTCAGTGGTGGGCGGCGCTCGCGTCTCCCCCTGCAGCTCACCTTCGACGATCCCGAGGGCGGCCTGATGGGCTACTCGCGCTCGGCGCTCGCCGGTGAGCGGCGCAACGTCGCGCGCGGCGAGTTGCGCTTCAGCGCCGCCAACGTGACGCGCCGCGCGGACCTCGGCTTCGCGACGTTCGGCGAGGTGGGCACGCTCTGGGCCGGCGACGCGCCGTACGGCGCGAACGCGACGCGCGCGAGTGTGGGCTTCAGCATCCTCGCCGCGTATCCGACGCATTCGAAGCGGATGTACCGCGCGGACTTCGCCTTTCCGCTCACGCGGAGCGGCAGTGGCGCCGGGCGCTTCGAGGTGCGCTTCAGCAGCGAGGACCGAACGCAGCGCTTCTGGGAGGAGCCGCGCGACCTGTCACGCGCGCGCACGGGTACTCAGCCGAGCCGGTTGTTTGCGTGGCCCACGCAATGAGTCTGACAGTCGGGACAGTCGGGACAGTCTGACAGTCGCTGCCGGGCATGTACTTGCTGTCCGACTGTCAGACTGTCCGACTGTCCACCTCCACAGGCATCCCCGCCTTCTCCCACTCGCCGAAACCGCCCGTCAGGTTCGACACGTCCGTGAAGCCATTCGCCTTCAGGATGCTCGCCGCGATCGAGCTCCGGCCGCCGCCCTGACAGTGCAGCACGATCGGCGTGTCCTTCGGCACCTCAGCGAGGCGATCGGGCAGCTGGCCGAGCGGGATGTTCGGCACGCCGGGCATGTGCCCCGCACTCCACTCCGCTGATCCTCGCACGTCGATCACCTTCACGTCGTCGCGCCGGACGTGCTCCGCCAGCTCGCGCACGCTCATCTGCGGCGTCGCGTCCATCTCGCCCGCGTTCGCCTTCCACGCCTCGATGGCATCCGTTCCGAGATACCCGACGACCCTGTCGAGCCCGATCATCGCGAGGTCGCGCACCGCGTCGTCGATGACGCGGTCGTCGTCGCCATTCACGATGAGGTGAAAGTCGCGATCGAACGGAATGAGTGAGCCGGCCCACGTGCTGAACGAGCGATTGAGCGGGATGTTGATCGTGCCCGGCACCTGGCTCGCGGCGTACGCGAGCGCGGGACGCGTGTCCACCACGAGGGCGCCATGTGCGAGCAGCGTACCGAGCGCGTTCGACGGATCGCGCTTCGGGCGCATGAAACCGCCGAGCGACGTGGGCCCGTCGCGATTGATGCGCTTCATCTCCGCGAAGTACTTCGGCGGCTCGGGCTGCCCCGCGAGGATACCCTTCACGAACTCGGATTCGTCGTCCACCGACAGCGCCCAGTTCGCGATGCGCTCGTAGCCGAGCGTCGTGGACGGAACGGCGCCGAGCGACTTGCCGCAGGCGGAGCCGGCACCGTGGCCAGGCCAGAGCTGGAGATAGTCGGGCAGCTTCTTGAAGCGCTGGATGCTCGCGAAGAGGCTGCGCGCGCCCGACTCCATCGTGCCCGCCATCCCCGCCGCGCGCTCGAGCAGGTCGGGGCGCCCCACGTCGCCGACGAAGATGAAGTCGCCCGTGAGCAGGCCCATCGGCTTGTCCGTGGCGGCGCCGTCCGTGATGATGAACGCGATGTGCTCCGGCGTATGACCGGGCGTGTGCATCACCGCGAGCCGCACGTTGCCGACGGAGATCACGTCGCCGTCGTGTACGAGCGTGACGTTCGGTTCGTCGCGGAACGCATACCGCCACCCTTCGCCCCCCTCATCCGAGAGGAACAGCCGCGCACCACTGCGCTCGGCGAGCTCGCGGCTGCCCGACACGAAGTCCGCATGGATGTGCGTCTCCGTCACGTGTGTCACGCGAAGGCCTTCGTCCTGCGCGGCCGCGAGGTACTGCTCGATATCGCGGTTCGGGTCCACGACGATGGCGTCGCCGGTTGCCTGACAGCCGACGAGGTAGCTCGCCTGGGCGAGCTTCGTATCATAGAAGCGCTTGAGCAGCATCCCGAATCTTACCGGATCAGCGCGCGCGCGACGAGTGGCGCGAGGAGCGCGGTGAGCACGCCGACGGCGCCCATCGCCATTCCCGACGCCGCGCCCTCTGTTTCGCCCTCGTCCGCGGCGCGCGCCGTGCCGAGTCCGTGCGCTGCGGCACCGAGGGCGAGCCCGGTCGCGAGGCGCGAGCGCACGCCGGCGCGCCGGAGCAGCCACACGCCGGCACTGCCGCCTATCGCCCCGCTCACGATGGAGACCAGTGCGGCCAGCGCCGGCACGCCGCCCAGGCTCGCGGTGACCACGATCGCGATTGGCGTCGTCACCGAGCGTGTCGCGAGGGATCGCAGGATGACGTCGGACGCACCGAAGAGATGCGCGACCTCGATCGCGACGACGATGCCCGTCACCGCGCCCGCGACGAGCGCGAGCAGGATCCCGGCGACGTTGCGCCTCATCACCGGCAGCTGCAGCGCGAGGGGCACGCCGAGCGCCACGATCGCTGGCCCGAGCCAGAACGAGATGGCGCGGGCGCCGAGCTGGTAGTCGTCGTACGGCGTGCGCGTGAGGAGGAGCAGCGCGATCATCGTCGCAATGCTCACGAGCGCGGGATTGAACACGGCGAGCTTCGTGCGCGCGTACGCCACACGCGCCGCCACGTACACGGCGATGGTGACGAGCAGCCAGAGCACCGGTGCGACGACGCTCATGCGTCGCGCTCGAAGCGCTGCACGATGATGCCGACGACGAGCAGCGCAGCGACGAGACTCGCGAGCGCCGCCGCGACGATCGCCGTGATGCCGCCGCGCACCATCGAGTAGTACGCAATGATCGACACGCCGGCCGGCACGTACAGCAGTGCCAAATGCCGCACGAGGAACTCGGCGGCGTCCCGCACATATCGCATCGGGATCACGCCGAGCTCGATGAGCGCCGTGAGGATCAGCATGCCGAGTACGCTGCCCGGGATCGGCACGTGCGACACCCGCGCGAGCCAGCCGCCCGCGAAGTCGAGCGCGACGAGCACCGCGAGCCCGGCGATGAAGCGCAGCGCGTTCGTCGTCACGCGTTACTGCGCAGTGGTATTGCGGCTTCCGCGTGTCACGGCGAGCGTGAGCAGCTCGGGACGATGGTAGTGGCCGCTGACGTCGAGCGTCATCGATTCCTCGCGCACGCGCGCGAGGTCGAGGGTCGCGACGAGCGTGACGTCCTCCTCGTATACCGGGCCGGCGAGGTACGAGCCATCGGGCGCGACGATCGCGCTGCCGCCGCGCATGACGAACTGCTCGTCGTCGCGCACCTTGGCGGGATGCGCCTCGAGCTCCGGCGGCAGGTCGCGCGCGCGCATGAGCGAGCCCGCCGCGAGCACGAAGCAGCGCCCCTCGAACGCGTAGTGCCGGCTCGCGACCTGGTGCATCTCGTGCACCGTCGGCCAGAGGGCGACGTGCACGTCCTCGCCCGAGTCGTGCAGCGCCTGTCGCGCGAGCGGCATCCAGTGCTCCCAGCACACCAGCGCGCCGATGCGCGCGTCGCCGCTCGTCACGGCGCGAATGCCGTCCGCGTCGCCCGCACCCCACACCATGCGCTCGGTGTAGGTGGGCATGAGCTTGCGGTGGTGGTTGAGCAGCGCGCCGTCGGGCCCGAACGTGAGGATGCTGTTGTACAGCGTGCCGCGACCGGGACCTTCCGTGACGCGCTCGCTGACGCCGATGACGAGCGTGACGTGATTCCTCGCGGCGATCTTGCCGAGCGTCTCCGTCGCGTCACTCGGCACGGCGACGCTCTGCTCGGCGAGGCGGCGGAACACCGCCTTCACCGGGGCGTGATCCCACAGCGCGGCATCGCGGCAGACGTCGAGCCAGATGGGATAGCCGGGGAGCCACGTCTCGGGAAAGACGACGAGCGTCGCGCCCTTCGCCGCGGCGTCGGCGGTCCGCTCGGCGACGGTGACGAGGCCGGCCGCGAGGCTGTCTGGCGACCAGGTCTGGACGATGGCAGCGTTGATGGTGGGCACGCGGGGAAGCTAGAGAGGGGATCTCAGGATGTCAGGATGTCAGGGTGTCGGGATGTCAGGACGCACGCCCTGACTTCCTGATGTCAGAGTCCCTTCGCCGCGTCTCCCTTCACGAACAACAGACTCCGTCGCGACCCCGCCACGACGCCCTGCACCACGTTCACCTGGTCGTCGTAGAGGTCGCACAGCACCGCGGCCCGCACCTTCAGCCCGGCAAGCCCCGCCGCACTCGGCGCCTCGATGCAGACCCAGTACAGGTCACCGGTGCGCCTGATTCCGCACGACGTAGCGGGCAACTTGCGGCCAGCCGCGTCCACGAACGTGAATGAAGACGACACATAGTTCGTCGCCGCCGCGTCGCCGGTGACCCCGCGCCGCGCGAGCACCGTGCCGAAGTCGTCGGCGAACACGCGCACGGTCGCGCGCACCACGCCATGCGCGCGGTCTTCCGTCAGCTCCGTGAGCGTCGTGTGCAACGGGTGCGCGAGCGTCATGGCGAGGAGCAGCGACAACATCACCATGGCGCGCGCTCCACTGCCCAGCGCGAGCCCACCATGACGACCAGCAGCGACACTGCCAGCACGCGCACGCGGAGCACCGGCCAGCGCTCGCTGGAGATGCGCATCGCGCCGATCGCGCGATCGAGCCCGACGAGTACGACGAATGCCCCGGCGAGCACGAGAAGCTGGCCGAGCTCGATGCCGAGGTTGAAGCCGAGCAGCGGGACGGCGATGTGGTCCATGAACAGCGCCTTGAGGTAGTTCGCGAAGCCCGCGCCGTGCACGAGGCCGAACACACCCGCGAACACCGGGCGATACCGCCCGCCCCACGGCGCCCGCGTGCGGTCGCTCACGACGATGTTCTCGATGCCCGTGATCACGATCGTCACCGGGATCAGGAACTCGATGAGCGACGACGGCAGGTTCACCGCGCCCGTGACCGCGAGTGCGAGGGTGAGGGAATGGCCGATCGTGAACGCCGTGACGACCCACAGCGCGTTGCGCGCGTCGCGAAAACGGTAGATCGCCGCGAGCGCCACGAGGAACAGGATGTGGTCCATCGCCTCGATGTCCAGGATGTGCCGCATGCCGAGCTCCATGAACGTGACGAGCTCACTCATTGCCCACTCCCGTGAGGCCGCTCCTGATCGCGGCGGCGTGCTGGATGAGTTGCGGATCCTTCGTCCCGAGCTGGAGCGCGAGCGCCATCGCACGCTCGGCCTCCCTGTCGCGTCCCTGCTTGTGCAGCGACCACGCGAGCAGGTCGTAGGCGTAGACGTCCTTCCTCGTCTTCATCTCCTCGCGGATCTTCCTCGCGACGATCGCGACGTGGCGATCGTGATCGAGCAAAAACAGGCTCCACGCGCGGTGGTACGCGCCGGGCTGCTTCAGCACGACGACATCGAGCACCCGCGCATACTCGGCCGCCCTGGCGGTGTCGCCAGTCGCCGCGTACGCGTCGCTCAGGGTGCCGAGCGTCGCCGGATCGAGCGTCATCGCGATGGCGCGCTCGCCGAACACGATTGCGCGCTGCCACTTCTGCTGGAGCAGCGCGCTGTGCGCGGCGGCCGAGAGGAGGCGATAGTCGTCGGGGCGCACGCCGAGGCCGGAACGATATGCGGAGTCGGCCGCGGCGAAGTTGCGGGCGCGGAACTCGACGTCGCCGATGCGGAGCCAGTACCACGCCAGCTGCTCGCGCGGCACTTCGGGCAACGTTCGCACGGTCGCGAGCGCTGCGCGCAACAGCCGCCTCGCGCGTGGCGTGTCGCCCTGAAGCTCGGCCCAGCGCGCGAGGCGCGGCGCGACGGCGGGATCGCCGAGCGCGACGTGGATGCTGTCGAACGAGACCCTGGCGGAGTCGTACATGCCGAGCTCCATCTCTATCTCGCCCACCGAGGCGCGGAGGGATGGGTTCTGCGGGTCGTCGTCGCGCGCACGAAGCGCCAGTTGAAGCGCCTCGTCGAAGCGATGCTGCGCGAGGAGGCTCGCCTGGAGCACCTGTGCAGCCTGGCCGTTTCGTTCCGGACGATTCTTCAGCGATTGCCGCGCGTACTTCTCGGCCTGCTCGGCGTCGCGCGGATCGCCGGTCTCGCGGCCGCGCGCGACATGGAGCGCGCCGAGGCGCGCGAGATCCGAGCCTCCGGTTGGATCGCGGCGCGCGCGCGCCGCGAAGTACTCGATGTCCTTGTCGCGAATCTCCGCGTCGCTCGCCAGCGGCGTTGCGGCCGCTGGTTGCTGCGCGACCTGCGCGGCCTGCGGACGACACGCAGCCCCGGCGGCGATCGTCAGCAGCGTCGCAGTCAGATGGTGCCGGAGCTGGTGCCTCATGCTACTTCGCCGGCCCGACGTACGGGAACGTGGCGGTGAAGCCACCGTGCGACGCGACGTTGTCGGTGCAGAGCGGCAGCGTGAACGGCTTGCAGACGAACTGCGTGGGATCGAGCAGGTCGCTGAACACCGCCGTGAGCGAGATGTCCACGACGTCGTCCGTGAGCTTGCGGCCGCCGTACCCCTTGCCACTCGCGGCGAGGACGTAGCTGAGGTAGCCCGCCGTGCCCTGCGCCTGGTCGGTGTTCACGGTGAGCATGTCCGGCAGCAGCGTCGCCGCCAGCGCGTTCTGGAGCCCCGTCGCGTTCGGACGGAAGGCCGCGACGAAGCCCTTCACCTTCGCGGAGAAGTTGGCGACGTCGTCGCTCGGATTGGAGCTGCCGTGGAAGGCGTGGTCGCGCTTGGCGAGCAGCACTTCGCTCACGAGCGGATTGCCGAGGCGCTGCACCTGGTTGTAGGTGCGCGTCGCGTCGACGCTGGGGCCGCTGATGATCGTATCGCTGCTGCAGGCGGACGCCGCGGCGAGCAGGGCCACGCCGAGCGTCGCGATGGCGCCGCGTCGCACCTGGCGGAGCATGTGTTCGTTCAACATGACGATGAGTCCTCGAGTCGATGAGTAGGGTCTGTGCAACATCAGCGGCTGATCGTGCCCCAGAGGCCGAGCTTCGCGGAGCCGCCCTGCGTGAGCTGCGACGTCGGGAGCTCGATCACGATGGAGAGCACGTTCGATCCGGCGAGTGCGTCGACGGCGGAGCCTGCGGCGCGGAACGAGCTTGCCGACGGCGTGTCGGGAATGAGCGAGAGCGCACCCGTGCTCGGCTTGCGATCGGGGATGATGCGCAGGAACGTCTCGAGGTCGAGGAAGTACGGATCCTCGCGCGAGCCGGCGTACACCTGCATGCCGCTGGCGCTGCCGAGCACCTGGTTGATGCTGCCGGTGATGGCGGGGGTGGCGTCGGCGACCGTGTTCATCATGCCGCCGACGACGGTGGGCGCCATGGGGCCGCGCACCTCGACGGTCTGGGTCGCGCCGGTGCCCTTGAAGATCACCTGGATGACGCGATCTTCCTTCGCGTCGCCGGTGTTGTCGACCTTGAACTGGTAGAGGATGTTCGGGTCGAACGACGCGCCGGGCGTCTGCGCCGGCGTGAGGAGCGGGCGGCTGTTGAGGACGAGCGTGATGCGATCCGCAGTCGAGCCGGGGAAGGCATAGAAGTCGGACATGTCCATCGCCGGGTTGAGCTCGACGAGCGGATTGTCCTGATGGTCGGACGCCTGTACGGAGCGAACTCCGGCGATGGCGGCGACGCCGGCGAGGGCGAGGGCGGAGAGCAGCGCGATACGTCGGCTGCCGTGGCCTGTGGTGCGGAACAACATGGATCCTCCAAGTCGTGAGTGAGACGTCTACGCCTCGCGCTCGCGATCGGATTGGAGAGAACCGAATTCTTTTCGTCGGCGTACCTTGCTGTATCGCGGCTGGACGAGCGGGTCATTGGGCTTCCCGATAGCGGCGAAGTCGGTGACGGTCGTCGGACAAATGGCAGACAGTCGGCAAGAGCCAGGGCGA
>JBDSTA010000167.1:0-18930 GCA_039928475.1 Gemmatimonadaceae bacterium | reverse complement strand
GCGAGCTGCGGCACGATCTGCTCGAGCGACCAGCCTTCAGGAATGGTGATGCGCTGCTCCACGCTCTTCCCGCCGCGCAGCATGTCGAGCACCTCGCCCCACGAAAGGCTCGGCTTGATGACGTACGTGCCCGCCTTGATGGAGCGGCCGCCGCCCTTGAACGTCGCATAGAAGCGGAATGCGGTGGCGTTGCTGACGACGTTTGCGTTCGCCAGCGATTCCGCGGCGACGCGCAGGTTCGCGCCGCGCGGGATCACCACACGCGCATTCGTCTCGTTGCCGCCCGTGCAGGAAGCGGCAGCGATTAGCAGCAGGGCGGGGATGGCGCGCAGGGCCTTACGGCTGGCTCGGAGCATCTGATGCGATTGAGGGTGTCACGGTCTCGAGAGCGTGCATGCGGAGCGCCTGCTGGAGCAGCACGGTCGCGGCGAGGGCGTCCACGTCGCCCTTCCGGCCGCGCGTGCTCCCACCCATGTCGCGCACGGCCCGCAGTGCGACGGCCGTCGTGAAACGTTCGTCGAGCAGCGCGACGGGAAGGCTTGTGCGCGATGCGAGCTCGCCGGCGACGCGCCGGCATTCGGTGGAGCGGGGCGTCTCGTCGCCCTCGCCGTCGAGGGGCAGGCCCATGACGATTCCCCGTGCCTCGAGCGCGGTCGCGCGCCGCACCAGCTCGGCGATGGGCGCGCGCTTGCCGGCGCGCCGCTCGATCACGCCCGCGGGGGAGGCGATCATGCCACCGGGATCGCTGATCGCGAGGCCGATGCGCCGCTCGCCCCAGTCGATGGCCATCCAGCGGCCGCGCACCGGCGGCACGCCCGCGCCCTCGGTCACCCCTCGCGCATCTGCACGAAGAACTCCTTGTTGTTCTTCGAGCGGGACATCTGCTTGAGCAGGAACTCGATGGCCTCGGGCTCGGGCATGTCCGCGAGGAAGGTGCGCAGCAGTGTCACGCGGTTGAGCTCCTCGGGGGTGAAGAGCAGCTCTTCCTTGCGCGTGCCCGACTTGTTGATGTCGATCGCGGGATAGATGCGCCGCTCGGCGATCTCGCGCGCGAGCACGAGCTCCATGTTGCCCGTGCCCTTGAACTCCTCGAAGATCATCTCGTCGGCGCGCGAGCCCGTCTCGATGAGCGCGGTGGCGATGATGGTCAGGGAGCCGCCGGCCGGAACGTTGCGCGCCGCGCCGAAGAACTTCTTCGGCTTTTCCATCGCCTTCGCGTCCAGGCCGCCCGACATGATCTTGCCGCCGCTCGGGATGACGGCGTTGTGCGCGCGCGCGAGGCGCGTGATGGAGTCGAGCAGGATGACGACGTCCTTCCCCGACTCCACGAGCCGCTTCGCCTTCTCGATGACCATCTCGGCGACCTGCACATGTCGCGTCGCCTCCTCGTCGAAGGTGGAGCTGATGACTTCGCCCTTCACCTCCCGCTGCATGTCCGTGACTTCCTCGGGGCGCTCGTCGATCAGCAGGACGATGAGCGTGACCTCCGGATAATTCTCGGCGATGGCGTTGGCGAGCTTCTGGAGGAGGATCGTCTTGCCCGCTCGCGGCGGCGCGACGATGAGGCCGCGCTGCCCCATGCCGATGGGCGCGATGAGGTCCATCACGCGCATGCTGAGGTCGCCCGCCCGGGTCTCGAGGCGGAGACGCCCGTCCGGATAGCGCGCGAGCAGGTTGTCGAAGTCGACGCGAGTCTTTGCCGCATCGGGCTCGCCGCCGTTCACGTTTTCCACCTTCAGCAGCGCGAGGTACCGCTCCCACTCCTTTGGCGGGCGTACCTGGCCGCTCACGGTGTCGCCCGTCTTCAGGTCGAAGCGCTTGATCTGCGACGGCGAGACGTAGATGTCGTCGGGGCTGTAGAGGTAGTTCCAGTCCTGGCTGCGCAGGAAGCCATACCCCTCGGGCAGCACTTCGAGGACGCCCTCTCCCACGAGGATCTCCGCCTGGTCGAGCAGCTTCTGCTCGATCCTGAAGATCAGCGCCTGCCGGTCGAGCGAGCCGTTGGAGGGCAGCTCGAGCGACTCCGCGAGATCGTGGAGTTGTGGGATCGACTTTCGCTTCAGCTCAGCGATGTTCACGGTGCGGTCGTGCGCGGGAGAGGAGCGCGACGATCGGCGAGCACGCACCATACGGGCGGCAAAGCGATCGGCGAAGCGGCAGCGGGATCGCACCGCGGGGAGCGGCGCTGGGCGGAAGACGTGATCCCGTGCGGCATGGGCAAGCTAGAACTGCCTGATTCGAGGGTCAAGTGCGGAGGTGTCAGAACACCAGGTAGCGAAGCGGGTGCTTCTTGATGTCCGCGAACAGCAGCGTCATCTGCCGCTGTGCCTCGCCGATGGCGCTGAAGAGTGCACTGTCATGCATCGCGCGCCCGGCGGTGCCACGTGATTCGTCGAGCTGGCGTCTCACGAGCGTGAGCTCGTTGCGGATGTCCGCCACTTCGGCGATGAGTGTACTGTCCTTGCGCAGCCGACCGAAGGACGTATTCGGCGAGCCGATGAGAGCTTTCACAGAATCGGCGCGCGCCATTACACGCTGTACGCGCGGGGCGAGCTCGCCGTTCATGATGAGCGCGGCACTGCCACGCCCTCCCTTCATGCGGTCGCCGAGCGCCGAGAGGAGCGCCCCGGTGCGAGCCATGCTGCCGACACTCGGTCCGCCCTTGGCGCTGAGGAATGCGCCGACCGTTCCCTGCGTGCCCTGGAGCTGGGCGGCGAGCACCTTCACGTTGCCGATGATCACCGGGAACTCCTTCGAGGCGGTGCCGAATTGCCCCGCGGCATTCTCGACATCCGCCTGCGGAACGGTGTTGATCACGTCACCGGCACGGATCGGCCGCCCCCTGGGCGTCCCGGGTGTCATGTAGAACACCGGCTGCCCGATGGGCGAACCACCAGGCCGGATCTGCCCGAATGCGTCGCTGTGGATCTTCTCGGCGAAGCGCTCGAGCACCACGAGCTTGAGCTCGAGGCGGGCACTCGTGTCGGCGATCGCGGGCGAGCGGAACTGGATGTCCGTGACCTTGCCGATCTTCTGGCCGGCGAGCCATACCTCGGAGCCGATGAGGATTCCGCGCGCCTCGGACACGTGCGCCGACAGCGGCATGGTGTCCCCGCGCAGCGCGCCGACCCGTGCGAACCTGAGCACGACGAAGGCGACGACCAGGATCGCCACGAAGGCGATCAGTCCGCCGCGTACGTCAGACCATGTGTTCGGGCGCGCCATGAGGCGAGAGGCGGGAAGGCGGGAGGCGGGAGGCGGGAGGTCGATCGGGCTGAACGGCAGCCCCACAGAGCAAGGCCCGGACCATCGGGACCGCTACGCTGTCGCGGCTGCCCGCGTTGGGGACCGGGTGGAAAAAAGTATGCCCCATCAGTCCAAGTGACTGTGGGGCATGACTTTACGCTGTCGCTACAGGAGTGCGCGCGGCGGGAGTCGAACCCACGACCTCTTCCTTCGGAGGGAAGCGCTCTATCCAGCTGAGCTACGCACGCGCAGAGTCCAGTAACTTAAACCGGCGTGGCCGCCACTACAAGGAAACGGCATCCGCGCCCCGGTGTGACGAAATGCCGGGCCAGCCAAGTTGTTGGGGATGATGGAGACCACGGATCGCAGGATCATCGACCAGGTACTGGATGGCGACACCGAGGCGTTCGCACGCCTGGTCGATCGTCACTACGATCGGTGCGCCCGTATCGCCATGCGGATTCTCGGCAATCACGAGGACGCCGAGGAGGCCGTGCAGGACGCCTTCCTCCGCGCGTTTCGCGCGCTGGGGACCTACGAGGACCGCGAGCGGTTCTCCGCGTGGCTCTCGCGGATCCTGGTGAACCAGTGCCGGACGATTCGCGCGCGCGTGAACCGGCGTGATGAGGTATTCGCGAGCTTCGACGCCGCGGGCGCCGAGTCGTTCGCCGGCGCTGGTCAGACGGATTCGCACTGGCCGGACCTCGAACACGCGCTCGCCCAGCTTCCAGCGGAGCAGCGCGAGGCGATCGTGCTCCGCTACGCGGACGACCTGACGTATGAAGAGATGGCCCGGGTGACTGGCGCCGGAGAGTCGGCGCTCAAGATGCGCGTGCAGCGCGCCTTCGCGCGACTGCGTGCTCTCCTGTCGGAGGTAGCAAGTGTCTGATCTTGAATTCGAGCGCAGGCTCCAGGCGGCACTGCGCGCGCCGGTGCCCACCAGCGGGCGCGCGAGGCAGGCGATCATGGACGGTGTTCGTCGCGCGGCGCGCGAGGGAGCGCCGCAGCGCGGCCTGTTCCCCATCGGTGGCCGCTTTGCCCGGCACTCGCTCATCGGGCTCGCCATGGCTGCGGGCATCGGGTCCATCACGACGCTCTCCGCGATCGCACCGGCACCCCCCGTCGCCGCGGGCGCGATCTCGAGCACCATCATCGGTGACTCGGTCGTCGATCGCGTGCGGGACACGCTGCGCCTGGTGCGGCTGATCTTCGATGCACCCACCGCGGCCACGCAGGTGGCGGTGGTTGGCGACTTCAATGGCTGGAAGGAAGACGCGACGCACATGCGCCGCGACGAGACGACGGGACGCTGGTCCGCCACGCTCGCGCTCCGCGATGGCGATCATCGCTATGCGATCGTCGTGGACAACACGCGCTGGAACGGACGACTGCACGTCTCCAAGGCGATGAACTAGGGCGCGCTCCCCGCGCGCTTCCACCTCAGGGAAAAATCGTGAAGACTCCTGAACTCGCGCCGTCGCGGCGCGCGCTTGCGCTACGCGTGCTCGCCGGCGCGACGCTGATCGCGGGATGGACCGACCTGGTGTACGGCGGCATCTCCGCGGGGCCGTTGCTCATCGTCGCCGGATATGCGGTACTCGTTCCGGGGGTGATCCTCACATGGCGCTGACCGCAACCGCGGCGCACGAGCGCGCCGAGCCGTCGTACGGAATCGCCGCGATCGTTGGCGCGGTGGTGCTCGCCCTCTACGTGGCGACGCTCGCGCCCACGACGGGCATGTGGGACGCCAGCGAGTACATCACGGCGGCCTACACGCTCGGCATCCCACATCCGCCGGGCAATCCGCTCTTCGTACTGCTCGGGCGTGTTGCGTCGCTCGTGCCGGTCAGCTCCGTTGCCGTGCGCGTGAACATGCTCGCCGCCGTGTGCAGTGCATTCTCCGCGGCGATCTGGTTCCTCGTCACCGAGCGCGTGCTCGCAGCGTGGTGGCCGATGCGCTGGACCCGCGTCGTCGCCGCGGCGACGGCCGCGCTCCTTGGCGCGACGGCATTCACCGTCTGGAACCAGAGTGTCGTCAACGAGAAGGTGTACACGGTGGCGCTCGCGTTCTTCGCGATCGTGTCGTGGCTGACGGTGCGCTGGTGCGATGACCCGGATGGGCCTGTCGCGGACCGCCTGCTCGTGATGATCGCGTACCTCATCGGGCTCGGATACACGAATCATCCGGCGGGGATGCTCGTCGGCCCGGCGGTTGTCGTGGCCGTGCTCGTGCGGCGTCCACGGACGATCATGCGCTGGAAGCTCGTGAGCGTGGCGCTGCTCGCCGCGGTCGTGGGACTCACGCCGTTCGCCGTGGAGCCGATTCGTGCCGCGTGGCATCCAGTCCTGAACGAAGGCGAGCCGACGGGCTGCACCGACCGGATCGGCGTGAGCTGCACGTTCTCGAAGACGACGGTCACGCGACTCATGGCGAACGTGAACCGCGACCAGTACGGCAAGCCCAACCTCGCCGAGCGGCAGGCGCCCCTGAGTGCGCAGGTGGGCATGTGGTGGCTGTACTTCAAGTGGCAGTGGTTGCGCGACTCGCGCGAGACGCAGGGGGGGATACAGCTCTTCCTCGCGCTAGGCTTCCTCGCGCTAGGCATCTATGGAGGGTACGTCCACTGGAAGCACGAGCGCGCATCGTTCTGGTTCTTCGGCCCGCTCGTGCTCACCGTGACGTTCGCGCTCGTCTACTACATGAACTTCAAGTACGGCGCATCGCAGTCGCCGGAGCTGCCGGGTGTGCCGCGCGAGGTGCGCGACCGGGACTACTTCTACCTCTGGAGCTATTCCACGTGGAGCGTGTGGGCCGCGCTCGGGCTGGCGGCCGCCTGGCGCGCACTCGCCACGCGCGATGGTGACGGTGACCGCCGGCGCTGGTTGATGACGGCGCCCGTGCTGATGATTGGACTGATTCCGCTCGTCGGCAACTGGCGCGACGCATCGCGCGCGAACGAGACGGCCACGCGCGAGTGGGCGCACGACCTCCTCAATTCCGTCGAGCCGTACGCTGTGCTCGTCACGCTGGGCGACAACGACACGTTCCCACTGTGGTATGCGCAGGAAGTCGAGGGCGTGCGACGCGACGTGACCATCGCCGTGACGTCGCTGCTCAATACCGATTGGTACCCTCGCGGGCTGACGCGCCGCCCGACGGTGGCTTACGATGCGGCGAAGGGTCCGGCGGTCTATCGGGGCATGGCCGCTCCCCCGCCGACGAAGCCGGTGTTCTCGCTGACGCAGGCGGAGCTCGACTCCGTGCCCGAGTACCTCGACGTGCGCACGCCGCAGGTGTTCCAGTCAGGAACGCTGCGGGCCATCGTTGACCCGCGACGCCTGGAATACGGGGTGCCACTTCGCGGTGACCTGATGGTGCTCCAGCTGCTGAAGGACAACCTCGGCACGCGACCCGTGTACATCGCGCGCACGTCGGGGTCGTACATCACTGCGCTCGGACTGGAGCCATACGCGCTGGTGCAGGGGCTGGCGACGAAGATCCAGCCGGCGATCGTCGCGCCGACGACGGACGTCATCCCCGCGCCCGGCATCGGGCACGTGGATGTCCTGCGAACGCGTGCGTTATGGTCGGGCTATCGTGGTCCGGCCTCCATCATGGCGCGCGGCGACTGGGTGGACCGTCCGTCCGTGGGTATCGCGCTGTTGTACATCAACACGGCTTTCATGCTCGGCCAGGTCGCGCAGCAACGCGGAGACGTGGCCGACGCGGAGAAGATGCGCCGCAGCGCGTTGAGCCTGGCCGAGGCAACGCGCACGCTCGATTTCTTCCTGCCCGCGGATGGGCCGCCGCCGCCCGCCGGGGGTGATTCGGCTCCGAAGAGGACGATCCCCGTGACGCCTTAGGCCGCGCCCGGAGCAGCGCTAGCCGCTGCGGGGCCGAAGACGCATGTTTTGCGCATGCACGATAGCCCAGTGGCGGATGTGCTTCCCGACCAGTTCGCGCATCGATGCTGCGCCTCCTGACCTTCGGGGGGCTGAGCCTCACCGATGACGGCGTTGCCGTCACTGGTGCGGCGTCGCAGCGCAGCCGTCTCGCGCTGCTTGCGCTGCTGGCGGCGGCGGGACCCGCGGGCCTCGCGCGCGAGAAGGTGCTCGCGTGCCTCTGGCCCGAGAGTGCGGACGAGCGGGCGCGCCACGCGCTCAAGCAGGCGGTCTACGCGCTGCGACGAGACCTCGGCAGCGAGCATGCGATCTCGGGCACGGCGACACTGTGCCTCGACGCAACGCTGATCACGAGCGACCTGCGCGAGTTCGAGGAGGCGCTCGCCCGCGGCGACGACGCAGCCGCCGTCGCGGTGTATGCCGGCGCCTTCCTGGATGGCGTGTTCGTGCGCGGTTCGTCGGAGTTCGATCAATGGGCCGGCGTGGAGCGTGCGCGGCTCGAGCGCGCATATCTCGATGCCATCGCGCGGCTGGCACGCGCGGCGGAGGCGAACGGCGACGTCGTCTCGGCCGTGCAGTGGTGGCGACGAGGCGCCGCGGCAGAGCCGTTGAGCGGCCGCGTCGCGCTGAGCCTCATGCGCACGCTCGCCGAATCGGGGGACGTGAGTGCAGCGATGCAGCATGCGCGCGTGCACGACGCGATGGTGCGCGCCGAGCTCGATTCGCCAGCGGACGACGCCGTGCTCGCGCTGGCCGAGGAACTCCGCCGCGGCGACTGGGTGGCTCCCGTGCGCGTCTCGCGGGAGGCGCCGGTGGTTCGGCCGTCGCCTGCAGCGGGAACGGCGCTGGCAGAAGTAGTTCCGGCGCCGGCTGGGGTGGCGGCGGAGCCACCTGCTCCGGCGCCGGTGGTTACGGCGCCACGTCGTCCCAGGTGGGTGCTTGCCGCAGTGATCATCGCGACCCTCCTCGCCGTTGCTGTGGGCGGAGCGCTCGCGCGCGACCAGGTGTCGTCGCTCCTGGGAAAGCCCGGGGTGCCGAAGTCGAGTCGCCGCATCGTCGTCGCATCGTTCGTGAACCAGACGGGCGACACGGCACTGAATCACCTCGGCGAGATGGCCACGGACTTCGTCGGCAGCCGGCTGGTCGAGGCCGAGTTCGAGGTGTACTACAGGCCGTCGGCGATGGCGCCGAACGTCGTCGCGCTGAATGCCGTGAATTCGCGCATCGAGGACCGCGCAGCCGCTCTGGCGAAGGAGACGGGCGCGGCGACCTTGGTGATGGGCAGCTATTTCAGGCAGGGCGACACGCTGCAGCTCGAGGCGAAGGTGCTCGACCCGGCGCGCATGGAGGTCGTGAAGGTCGTCGGTCCCGTGTCCGGTCCGCAGTCGCAGCAGTCGAAGCTCGTGGATGAGCTGGCGGGCAAGCTCGCCGTCGCGATGGCGATCCTGATGGACCGTTCGCCAGGTTCCGCGACGGCGTCGCTCATCACGGCGCCCACGGTGGAGGCGTATGTCCATGCCGAACGTGGATGGGAGATGTTCTTCGCGCATCCAGCGGACACCGTCGCGGCATTCGCCGAGTTCGCGCGCGCACTGAAGATCGACACGGCGTATACGACGCCGCGCTTGATGCGCGCCTACGTCCTCGACGTGAAGGAACAGTGGCCGGACCTGGCGGCCGCAGTGAACGACCTGAATTCCCGCCGCACGCACATGGGGCGCATCGAGCTCGAGGCGCTGGCGCTCTACGAGGCTGACCTTCGCGGCGACCTGCTCGGGCGACTGCGCGCGTCGCAAGCACTGCTGCGCCTCAGTCCTGGCTCGGTGGACATGTCGCTGCTCGTCGCCGTATCGGCGAGCTATCTCCACCGGCCCGACGACGTCATGGAGGTCCTCCAGAAGTCGAGTCCGGACAGCGGCATCAACACCGTGACGCCGATGTACTTCGCGTGGCGTGCGGAGGCGGAGCACTCGCTCGAGCACTTCGCCGAGGAGCAGCGCTCCGCCGAGGCGATGATTGCGCGCTTCCCATCGCAGCTCTATGGCGCGCAGGCGCTGACGCGTGCACTCGCGGCGCGGGGCGACACCGTCGCGCTGTTCGCACATCTCCATTCATTCGGCTTCACGGACAAGGAAACGAGCGACGACGGGCGCGGGCTCGCGCTGCTTGCGGCGCGCGAGCTGCGGGCTCATGGGCGACCGCTCATGGCCAGGCCGCTCTTCGCGCGGATCGCGGCGACTCCGCCTGGTCCTCGCCCTTCGCGAGACGCACGCCTCGATCAGGCGCTCGCGCTCTATGAGACCGGTGCACTACCACAGGCGCGAATGGCGTTCGAGTCCCTCCTCGCAGCCGATCCGGGCGACATCGCTGTCGTGGGTCGCCTCGGTGCCATCGCCGCGCGCCTGGCGGATTCCGCAGGAGTGCGGCAGGCAGAGGATCGACTCGCTGCGTGGCCGGCGCAGTACGCCTTCGGCCGCCCCATCTTCTGGCGCGCGCACATCGCCGCACTGACAGGACGGGGCAGTGAGGCGGTGCGAATGATTCACGCCGCGATCGACCAGGGACTTCGCGCGATGGACCTCAACATCATCACGCTTCACGAAGAGCCCGACTTCATGGCGCTGTGGAGTGATCCTGGTTTCCACGAGCTGGTGAAGCCGCACAAGGGACAGGCCATCAGTCCTTGAGGGCGTGAAGCATGCAATGCGGTTGACCCGCAGGTGACTCGCAGCAGACCCCGCCAACGCATCCTGCGCGAGCCTTCAACCTCAACGACGCCCATGCGCTTCCTGACCGCCGCCTGTCTCCTTGCCGTCGCTGCCGCCTCGGCCATCGCGCAACAGCCCGAGCCGCGGCCCACGGGCCGGGTACTCACCGGACTGCCGGCACTCAACTTCGACGCGGATGAGGGGTTCGGATACGGCGCGATCGCCCAGTACTACGACTACGGGTCGAATGGCGCCGACCCATACCGCTTCAGTCTCCAGCCGACGGTGTTCCTCACGACCCGTGGACGCCGCGACCTCACACTCTTCCTCGACGCGCCGCACCTGCTACCCGGCGGCTGGAGGCTTGGGGCGCAACTCGCGCGCGAGCAGCAGCTCACCGCTCCCTACTATGGCGTCGGCAACAATTCGTTGTCGCTGGACAGTGCCACGAAGGGCCGCAACCCGTATTTCTACCGCTACGGTCGCACGGTGGTCCGCGGCAACGCCGACTTCCAGCACTCGCTCATGCTGCCTGCGCTACGCGTGCTCCTCGGGGTAGGATCGCGCACCGTCGATGTGAAGACGGTGCCGTACGATTCCGGAACCACGCTGCTCGCGCAGCAGAGCGGCCGCGCGAACCTGCCGACGATCGACGTGCGCTACGCGCGCGTCGGCCTCGTGCTCGATACGCGCGACCGGGAGATCGGCACGCATCGCGGCAACTGGTCCGAGGTGCTCGTGCAGCGCGCGGGCCGCGTGGCCGGCGGGGACCAGGTCTTCACGCGCATCACGGGCACGGTTCGCCAGTACGTGCCGCTGGGCGACGACCTGACGCTGGCCGAGCGAGTGGTGGGACAGACGGTGCAGGGAAATCCGGCGGTCACCGAGCTGTTCGCCGTGCAGAGCTCCTTCCGCGATGACGAGATCCTCGGCGGCGCAACGTCGCTGCGCGGGATTCCAAAGAGCCGCTACGTCGGGAAGGGCGTGGCGTTCTCCAACACTGAGCTGCGCTGGTCCGCGGCGCGCTTCTCCCTGCTGCATCGGGACATGCGACTCGTGCTGAGCGGATTCGTCGATGCAGGCCGAGTGTGGACGGACGGCTTCGAGCTGTCGGAGGCAGCGTCCGATCTGCACGTTGGCTACGGCGGTGGCGCGCGCGTCGCCATCGGTCCCACGTTCGTCGTCGCGGCGGATGTGGGTCATTCGTCGCAGTCCGCGGCGGCCGTGTACATCGGGCTCGGCTACATCTTCTGAGTCGCGAGCGCCCGCTGGCCGCGTACCCTGCCGGGCAATAGGATTCGCGTCATGCGAATCCAACTCATTGCGTCACTGTCATCGTGTCTCATGGCAGTCGCGCCCGTTTCTGCGCAGGTGGTGAAGCCGTCGGTGCTCGTCGTCGGTACAGGCGGGACCATCGGATCTGCGGGCGACTACTGGACCGGCGCGGCGACGCGTGTTCCCATCGCGGAGCTCGTCCGTATCCCGGGCATCGACTCGGTGGCGACGGTCGAGTCGGAGCAATACCTGAACGTGTCGTCGAGCTCCATCGGCCCTGTGCGCTGGCTCGAGCTGTCGCGCCATCTCGCGGACCTGTTCCGCACGAAGCCGGAGCTGCGCGGCATCGTGGTCACGCACGGTACTGACACGATGGAGGAAACAGCCTATTTCCTCGACCTCACCGTCGGCGGGGAGAAGCCGGTCGTCGTCACGGGGAGCATGCGTCCCTCGAACATGGCGGGCGCGGACGGCCCCGCGAACCTCACGAGCGCGATTCGCACGGCGGTGGACACGGCGTCGCGCGGACGGGGTACGGTCGTGGTGATGGACGATCGGGTGTTCGCCGCGCGCGACGTGACGAAGACGAACAGCACGCGCGTGGAGACCTTCCAGGCGCCGGAGCGCGGCCCGCTCGCCATCGTGGATCCGGAGGGCTTGTTCTATCGCGCGCGCTCACCGGGCCGCGTCGCGCCGGCGTTCGACATCTCCGGGCTGAAGGACCTGCCCCGGGTGGACATCATCTACGCGTACCCGGGCGCGGACAGCGTGGCGATCGATGCGGTGGTCGCGGCGGGCGCGAAGGGACTCGTCATCGCCGGTGTCGGGCGCGGCGGTGTGACGAGCGCGATGGGCTCGGCATTGCGGCGTGCGTCGGCGGCCGGGGTCATATCGGTGACCTCCACGCGAACCGGTTCGGGACGCGTGCCGCTCGGCACGAGCACCATGGGACTTGGTTCGGGCGACCTCAATCCGCAGAAGGCCCGAGTCCTGCTCATGCTGGCGCTCACCCGAGCGTCCACCGTGGCCGACATCCGGGCCATCTTCGCCGAGCATCAGTGACGTCCACAGAGATCATCAGGCAGACGGAGGCGCTGCGGCGCCTTCCTCCATATGTGTTCGCCGAGCTGGATCGGCGGAAGGCAGCCGCACGTGCGCGCGGCGCGAAGCTCATCGACCTCGGCATTGGCAGTCCCGACTTGCCGATCGCACCCGGCATCCTCGACGCGCTCACCGAGGCGGCGCATGATCCAGGGGCTGGCGGCTACCCGCCGTTCCGCGGTGTTCCGCGCTTCTTCGATTCGATCGAGCGCTTCATGCTGTCGCGCTTCGGCGTGGACGTCGATGCCCCGCGCGAGGCTCTTGCCCTCAGTGGTGCGAAGGAGGGCATCGCGCAGCTGATGATGGCTGTTTGCGCGCCCGGCGACGTCGTGCTGGTGCCGGAGATCTACTATCCGGTGTACGCGCGCGCCGCGTGGCTTGCGGGCGCGGACGTGCGGTGGGTGCGCATGCGCGCCGACAACGACTTCCTCCTCGACCTCGATGCCATTCCCGAGGAGGACGCGCGTCGCGCACGGCTGCTGATCGTCAACTACCCGAACAATCCGACGGGCGCGTTCGCGGAAAAGTCGTTCTACGAGCGGGCGGTAAGATTTGCCCGCGAGACCGGCACGCTGCTCATGAGCGACCTCGCGTACAGCGAACTCACATTCGGCGGGCGTCCGGCGCCGAGTGCGCTCGAGTGCGAAGGCGCGCGCGATGTGACGATCGAGTTTCATTCGTTCTCGAAGACGTACAGCATGGCGGGGCTGCGCATCGGCTTCGCGGTGGGCAATGCCGATGCGATCGAGGCGCTGGCCGCATATCGCACGAATGTTGGCTATGGCACGCCCACTGCCGTGCAGCACGCCGCGTCGTACGCGCTGGACCATCACGCCGAGCTCGTGCCGCCCAAGGTGAACGCGTATCGCGAACGTCGTGATGCGATGGCCGCGGCGTTCGCCGCTGCCGGATGCACCATCCGTGTGCCGCAGGCGGCCATGTATCTCTGGCTCGAGGTGCCCCACGGCGTCGACGACTGGGAGTGGGTGCAGGGGCTCATCGACGAGGACGGCGTGGTGGTGACGCCCGGCGTGGCGTTCGGCGATGGCGGGAAGGGATTCTTCCGCATCTCCCTGGTACGGGATGAGGCGACGCTGAGGCAGGCAGCGGCCGCAATCGCGAATCGGCGTCAACGGATGACGCGCTGACACCTCGCAGGGTCTGAAATCGGATGCTCTTGGCGCGAGGTGCGCGGGAGGCGATGTTATCGCGCCTCCCACCACTCGCCTCACATTCGATCCTTCCGGGGGACCCAGATGCAGGTTCGCTCCACTCTTGCTGTTTGCTGCTCGATGCTCGGCGTTGTCGCTGTGGGGTGCGCCAGTGGTGCGGCGTCATCGTCCACCTCATCGCCGCAGCCCCAGGCGGCCATGGTCGTCGGCGCGCTGCCTGCGAGCATGACGCCCGCCATGGTCGCCGTGGGCGACTCGATCTTCCACAAGGCGAGCTGCCAGCGTTGCCACGGCATGGACGCCAGGGGCACCGAGCGCGGTCCGAACCTCACCGACACGCAGTGGGCACAGATCTCCGGCACCTACCCCGAGATCGTGAAGATCATCAACGAAGGCGTACCGAAGGAAAAGATCAAGATGACCGGCGCGCCGTTCGGCATGCGTCCGCGCGGTGGCGTAAACCCGCCACTCACGGATGAGCAGGTGAACGAGGTGGCAGCGTACGTCTATACGATCAGTCATCATTGACGGCGCTGCGTCCCATGCCTGGCGACCCGCTCATCGGCCGCTTTCTCGCCGAGAGATACCGGATCATCCGCGCCCTCGGTGAGGGTGGCATGGGGCGCGTACACCTCGCGGAGATGGGGGCGCGATGATCCTCCTCGCGAGCTCGCTCTATTTGCGAGAAGATCGCAAGCAGCTCGAGCGGATGAAGCCGTACGCACCGCTTGCGACCCTGCTCGTCGCGGCGACGCTGCGCGCACGAGGGTGCGAGGTCGCGTTCTTCGATGCCACGCTCGCGAGCGGTGTCGAGGCATTCGTCGCGAAGCTCCTCGAGACGCGGCCGGCCATCGTCGGGATCCTGGAGGACAATTTCAACTACGTCACGAAGATGTGCACCGTGCGCACGCGCGAGCTCACGCTCGCGATGGTCGCGGCGGCGCGCGAGCAGGGATGCCTCGTCGCGGTGAACGGCTCCGACTCCACGGACCACCCCGGACTGTACCTGGCCGCTGGCGCGCACGCGGTGCTGCCCGGCGAGGCGGACGTGACATTCCCGCAGCTCGTGGAGGTGTGGACGCACGACGCGCTCGCAATGCTGGAGAACGTTCCCGGCCTCGTCATCGGTGATGGACGTGGTGGCGTGACGCGCACGACGTCGTCATCGGCCGTGGGCGACCTCGACGCAATGCCGCTGCCCGCGTGGGATCTCGTGGACGTCGAGCGGTATCGCAATGCGTGGACGCAGGCGCACGGGCGCTTCTCGTGGAACATGATCAGCTCGCGCGGCTGCCCGTTCGGCTGCAACTGGTGTGCAAAGCCGATCTTCGGGCGTCGCTACGCGCAGCGCGCGCCGGAGTGCGTCGCCGAGGAGATGCGGCAGCTGCGTGCGGCGGTGCGGCCCGATCATGTCTGGTTTGCAGACGACATCTTCGGCCTCACGGCGCGATGGGTCACGCGCTTCGCGGAGGAAGTCGAGGCGCGCGACTGCCGCACACCGTTCATGATCCAGTGTCGCGCCGACCTCATCGATGACGACGTCGCAGCGGCACTCGCCCGCGCCGGTGCGGAGGAAGTGTGGCTCGGCGTCGAATCCGGCTCGCAGCGCATCCTCGACGCGATGGAGAAGGGAACGACCGTCGACGAGGTGCGGACGGCCACGCGTTCGCTCGGGCGCCACGGCATCCGCACGTGCTGGTTCCTCCAGCTCGGCTACCCGTCCGAGACGTGGAGCGACCTCCTCCAGACGCGCGATCTCGTGCGCGAGGAGCGTCCACACGACATTGGCGTGTCGGTGGCGTATCCACTGCCTGGCACGAAATTCCACGCGCTCGTGCACCAGCAGCTCGGTGCGCGACGGAATTGGCAGGACACCGACGACCTCGCCATGCTGTTTCACGGCACGTACAGCTCGGCCTTCTATCGCCGTGTTCGCGATGCACTGCATGACGAAGTGCGCCAGCACGTGGTGGATGATGCGCACTGGGCAGCGCTGGCCAGCGATGAGTGGCACTACCGTTCAGCCGAGCCGCTCATCGCCGCGCACGCGTGATCATGCAGACCATGGCGTTGCCGCCCGCAGCGGCGGCTTTCGACGCGATCGCCGACGCGTTCGATGAACGCTTCGGCGGCTGGGCGAGCGTGAATGCACAGCGCCGCGCGGTGCGTGCCGAACTGGTCGCAGCATTCGCTCCCGGCGCGCGGGTGCTGGAGCTCGGAGGCGGAACCGGCGAGGATGCCGCATGGCTCGCGCGGGAGGGCCGAATCGTGCAGTTCACCGACCCATCGCCCGCAATGGTCCGCGTTGCGGGCGAGAAGCTCCGCGCGCTCGGGATGCCGGAGCCGGTCGTCGCCGACGCGGCGGACCTCGGGTCGCTCACCGGTGCATTCGATGGGGCATTCTCGAATTTCGCCGCGATGAACTGCGTGGCGGACCTGCCGGCGGTCGCACGGGGGTTGAGCCGGCTCATTCGTCCCGGCGGAAGTGCCCTGCTCGTGCTCTTCGGCACGGCATGCCCCGCCGAGTGGCTCACGCAGGTCGCGCGCGGTCGTGCCAGGCAGGCCTTTCGGCGCGCGACGCGCGGCGACGTGCGGGCGCGGCTCGGCGGCCGCGAGTTCACCGTTCGGTATCATCGGCGCGCCGACCTCGAGCGCGCATTCGCGCCGTCGTTCGAGCTCGCGGAGCAGCGTGGCATCGGCGTGTTCGTCCCGCCCAGCGACGCGGAGCCGTGGATCTCGGCGCATTCGACGCTGCTCGCCGCGCTCGAGGGAATGGATCGCCTGACGTCGCGACTGCTCGCGCCCCTGGGCGATCACGTGCTGTACCGATTCGTGAGGCGCGCGTGAGCACCGCCGCCGCCGAGCGGGCGTTTCGCCGCGAGTATGGCGCGCACCGGGCGGAGGAGGGGCGACGGATGCCACTGTCGTCGCTGCTCGAGCTTCCATACGTGAGGAACGGACCGCATGAGCGGCAGTGGCGCGTGCGAGCAAGATCGTACGACACGTTCGTCGCGCGCGTCCTGTCGCCGGCAGCGCGCCATGCCGGTCGCGCGCTGCGCGTGCTCGACCTTGGTGCAGGGAATGGCTGGTTGAGCTGGCGGCTCGCGCGTGCGGGACATGACGCTCTCGCCCTCGACGTCCGCGAGGACGACGTGGACGGGCTCGGCGCCGCCTCGGGATTCCTCGCGACGCCCGGTGGCAAGTTCGCGCGCGTTGCCGCCTCGTTCGACGCACTGCCGGTGTGCGCGGGGCGGTTCGATCTCGTCGTCTTCAACGCGTCGCTGCACTACGCGCTCGACCTGCGCCGCTCGCTCGACGAAGCCGTGCGTGCGACGACTGCGGGCGGACGCGTGGTCGTGATCGACTCGCCCTTCTACGCTCGCGATGAGGACGGAGACGCGATGGTCGCGGAGAAGCGGCGCAATGCGGCAGCGAGCTTCGGCGAGCGTGCTGAAGCGCTGATGGCGCTGCCATTCGTCGAGTACCTCACCGCGGAAAGGTTGCGCGCAGCGCTGCCCCTTCGCTGGATTCGCCATCGCGTGCGCTATCCCCTGTGGTATGAGCTACGGCCGCTCACCGCTCGGCTGCGCGGTGCGCGCGTGCCGTCGCGCTTCGACGTGTGGGAGGCATCTGTCGCGTGATCATCTTCGTCAATCCGCGCGCAACGCGGCCGAAGAACAGGCGCTTTCCGTTGTCCGTGATGTCGGTCGGCGCGGCGTTGCCGGCAGGCACAGCGTGGGAGATCGTGGATGGCAACATGCCCGGCGCGGATGTCGTCGCGCAGGTGGCGTCGCTCGTCGAGTCGGCGCAGCGCGCGGGACGCAATGTGCGTGCGATAGCCGTCTCCGTGATGCCCGGTCCGCAGCTCGTGAGCGCGGTGCCGTTCTCGCGCGAGATCAAGCAGCGCTATCCGCACATCCCGCTCGTATGGGGCGGCAACTTCCCGAGCCTGTATCCGGCGCCCGTGCTGAACGCGCCGTACGTGGACTGGGTGATCCGCGGGCAGGGCGAAGATACGTTCGTCGAGCTGCTCGACGTGCTCGATGGAAGCCGCGACGCGGAGTCCGTCGCGGGGCTTTCATTCCGTCGCCAGGACGGTACACATCATCTCGGCGTCGAGCGTCCGTGGAAGGGGCCGGCGGAGCTTCCGTCGCCGCCGTACGAGCGCATCCGCGTGCAGGACTACCTGCACCCGACCTTCCTCGGCGCCCGCTCCGGCGTCTATCAGGCATCGATCGGCTGTCCGTACGGCTGCAAGTTCTGCGGCGTGATCTCAGTGTATGGAAGCAGGGAGAAGCAGCAGGCGCCGGAGCGCACGGTCGAGCACCTGACGTTCCTGGTGCGCGAGCACGGCATGGACTCCGTGCACTTCTACGACAACAACTTCTTCATGCGCGAGGACCACGCGCGCGAGATTGCGGAGCGCATTCGCCCGCTCGGCATCCGGTGGTGGTGCGAAGCCCGCGTGGACGCGCTCGTCCGATTCTCCGACGACACGTGGCGCTTGCTCAAGGAGGCGGGCCTCACGATGGTATTCTGCGGAGCGGAGTCCGGCAGTGACGCCGTGCTCGCGAAGATGAACAAGGGCACGACCACGGCGCAGATCCTCGAGGTCGCCGAGCGTTCGCGGAAGCACGGGATCATTCCTGAGTTCTCGTTCGTGTTCGGAGATCCGGACGATCCCGGCGGCGAGATCGACAACACGCTGCGATTCGTGCGTCGCCTCAAGACGGCGAACCCTATGATGGAGCTCATCACCTACTTCTACACGCCGACGCCGCAGCGCCGGGGCACCTACGGCGACGTCGACGCGCTTGCCGGCACGCCCGACGTGCTCGAGGAATGGATCGAGCCCGAGTGGGTCTCGTGGATGACGCACGAGGATCCGCGTGTACCGTGGCTGCCGCGTGAGCTCAAGGCGCGGGTCGATGACTTCGAGCTGGTGCTCAAGAGCCGGTTCCCGTCGGTGCAGGACGTGCGCACCGCGGCATGGGGCAAGGAGCTCGGCAAGCTGCTCGCGCGTGGACGCTGGTCGCGAGGCGAGTACGACGACCCCCGTTTGCTTCGCACTGTCAGGAAGCTGTCGCAGCGAGTGCCCGATGACTCGCAGGCGTATGGGCACCTGCGCGCTCCGTCGTCATGACGATGCTCACCGCGCGAGCCGGCTACCAGCTGTGGGCGCCCGTCTACGAGGCGGAGACGCCGGTCAGCTTCCTCGAGCAGGAGATCGTCAGCCGGCTGCCAGTGAGCACGAGCGTCGCACACCTGCTCGACGTGGGGTGCGGCACTGGGCGACGCCTGCGCGATTGCACGGCGGACCTCGTCGTTGCGGTCGATCTCTCGGAGCACATGCTGGCGCACGCTGATCTAGCACTCCCGCGTGCCGCAGCGGACGTCATCGCGCTCCCCTTCGCGAGCGCTGCGTTCGACGTGGTGTGGTGCCGGCTCGTGATCGGTCACGTCGAGGATGCCGAGTCGGCGTATGCGGAGCTGTCGCGCGTATGTCGGCCGGGCGGTCACGTGGT
>JBDSTA010000166.1:0-17722 GCA_039928475.1 Gemmatimonadaceae bacterium | reverse complement strand
CGTGATGGCGCACCTGGGGGTGCGCGAGCGGAGCGATCCTTGGACGGCGGCTCCGATAAGATGGTTGTGGCTTCAGACACGACGATTAAGAGGTGGAAATTGTGTCATGAAGTTCTGATTACGAACGGTTTACTGGCCGCAAGCGTACCGAGGGGCACATATTCGACCCCATGCGACTAACAAACAGCCTCATTCTCGTGTCGGCCCTCGCGGTGCCGGCCACAGCACAGCTGCCCGCCGCCGATCACGCCGCCAAGCGCGCCGTCGTGATGGAAGCGCTGACCGCGGATGGCATCATCATCGTGGAAGGGAGCGGCACGCCGCCCCGCGAAGACCAAACGTTCATGCAGTCGCGCGATTTCCAGGCGCTCACCGGCATCATGCAGCCGGGCTCGGCGCTCGTGCTCTGGAAGAAGGGCGGAGTGACCGGCCAGCGGATCGTCGTGCCACCGAAGCCGGCGTATGCCTGGGAGGGCGAGCAGATCGGGCCCGTCGAGGCGGAGAAGATGACGGGGATCCCGTCGCTGCCGTCCACGGCGCTGCCGGCGCTCCTCGATTCACTGGGCGCGAAGTCGTCGAAGGTGTACCTGCTCGCGCAGGATGCCGGCTGGCCCGGGCTCTCTCGCGCGCTCACGATGTCGCTCGGCGACAGCGGCATCATCAAGCGCAACCCGTTCGCAGGGCGGGGCGGTGGGCGGGGCGGTGCCCAGCCAGCGCCAGCGCCGACGGACGACTACATGGGGATCCTTCGCGCCATGACGCAGGCGCGCGCGAAGAAGACCGACGCCGAAGTCGCGATCCTCAAGCGGGCCGCGGAGATCTCCGCCGAGGGGCACAAGGCGGCGATGCGAATGGCGTATGCGGGGGTGAACGAGTCCGAGATTCGCGGCGTGTTCGAGGGCACGATCTTCAGGCTCGGTGCGGAGCGAATCGGTTATCCGTCAATCGTGGGGACGGGAGCCAACGCCACGTTCCTGCACTACAGCGCGGACACGATGCGGTCGAAGGCGGGCGACGTCGTCGTCATGGACGCGGCAGCGCTCGTGAATGGCTACTCGGCTGATGTGACGCGCACGTTCCCCGTGAGCGGGAAGTTCTCGCCGGAGCAGCGCGTGATCTACGAAGCCGTGCTCGCGGCGCAGAGTGCGGCCGCGGCCACGGTGAAGCCGGGGTCGAGCATGATGGTCGCGAATGGCGCCGCGAATGCCGAGCTCTGGAAGGGGTTGATCAAGGCCGGGCTCGCGGACGCAGTGGGTGCGACGTACACGGATGCGGGCGGTCGTGCGATTCCGCAGTTGAGCCTCTTCTACTTCCACGGGCTCGGCCACGGCATCGGGTTGAGCGTGCACGACCCGACCTACACGGACAATGGCGCCTTCGTGCGCAACTCGATCTTCACGATCGAGCCGGGTTTGTATGTGCGGCCGATGTCGCTGGAGATGGTGCCGGACATTCCGGCGAACGCGGAGTATCGCGCGCGTCTGGCGAAGGCATTGCCGAAGTACATCGGCATCGGCACGCGCATCGAGGATGACTTCGTGGTGACGGAGACGGGAGGCCAGTGTCTCTCGTGTGCGGCGCCGCGGACGATTGCGGAGGTCGAGGCGATTGCTGGGAAGAGTCCAATCCGGTTAACGCATTAACCACAGAGGACACAGAGTACACACAGAGGAACACAGAGGAAAGCGGAACGGCAGCAGCCCCGTTGGAGTGCACCTCAGGGCAATTCACCGCAGAGGCGCAGAGGACGCAGAGGGAGCGATTCTCATGTTGTCTCCGCGCTCTCTGCGTCCTCCGCGGTTCAACTCCTCTCCTTTCTTGATTGAGTTGCCGTTCTGCAGTTCTTCTGTGTCCTCTGTGGTCAATTCCAAGCCAGCCCCGAACGCCATATCCTGAATTGGCCCCAACTGGCTTTCCCGCGCCTTGCCCACATATTGCAGCTCTCTCCACATCAAGGCCGGACATGAGACGTCTCGCTCTCGTCGCTGTCCTTCTGCTTAGCGCCCCGTTCACTGCTCGCGGGCAGGACCAGGGTCTCCGCGCGAAGATCTCGCAGCTCTTCATCTTCGGCGACGGTGCCGACCCGCTCTTCCTCGCGGGCTCGGGCGACCCGAACAACGCCGCGTCGCTGCGCGCGCACGGTAGCCACTTCATCCCGTCCGCCAATGCGCAGAATGGGAGCCTCATCGGCTTCATCATCGACGCGATCGGGGGCAGCATCGCCAACGTCCCCATCGGCGCGACGTCGGGCTCCGAGACGTTCTCGTTCGTCAACGGCGTTCCGGTGCGCACGTCGACATCCGCCGGGCCGATCTTCGCCGAGCGGGCGCAGACGATGGGGAGGGGCCGGACGATCGTGGGGCTCGGTCGCAGCAGCTTCAACTTCCAGTCGCTGCGCGGCGTGCCGATGGACAACATCCAGCTCGCGTTCACGCACGAGAACGTGGACTTCGATGGTTGCGACGCCGCGAACGGTGGACTGGACTGCTCGCTCATGGGCGTGCCCGAGCGCGAGAACGACGTCATCAACCTCGCGCTCAACCTCGACCTGAGCGTGGACGTCACGACGCTCTATGCGACGTACGGCCTGTTCGACCGGATGGACGTCGGCATCGTGTTGCCGCTCGTGAACACGCGGCTCCGCGGTGAGAGCAACGCGCAGATCTCCCCCTTCGGTGGCACGACCGCGACGCACTACTTCGCCGGTACGCCCTCCAATCCCGTGCTGCAGGCGTCGCGGATCGTGGACGGATCGTCATTCGGCGTGGGCGACGTGTCGTTGCGCACGAAGGTGCTGCTGCGCGAAGGCACGGGCGCGAGCCTCGCCGTCCTCGCCGACATCCGCTTCCCAACCGGGGACGACGCCGACCTCCTCGGCTCCGGCCACATCGCGGCGCGCGGACTCGCGGTATTGTCGGCGCGCGTGGGCGACCTCTCGCCACACGCGAACGTCGGCTACCTGTATCGCGGCGGCGACACGGAGAACGACGCGGTGCTCGCGACCGCCGGCTTCGATGACCAGATCACGCACGGCATCACGATGGCCGCGGACATCGTGAGCGCGCTGCAGGTGGGGCATTCGAAGCTCACGCTGCCGCAGCCCGTCTTGATCCAGTCGCCGTTCCGGCGCACGATCTCGCCGACGACGATTCCCGATGCGCGCGACGACATCGTGAGCGGGTCGTTCGGCTTCAAGTTCGCGGCGGCAAAGGCGATGACGATCGTGACGAACGCGCTCGTGCCGCTGAACAGCGGCGGACTTCGCTCGAACCTGATCATGACCGGCGCGATCGAGTACAGCTTCTGACGGCTACCGGATCGAGACGAAGCGCCAGGTGCTTCCGTCGCGACGGAGCTGCACCTGGAGCGTGAGGGGCTGGTGTTCGCTGCGGCCGTTCGACGTCGAGAAGTCATATGCGCCGCTGACCACCGCGGTCGCGCTCGAGCCGTCCACCTGGAGGTTCGACATAGCGAGCGAGGCGCGCAGGCTGCTCACGCTCCTGAAGAAGTCGTCGAACGAGCTCGCCTGCGCCGAGGTCATGCCGGGATAGAGGCGCCTGAGCGCGCTCACGTCGCGCGACTCGATAGCGCGCGCGTACTGCGCGACGACGTCCGCGATGTCGGCGCTCGGGTTGGCTGGCGGAGCAGTTGGCGCGCTCGGTATCGCCGAGACGACGGGAGCGGACACGATGCGTTCGCGGGGCGGGGAAACGGCGGGCACGCTGGACGGCTCGGGGCGCGACGTGCGAACGGAGTCCGCCACGGCTGCGGCCGCGCGCACCCCGGCGTCGTGCGCGCGCGCAGTCTCGCGTAGCCGCGCGGCGTCGGGAGCCATGGTGGCGGCCTTCGCGCTCGCGGTAGGCTTCACGGGCGCGCTGGCTTCAGGCGGCGCGGGGGACGGCTGATTCACCGGCGCACTCGCAGGCGGCGCGGCGATCACAGGTGTTCCGGTCTGCTGCACGGTTACCTGCTTGAGGGACGCCATGCGGTGCGAGCCAGTCAGCGCGAACGTCGTTCCGCCCAGGAGGACCGCGACCACGCCGGCGGCGACGGCGGCGTGGCGCCACATGCGCCGCGAGTCCGCGCGCTTCTCGGCTTCCTGCACGTTATGCAGCGCGACATCGATGGACGAGCGCAACGAGAGCGTGCGTGACGCAGCGGGTGCGCCGTAGCCCGAGAGCGACGTGCTGATCTTCGACAGCGCGTTCGCCATCTCCGCGGTGGATGCAAAGCGGTCGGCGGGATCCTTCGCGAGCGCCTTCATCACGACCTCGCTCAGGTCCGCGCGCAGCCCGGTGACGATCTTGTCCGGCGGCGTCGGCATCTCGCCGACGATCTTGAAGAGGACGCTGTGCAGCGTGGAGCCCTCGAACGGCTTGGCGTTCGTGAGGAGCTCGTAGAGCACGACGCCGACGGAGAAGATGTCCGTCTGCGGCGTGATCTCGCCGCCGGTGACCTGCTCCGGCGCCATGTAGTTCGGCGTGCCGAGTACGAGCCCGGTGCGGGTGACGTTGGAGGACGTCGTGTGTGCGATGCCGAAGTCCATGATGAGCGCGCGTCCGTCGTCGTTCACGCGGATGTTCTCGGGCTTCATGTCGCGATGGACGATGCCGCGCTTGTGCGCGTAGCCAAGTCCATTCAGGACGCCGATGACGAGGTCGAGCTTCTCGCGGAGGGTGAGCGGGATCTTGCTGGCGATGACCTGCTCGAGGTCGGCGCCCTCGACGAACTCCATCGCGATGTAGAGGTGTCCGTCGGTCTCACCGCAGTCGTATACGGTGATGACGTTGGGATGCTGGAGGGATCCGGCGGCGCGCGCCTCGCGGAGGAAGCGGGTGCGGAAGTCCTCGTCGAGGGCGAGGGCGTCGTTCATGACCTTGACGGCCACGCTGCGATTGAGCATGGGGTCGAGGGCGCGGTAGACGACACCCATGGCTCCTTCACCGACGAGAGCCTGGATTTCGTACTTGCCGACCCGCGAGAGGTTGTCCATCGCGAGCGCGAATATACCGTGGTTGTTCGGACGTGCTAGGGCGAGCGCGCTCGCGCGCTCGCCCAGACCGCGCGCCGCGTTGCGGCGACGCTGTGAGAATCGAGACCGCGCGCCGCTCCGCGGCGGCGCTGGGAGACCGCTCGCTGCGCTCGCTGTGAGCCTACGACGTCAGGGGGAGGCGGATCTCGGTTTGCAGCTCTTCCTTCGGCGTCGTGCCCGGGTCGTTGAGGTACACCTCGTAGGCCGGCGCGTCATCGCGCAGGCGGTGGCCGCTTGCTGGAATCCACTCGCCCATGAAGCGCTTCCAGCTGTCCGGCAGCTGCTCGTAAGGGCCGACGTGCACCGTCGACGCGTATCTGCCCGCCGGGATCCGCTGCTCGGTCAGGCCGTTGGGCAGCGTCGCGCCAGCCGGCATGGTGAGGCCCGCGTCGGAGCGGAGCTGGTCCGCCGGAGTGGACTCCGGGTCGTCGTGGTAGAGCGCGACCATCTCGGTGTCCGGCGCCTCGAGAATGCCCGCCGGGCCCGCGATGCCGCAGAGCGTCTCGAAGGCCTCGCTGATCCGGTTGTAGGCGCCGATGTGCCGAATGGCGCCGACGCGCATGGCAGGGAGCTGCTTGATCTGGACATCCATTGCATACCTCCAGAAACGTGGAATGAACAGCTTGCCCACAGCGAGCGCAGCGAGCGGTCTTACAGGCCGGCGCGGAGCGCCGCCGGTCTCACAGGCAAGCGCGGAGCGCCGCCGGTCTCCCTGTATGCGGCCCGCATCACCGACTAGTTTGCACACGCCTCCCACACACGCGAAATGACAAAGATCCAGGTCAGGAATCCGGTCGTCGAGATGGACGGCGACGAGATGACGCGCATCATCTGGGCGTTCATCAAGCAGAAGCTGATCCTTCCCTACCTCGACGTCCAGATCGACTACTACGATCTCGGCATCGAGCACCGTGATGCCACCGGCGACCAGGTGACCATCGACGCCGCGAATGCCACGAAGAAGCATGGCGCCGCGGTCAAGTGCGCCACCATCACGCCCGACGAAGCGCGCGTCAAGGAGTTCGGGCTCAAGAAGATGTGGAAGAGCCCCAACGGCACCATCCGCAACATCCTCGGCGGCGTGATCTTCCGCGAGCCGATCATCATGTCGAACATCCCGCGCCTCGTGCCGCACTGGACGAAGCCGATCGTCGTCGGACGCCACGCGCACGGCGACCAGTACAAGGCCACGGACTTCAAGGTCAACGGGCCGGGCACGGTCACCATGACGTACACGCCCACCGACGGCAGCGAGCCGATGCAGTTCGAGGTCGCCAAGTTCGGCGCCGACGGCGGCGTCGCGATGGGCATGTACAACTACAACGATTCCATCCGCGACTTCGCGCGCGCGAGCCTCACCTACGGTCTCCAGCGCAACTACCCCGTCTACCTCAGCACGAAGAACACCATCCTCAAGGCCTACGACGGCGCCTTCAAGGACATCTTCCAGGGCGTGTTCGAGTCGGAGTTCAAGGCGGAGTTCGACAAGCGCGGGCTCACCTACGAGCATCGCCTCATCGACGACATGGTCGCGAGCGCGCTCAAGTGGGAAGGCGGCTACGTCTGGGCGTGCAAGAACTACGACGGCGACGTGCAGTCCGACATCGTCGCGCAGGGCTTCGGGTCGCTCGGCCTCATGACGAGCGTGCTGCTCACGCCCGACGGCAAGACGATGGAGGCCGAGGCGGCGCATGGCACGGTCACGCGCCACTATCGCGAGCACCAGAAGGGGAACAAGACGTCCACGAACCCGATCGCGTCGATCTTTGCGTGGACGCGCGGCCTGGCGCATCGCGGCAAGCTCGATGCGACGCCGGACGTCACGAAGTTCGCCGACACGCTCGAGGCCGTGTGCATCGAGGCGGTGGAGGCGGGCGAGATGACGAAGGACCTCGCGGTCCTCATCTCGCCGAAGGCGCCCTACCTGAACACCGAGGATTTCCTCGACACCATCGATCGCCGGTTGCAGGCGAAGATGGCCTGACGATCAGGACCGTACACGGCATGCCGCTTGCTTTTATAGGGAGCGGGTAACGACGCCGACGCAGTGGCGAAATCCTGGGGACATGGCCACTACGACACGCCGTTTCATGCCGTACATCCGCATCGCCCTGCTGGCTGGAAGCCTCTGGGCGCTGCGCCGCGAATTCGCCGGCGTGAGCCTGGCCTCACTGCTGCGCCAGCTCGCAGGCCATGGGTGGGCGCGCGTCGCGGCCGGCATCGCCGCGACCGTGCTCAGCTTTCTCCTGCTGGGTGGCGTCGAGCTCCTTGCGCTGCACACCACGCTCGCCGGTGTGCGGCGCATCCCGCGCCGCATCGCGATGGCCACGGCGTTCGTCGCGCATGCGATGTCCCAGTCGGTCGGCCTCGCACTGCTGACGGGCGCAGCCGTGCGCATGCGCGCCTACGAGCGTCGCGGGATGGACGCGGCACAGGTCGGCAGCGCAAGCGCACTCGTCACCCTTGGCGTCACGCTCGGCCTCGTCGCCGCAGCGGCCTGGGCATTCCTTGCCGAGGGCGCGCCGATGGTCGTGCGCGGTCACGCGCTGGCGGTGCGCCCGATCGGCGTGCTGCTCGCGCTAATGGTCGTCGCGTACTTCGCGTGGAGCATCTTCGGCTCCTCACGCGTTGGTGCGAAGAGTCGCTGGCACATCCCGCGTCCTGCGCCCGCGATCGCGCTCGCGTTGATGCTGCTCGCCACGGCCGACTGGCTGATGAGCGGCGCCGTGTTGTACGTCTTCCTTCCGTCTGATACACACATCCCCATCTGGGGCTTCATGCGCACGTACATCGTAGCGCAGACCGTTGGCGTCACGAGCCACGTTCCCGCTGGGGCGGGCGTGTTCGAGGTCGTCCTGCTCGGCCTGCTCACCACCGCGTATCCGTCGGTGGACCGCGCTGCATTCCTCGCGGCAATCGTGCTGTATCGCGCCGTCTACTACCTCCTGCCCCTGTGCGCCGCGGTGGCACTGGCGGGCATCACCGAGCTACTTCGCTCGCGGCGTGGCGCGTCACATCGTGCCGCGCCCTTCACGCAGGCAGAGGTCGAGGTCGCAACGTGAGCGCCATGCAACTGGCGGACGCCACCCGCGTGTCGGGCGAATTGACGCTGGAGCGCGGCACCGGCTCCATCGAATGGCTCGTGGACAACGCGGTCGCATACCGCGCACTGCTCGCCGCCATCGCTCGCGCCGAACGGAGCATCTGGATCACGCAGCTCGCCTTCGACGCCGACTGCCGCGTGTACGACGAGACGTGTGTGTCGTCGGCAGACATGGGGGCGCCGCTGCTCCTCGACGCGCTCGCGGATGCATCGCGACGGGGCGTGGCCGTGCGGATCGTGCTCAATGAAACGCTGCTGCTCGATACGGCGACGCCCCTGCGGAAGGCGATCGCTGCGTCGGGCGCGACGAACATCGCCGTGCGGGGGCTGCATCACTTCCCGCAGCTCCTCCACGCGAAGATGTGCATCGTGGACGAGGACGAGGCGATCGTCGCCGGATCGCCGTTCGTGAACGGTTACTGGGACCACAGCGGACATGCGCCGAGCGATGCGCGCCGGCCCACGCGTGAGCTGGGCGGGCGTCCCCTGCACGACCTCTCGATGCGCGTGACCGGCGCAACTGTAGACGCACTCGGGCAGGTGTTCGCCGAGCTGTGGAACGACGCGACCATCGGCGCGCCCGACGCCGCGCGCGTGGAGCCGCGTGGATGTGACAGCGGCGACGACGCATGCCTGCGGCTGACGCGAACGGTCGCGCACGGAGTCCTCGCACGGCACCCGGACGGCCTGATGGAAATCGTGTCCGGCGTGGAACGCGCCATCGCGAAGGCGCGGCGGTTCATCTACATCGAGCACCAGTACCTGAGCTCCGAGCGCGTCATCACCGCGCTCGCACAGGCGCTCGCGCGCGAGCCGGCGCTCGAGGTGGTGATCGTGCTCAACCAGAATCCCGACGTCACCGCGTATCGTGTGTGGCAGCGGACAAGGCTTCGCTCGGCGGGCCTCCTGGACCACCCGCGCGTGGGCATCTTCGCGCTGTGGAGCGCGCGTCCGTCCATGCACGACGGCTGCGAGTGGGACGTGAGCCAGATCTTCGTGCACAGCAAGGTGCTCATCGTCGACGACGCATGGCTCACCGCGGGCAGCGCGAACCTCGACGGCGTGTCACTGCACTCGTACGGGGCCGACTTCACGAGCCGGATTGGCGAGCGGGTCTTTCGCGACGTCCGGAACTACGACGTGAACCTCGAGCTCACCGTGCACGACGACGACTCGCTGCTCGCGCTTCGCACCCTGCGCGATGTGCTCTGGCGCGAGCATCTCGGCCCGGACGTCGACGTCGAGCGCGTCAGCCTCGCATTGTGGCGCGCGCACGCACACGAATGCGTCGACGCGCTTCGCCACGAGCCCGAGTTCGACCTCGGCGGCGCGCCGCACACGACGATGGTGCTGCCGTACAGCACCGAGGCGACACCCGGGGCACAGTTGCGCGCGCTCGGCATCAAGGTGGATGAGCGCATCGACCTGCTGTTCGATCCGGGCTGGCTCGAGGTGCATTGCAGCCCGAACTGGATCAGGAACATGTTCGCATGACGCCGCGCGTCAGCCTGTCGGAGGCCGATCGCGCATTCCACGAGTTCGTGGCGGATCCCGGCTTCTCATGCCTGGCGGGAAAGGGCGTCGCGCGCACGGGAGAGCTCCAGCTGCACATGTACGGTGAGCTGGGTTCGCGTCGGTCCGCGCAGGCGCTCGCACGCGATCTCGGGGCTTTCGCCGCCGAGGTGAGCGACGATGCGCCGTTGCGTGCGATGGTGGCGGTGTTTCCAGCGACGAGGCCGCTCGACGAAGTGAGCTTCGAGGCGCTTCTCTGGCGTCAACTCCAGCTCGTGCACGACCTCGACGCCAGGGGAATGCCGTGGGACCCGAAGGTCGCGGATGATCCCGACGACCCGCGCTTCGCCTTCAGCCATGGCGGCAGGGCGCTGTTCGTCGTCGGGATGCACCCGGCGAGCTCGCGCCTCTCGCGGCGCTTTCGCTGGCCGGCACTGGTCTTCAATCCGCACGCGCAGTTCGACATGCTGCGCGAGACCGGCCGCTTCGAGCGGCTGCGTGAGAAGGTCCGCGAGCGCGAGGTCGCGCTTCAGGGCACGCTCAACCCGAATCTCGCCGACTTTGGCGAACAGTCGGAAGCGCGGCAATATTCCGGCAAGGCTGCCGAGCCGGGTTGGGGCTGTCCGTTCCATCGAAACGCGCCATGACCGTCATCACGACGCTGGACCTGCCGCCGCAGACGGGCACCGCGCTGAAGGTCGCGCGCGGCCAACTGCTGCGCATCATCGATCCACTGGGCGAGCAGGTCTCCGACCTCACCGCCTTCGCCGCCAACGACACGCGCGAGTGGCTCTCGTCCGGGCGCACCATCGACTACGCGAACACGATCTACCTCACGACCGGCCATGTGCTCTACTCCAACAGGAGCCGGCCCATGTGGACGATCGTCGCGGACACGGTCGGGCGTCACGATTTCCTGCTCACGCCGTGCAGCCCCGAGACGTTCACGATCATCTACGGCACGACGGGCCATCACCCGAGCTGTTTCGAGAACCTCGCGACGAACCTCGCGCCGTTCGGCATCGAGCCGGACACGATCCCGACCACGCTCAACGTCTTCATGAACGTGGTGGTCCTGCCCACCGGTGAGCTCGACATCCTTCCGCCCACGTCCAAGGCGGGCGACTACCTGCTCCTGCGCGCCGAGATGGACATGATCGTGGGCGTGACGGCCTGCTCGGCGGAGCTCTCCAACAACGGCACGTTCAAGCCGATTCGGGTGGAGCTGCTGGCGAGAGAGGAGGCATTCCTCCCGTCGAGTGGCGGGCGCGCAATTCCCTCATCGGCGTAGCGGCGTGCCGCAACACGGTGCCGCGATACGGAACGCCACCGATCACGAGGCGTGCGCCGAGCGCGAGCCAGCTGCACACGGCGCGCTCGGCGAGCCATACCGGCGCCATGAGCGAGGCGCGCGCCGAAAAGACGCTTCGGCCGTTCGCGCGCCAGCGCCCCGCCTCGGCGACGATTGCGACGACGGCGGCAAGGGCGAGCACCGCGGGCGCCCCGCCACGACGCGCGAGCAGCACGGCCATGGGAAGCACGGCGAGCTGCACAGCGAGGCGCGCGGGTCGCGCAAGCTCGTCGTACGCCTGTCGGATGCGCTGCGACCAGAAGTGTCGCGCGGTGGACGGGCGCCGCTCGACGAACGCATCGAGCATCGCGCGCTCGGTACCGCCGGCGGCGACGACCGTGCGCACCAGCTCGAGATTCTCGAACATCGCGCGACCGTCGTAGCCGTTCGTGCGGCGAAGCGCGGAGCGGCGGACGGCGAGTGTGCCCGGCCAGTCTCCGCCGGTCATGCGATTCAGCAGCGTGCGCCCGGTGTCCCAGCACGCGTGCCACGGGAGTGGGTGGAAGTAGTTCTGCGGGCGGACGACGTCCGCGTCATCGAGCGCGGCCGCGACGCAATGAAGCGTGGCGTCGTCGTAGCGGACGTCGTCGTCGGCGATGACGACGCGCTCGTGGCTCGCCAGGCGAAGCCCGGTGAGCACACCCCCCACCTTTCCCATGGGCGTGACGAGCGCCGCGTCGGGAGCGGCGTGCGTAGCGAAGGCGGCCCACGCGCGCGCGTGCGCAGCGAACACCTCCGCCGACGACCCATCCACCACGATCACCTCGGCATGGCTGGCGAGGCGACGGAGATAGATGGTGAGATCGCCCTCGTGCTGCGGCGCGTGCGCGCGCAGCGGGAGTACGTAGGAGATGCGGCGGTCACCGGGATTCATGCGGGCAAGCTGGGCAACTGGTGTGCCGCATGACGTTTCCGCCGTTGCCCCCACTCGGGGACATGAGCGCCGAGGAGCTCCGTGCGCACCTGCATCGCATGGCCGACTGGGTGGCGGACTATCGCGCGGGCATCGAGGGGACGCCGATCGTTCCCACCGTGGCGCCAGGATGGGTGGCCGCGCAGAATCCCGTCGCGCTGCCGGGCGCGGGTGCGCCAATGGACGCGATCCTCGACGACCTGGATCGCCAGGTGATGCCGGGCGTGCTGCACTGGGGACATCCGTCGTTCCTCGGATACTTCGGCAGCACGAGCAACGGTCCCGCATTGCTTGGCGAGATTGCGGCAGCGGCGCTCAACGTCTCCGCCATGACGTGGAAGACGTCGCCCTCGGCGACGGAGCTGGAGGGCGTGGTACTGCGCTGGATCCGCGACATGATCGGCCTCGATGAGCCGTTCATGGGCATCGTGTACGACACCGCGTCGGTGGGCGTGTTGCATGCGCTCGCGGCGGCGCGGGAGCGCGTCGCGCCGGGCATTCGCGCGCGCGGGATCGTGGGGCGCGACGACGTGCCGCTTCTCCGCGTGTACGCCTCCGACCAGGCGCACAGCTCGATCGCGAAGGCGCTCGTGGTGCTGGGGCTGGGCGAGGAGAATCTCGTGCGCATCGGAGTGGTCGATGCGTTCGAGATGGATGTGGGCGCGCTGCGCGCGCAGATACTCGCGGATCGACAGCGCGGATTCACGCCGATGGCCATCGTGGCAACGGTCGGGACTACCTCCACGGCGAGTGTCGATCCCGTGGCGGAGATTGCGGACGTCGCGGAGGAATACGGCGCGTGGCTTCATGTGGACGCCGCATACGGCGGGGCGATGGGCGTGTTGCCCGAAGGTCGCGCCGCGCTCCGCGGCGTGGAGCGCGCGGACTCGGTCGTCGTCAACCCGCACAAGTGGCTGTTCGTGCCGCTCGACTTCAGCGTGTTGTTCGTGCGCGATCCGGAAGCGCTGCGAAGGGTCTTCGCGCTCACGCCCGAGTACCTCGAGGGCGACGCCATCGAGGGCGCGACGAACTATATGGACTACGGGATCCAGCTCGGGCGGCGTTTTCGCGCGCTCAAGGCATGGATGGTGTTTCGCGCGTTCGGCCGCGACGGAATCGAGGCGCGCGTGCGCGAGCACTGTCGTCTCGCGGAGATGCTCACCGAATGGATTGCCCGCGAGGAGGACTTCCATCTCGCGGCGCCGCAGCGCATGGGCGTGGTGTGCTTCCGCTATCGCACGCCGGACATGGACGACGCGAGCGTGGACCGCGCGAACGAGGCGATCGTCGAGCGCGTGAACGCATCGGGGGCGGCGTACCTCACACACACACGGCTCCAGGGCCGCGTGTGCATGAGGGTCGGCCTCGGCAACGTGCTCACCGAACCACGGCACGTGCGAGGCGTCTGGGACCTCGTCGTGCGCGAGGCGCACGCCGGGATCCCCTGAGTCCTACTGGAACGCCTTGACCAGGGCCGCCGACGCGTAGGCTTCGGCATCCTTCGCCTTCGGATGCACTGCGCCCATGCCGAAGAACTCGTGCGTCACGCCGTCGTACGTCTTCTGGTCCACCGTGACGCCGGCCGCGCGCAGCTTCTCAGCAAGCATCTCACCGTCGCTACGGAGCGGATCGATCTGCGCGTTGATGATCGTGACCGGCGGCAGGCCGGCGAGGTTCGCGCCAACGAGGTTGATGCGCGGATCCTGGCCATCGGCCGCCGACGCCTGGTACTTGTCGAAGAACCACGACATCATGGCGCGGTTGAGCGGCTTGGCGTTCGCGTTCTCGACGTACGAGGGCGTCGTGGTGTCGCGACCGGCGATGGGATACACCGAGATGATCGCGAGCGGCGCCTGAAGCTTCCTGTCGCGCGCGGCGATGGCCGTGGCGACGGCGAGGTTGCCGCCAGCACTTTCACCCGCGAGCGCGACCTTCCTCGGATCGCCCTTGATGCTCGCCGCGTTCGCGAGCGCCCACTCGTACACGGCGAGGGCGTCGTCGTGCGCCGCGGGGAACTTGTGCTCGGGCGCCTGGCGATAGTTCGCCGAGATGACGACGGCCTTCGCGCCGATGGCGAGCGCGCGGGCGCCGCCGTCATAGACGTCCTTGTTCGCGATGACCCACCCGCCGCCGTGGTAGTAGACGATCACGGGGAAGGGGCCGGCGCCGTCGGGCGTGTAGATGTTCGCCTGCAGCATCCCTGCTGCGCCCTTCACGCTGCGACTCGTCATCGTGGCGCCAGGCGGCGGGGTCGTCGGCTTGCCCTGCTTCGTGAGCAGCTGCTTCACGGCGTCAGTGGGCGTTGGCTGCTTGCGAGCGGTGGGCGCATCGAGTGTCTCGATGGGCTTGCCGCCCATCGACCCGAGCTCGTCGAGCACGGCATGCATCTCGGCGTCAGGGGCCGCGGGTCCGGTTTGCGGGGCCGGAGCGGCATTCATTGCTGTTGCTGTGTCCATGGGTCTGGCGTCCTCGCCCTGCTTGCTGCACGCGGCGAGTGCGGCCGTGCCCAGGAGGGCAATGAGTGAAAGTCGGTTACGCATTGAAGTGACCAATGAGTGGATTCGAGCGGAGCGAGGTGCAGGTGCAGGTTCCTCGCTCCGCTCGGAATGACGAACTTGTCGTCAGCTGATCGTGGGGATGAAGAACGGCTGCACGATCGCGACGACGTCCGCGCGGTCCAGGGGCTCATCGAACGCTTCCTGTGCCGCGTCGATGCCGAATGCCGCGCCCGACAGCGTCGCGACGTTCACGCCGGCGTGCGTCGTGTTCGACTCGGACGGAGCAGTCGTGGCGTTGGCGCCCGCACCGTAGATCTTGTTGAACGCCGCCGTGACCGCAGCCGCGTTCGTGCCGAGATCCGTTGCGCCCGCTGCCGTCGCATCGCCACCGCGGACGGTGCCGCTGTAACGCACACTGACCGGAGCGCCCGCCGCTGCGCGACGCATGCGACGGATGCGCGAAGCGTGACGTGCCTCCACCGAGTGGATGCGCAGCGCGGCTTCGAGCACCGCGGAATTCGTCATCAGGTTCGCGGCCTGACCCTTGTACGCGCGCACACCGGTGTCCTCGGCGCCCTGCGCGACTTCCAGCAGGAAGGCGAGGTCCGTCGTCGCCTTGGCGAACGGTCCGCCGCCCGTGGCGGAGCGGTTGCCGGTGAAGTCGAAGCTTGCCTCGGTGAGGCCGAAGACGTTCGTCGCGCCGCTCGCGAGCAGCGTGGCGACGTGTGCCTGCTCGTGCTTCTGGATCTGGTCGAGCGTGTTCACCGCGCCCGGCACGGCCGTCGCGAGGGCGCGCACCGGCGCGAACGCCGCGTTCTGCGCCGCCGAGTTGCTGCGGCCGAGGACGGCCTTGTAGAACTCGTTCTCGAAGATCTCGAGCGCGAGCGCGAAGTCGAGCACGTTCTTGATCGTCGTCGACACACCCTGGCCGTAGGCATCCTTGCTCAGCGCGGCGAGCGCGATGGGCACGGATCCGAGGGCGAGCATGGCGACGACGCCGGGGCGCGCACCGCCGCCCCGCTGGATGTCCGTGTTGCGGGCGGCGAGACGCTCGACCAGTTCCGGGTCGATGGCGTCCATGATCGGCATATTGTCCATGTCAGTCATCTCAGGTCGGAGTAGGAGCGGTCGCGTCGGCGGTCTTCTTGTTCACGTCCGGCTGTGTGCCGATGGCGATCGTGCCATTGATCACGTTCAGGCTGTTGACGGCGGCGCCGACGGTGCCCGGCTCGGCCTTCACGTCGAGTCCCGCGGCGTTGACCACGTCGTCGCCGGCGAAGAGGCGGCCCGTGGTGTCGCGGATGTCGCGGATGGCGGCGGCGTGGCGCGCCTCCACCGACACGATCTTGCCCGCAACGAGCAGGTTCGCGGCGCTCGTGAGGTACTTGCCCGCGCCGTTGTAGGCGGAGACACCCGTATCCTCGAGCAGCTGCGAGGTGCTCAGCAGCACGGTGCGGTTCGCGGTGAGCGTGCCCACCGTCGTCGTGTTGAAGTTGATCGTCGGGATCGCGCTGGAGCCCAGGACCGTCTTGAAGAACTCGCGGTGAATGACCTCGTGCTTCTGGAGGTCGGCGAGCACTTCCTGCTCGTTCGCGCTCAGCGCGGCGAAGCCGGCGGACGCGATCGCCGCGGTGTAGTACGCCGCCTCGAGCTGCTCGAGCGCGTAGGCATAGTTGAGGATGCCCGTGTCATTCGAGAGGTCGAGCGTGTACGTCGTGCTGCCACTTGGGCCGGTACCGGTGTCGTTGTCGCTGTCGCACGCGGCAAACACGCTCGGGAGCAGCACGAGCGCGCCACCCATGCCCATGACGCGGAGGAAATTCCTGCGCGACGAGGTTTGAAACAGGGTTTCGGCACGGTCTACGACAACCGTACGCTTTTCGAGAGACATCCAGATCCTCCGCACTCCGGCAGATGAAAGGCGCGCGGTCCGGCCGGCAGCGACGCGCGTCGTCCCATGCGCACAGCGGCTGCATGGTCGTTGCCGAGTGTGATTGCCAAAATCGCGCCAGTCTGTTCGTAATTACGGAACAGATGTGCCTGTAGCAAGCCTCTTCGCATTAGAAATGCAGCAGAATGTGCGCAATCGCACCTCCTTACCTCATCCAGGCAGTACCCAATGCAGATTAGGTGGATGCAATTCGGGCCCAGCGCGACCTGATGACGGCCGACTCACGCCACGACATCGTGGACACGCTTCGGGGACGCGTGTTGCGCGGTGTGCATTCCGGTACGCTCCAGTCCGGCGACAGGCTTCCGACCTCGCGCGAAGTTGCCGCCGAGTTCGGCACGGACTATCGCGTCGCGATCGCCGCTTACAAGGAGCTCCAGGACGAAGGCCTGATCGAGCTGCGCCCGCGCGGCGGCGTGTACGTCGCCAAGCGCCGGCGCGGCGTGGCCGGGATGCCGCCCCTGCCGGAGCCGTGGATCGTGGACGTCTTCAACGCCGCGTTGAACCGCGAGATCGCCGGGCCAGAGCTGCCGGACCTCCTCGCGCGATGCATGGAGACGCTCCGACTCCGCAGCGTCGTCATCACGACGACGCACGACCAGGTGCTCGGCATCTGCCGCGAGCTGCGCGACGACTTCGGCCTCGAGTCGGACGGCATGGTCGCCGCCGACGTGCGTGACGCGACGCCGACGCCCCAGGCGATCCGGCGCGCGGACCTGCTCGTTACCACGGAGGCGCAGGCCGACTGGGTGCGCGCGCTCGGCGAGACGCTGCACAAGACAGTGATCGTGGTGGCGGTGCGCGCCGAGCTGCAGGGTGGGGAGTGGGCCATGCTGCTACGGCGGCCGGTGTACGTCGTGGTTGCGACCGCGGAGTTCGGCGGGATGCTGAAGCGCTTCTACGCGAACGTGCCGGGCGTGGAGAACCTCAACGTCATCGTGTTCGGGCAGGACGACCTCGCGACCATCCCCGAGGGCGCGCCGACGTACGTGACGCAGCAGGTGCGCGGGCACCTCGGCGAGTCACGCATCCCGGGTCGCATCATCCCCGCGGCGCGCACGATCGCGAGCGAGTCGGCGCGCGAGATCTTCGCGTTCGTCGTGCGGCAGAACCTCGAGGCGCTGGCGCGCTAGGTAGTCACGCCGGGAGCGTTGGGTTGCCGGGCACGAGCGTGCGCACGAACAGCGGCGCGACGGACTCGAGGATGGCCGTCTCCGACGGCGAGAGGAGGCGCGGCCGCAGGTCGTAGTGGCAGAGCGTGCCCCACGTGCACCCGCTCGCCAGGCGCAGCGGAACGCCCACGTACGAGATGATGGAGTCGCGCGCCGAGTGCGACGTGAGCCGGCTGTCGTCGCGCGAGTC
>JBDSTA010000165.1:0-4066 GCA_039928475.1 Gemmatimonadaceae bacterium | reverse complement strand
CAGGATCCGCCGCAACACCTCGCTGTCCATGTTCGCGCCGCAGAACACCACGCCAACGCGCCGGTCGCGCAGGCGCGAGGCCAGCTTCCGCGCCGCGGCGATTCCCATTGCGCCGGCGCCTTCCACCAAATGGTGGGTCGTCGACAGGATCAGGCGCACTGCGTCGGCGATCTCGGCGTCCGTCACCGTCACGAAGTCGGCGAGGCCTTCCATCAACGTCGGGAAGGTGAGCGCGTACGTCGAGCGCGTCGCGACGCCCTCGGCGAAGGTGTCGGCGCGCGAGCCCTGGCGCGCGGCGCGGGCGTGCCAGCCGTCATGCGTCGTCGCGGCGCCGGCGGCCTGCACGCCGATGATCTCGAGCGCGGGATGCATCTCGCGCGCGACCACGCTCGCCCCCACGGCCTGCGAGCCGCCGCCGATGGCGATGAGCAGCACGTCGAGCGCCTTCGTCTCCTCGAGGATCTCGAGCGTCATCGTCCCAGCGCCCGTGAGCACGTGCACGTTGTTCGTGGAATGGCAGAGCGTGAGCCCGCGCCCGGCCATGAGCTCCTGGGACACCGCGACGGCTTCGTCGTAATCGGTGCCGCGCTCGATCACCGTCGCGCCCCACGCGCGAAGCGCTGCGTTCTTCTCGGGATTGTTCCCCTGCGGGACGCAGATCGTGACGTCCACGCCGAGCTGCCGGCCGGCGTACGCGAGGCCGAGGCCGTGGTTGCCGGTCGTCGCGCCGACGACGCCGCGCGCGCGCTGGGCCGCGTCGAGGGCAGTGATCGACGAGAGACCGTTCCGCACCTTGAAGGATCCGGTGGGCTGCACATTCTCGTGCTTCACGAGCAGCTCGAGCCCCACGGCGGCATCGAGCGCGGGATAGCTGCGCAGTGGCGTGGGCTTCAGGTAGGGCGAGAGACGCTCGCGTGATGCGAGGACGTCATGGATGCTGATCGGGGCGGAGGCGGTCATGATGCAGGGAGATTAGATTGGAACCTCACGATGCGCAAAGAACGGGCATGCTGAGCTACGTATACGTCGCGATCGGGAGCGCCCTGGGCGGACTCACGCGCTTCGTCGTCGGCGGGTGGCTCCAGCGACGGCTCGACGACCTGGTGCCCCGCACCGGCACAGTGCCCTTCCCCATCGGCACGATGCTCGTGAACGTGACGGGCTCGTTCCTGCTCGGCGTCGTGCTCGTCGTCGTCGCGCGCCAGGGCACGCAGTCGAACATGCTGCGGCTCCTGCTCGGCGTCGGGTTCTGCGGCGGGTACACCACGTTCTCCACCTTCAGCGCCGACACGCTCGCGCTGGTGGAGGGTGGCGCCACGGCGACGGCGATGCTCCACGTGCTCGCGAGCGTGGCGCTCGCACTCGCCGCCGCGTTCGCGGGAGCACTGCTCGCGCGCGCCGCACTCGGGAAGGTCGCGTGATCGCCGCGCTGCTCTCCGTCACGGTGCTCGGCTTCCTGCTGGGGATGCGTCACGCAACGGATCCGGATCATGTCGTCGCCGTGACGACGATCGTGTCGCAGCAGAAGTCCCTGGCCCGCGCGGCGCGCACCGGTGCGCTGTGGGGGCTGGGGCACACGGCGACGATCTTCCTCGTCGGCGGCGCGATCGTCCTGCTCAAGGTGCAGATCTCGGCGATTCCGCCGAGGCTCGGCCTGTCGCTCGAGTTCGCGGTGGCGGTGATGCTCGTGGTGCTCGGGCTGCTCACGCTCGCGGGGGACGAGCGCAAGGTGGCGGACAGCACCGCGCGCCCGGTGACGGTCGGATTCATCCATGGCCTCGCCGGTTCTGCGGCGGTGGCGACGCTGCCGCAGGTGGCGCTCATCCCGAATCCGCTGTGGGCACTCGCGTACCTCGGTGTGTTCGGCGTGGGGACGATCGTCGGCATGCTGCTCGTGACGATGTCGATTGCGGCGCCGGCGTTGATGGCGACGCACCGCTTTGCGGACCTGAACCGGACGCTGCGTATCGTGTCTGGGGTGGCGAGCATCGCGTTCGGGCTGTTCCTCGCGCATCGCATCGGGTTCGTGGACGGCCTGTTCACGGGCGCGCCCGCGTGGGAACCGCATTGATCGTCGAGCGGGACGTGGCGCAGCGCTTCGGCACCGCGCTCCGGAAGTGGTTTCGCCGGAACGGCCGCGACCTGCCGTGGCGAAAGACGCGGGACCCGTATCGCATCCTGGTGTCTGAGCTGATGCTCCAGCAGACGCAGGTGTCGCGCGTGGTGCCGAAGTATGCGGAGTTCCTCGACACGTTCCCGACGCTGCATCACATCGCGCGCGCGAAGCCGAAGCGCGTGACGGAGGCGTGGTCGGGACTCGGCTACTATGCGCGTGCGCGCAACCTGCACGCGTTGGCGAAGGTCGTGACCGACAAGGGCCGCGATGCGGCCGCGACGCTCCCGCCCGATGTCACGGACCTGCGCGCGCTGCCCGGCGTGGGCGCTTATACCGCGGGCGCCGTGAGCTCGTTCGCGTACGAGCGTCGCGCAGAGCTCGTGGACACGAACGTCGCGCGGGTGCTCAAGCGCGTGTTCGCGCCCGATGCCGTGATCAAGTCCACGGCGGGGCAGAAGCAGCTGTGGGCGATCGCGCGCGAGATCCTCCCACGCACGGGCAAGGCGACGTGGACACACAACCAGGCCATCATGGAGCTGGGCGCGCTGGTGTGCACGGCGCGTATCGCACACTGCAGCAAGTGTCCCGTGAAGCGGCAGTGTGCCACCTACGCGCGCGAAAACCCAGGCTCCTAGGAAGTCGTCCCGGCCGGCATTCGAGACCTGGAGTTCATGCGCGCCGTGACGTGCAGCCCCTCCCGCATGACGTGACCCTTCCTGGTTTGAAGCACACAGATCACGACGTAGTCGCCGGGCGGGAAATCCATCGTGGTGATGATGGACATTCCCGGATCGACCGACGTGATCGCACCGAACTGTTCGTCGACCGGGGGTTCCCCGCGCTTCCAGTTGATGGACTGTTCCGTGGTGTGTCCCGGTAGCACCCGAAGAAACTTGAGCTCGTGCGTGGCATTGCCGGTGTTCGCCACTCGCATGACGTGACGCCCCGCCACGAGTGGGCGTGAGAACGTGAAGTGATACTCGTCGAGCGATATCTCGAGGTCCGGCGCCGGGAGACGCCCCGCCACTCGACGACCGACCACGGTGAGCGCCGAGAACATGCCCTTCTGGAAGTGGCGAAGGGTGTCGCCGCGCTCCGTTGAAAAGCAGAGGAGTACGTACTGCCCCGGGTCGAGCACGTACGTCGCGTTCATGGAGCCGCCGATGCGCGGAAATGCGGGCCCGCCAAGCTTCCGACCATGGGGCGGCGCATCCTCGGCGAGCGCCTTCACGAGGTCGCTCGCGGTATACCCGCTGTCGAGGCGGTAGACCATCAGCTCGTGGCCGCCGTGTGGAGAACTGAAGCGGAACGTGGTGAGTCCCGGGCGGATGGTCGACGGCGCGCGGAAGAAATAGTTGTCGCCCACCACGTCTATGACCTGCCCCGGCAATGCTGCGTCGCCCATGTACGGCATGGGCGCCCACAGCATGGCCATCATCAGGGCGATCAGCATGTGCGCATCTACTTTCGCACTGCGTCCTTCTTGTCCGCGCGCGCCGAGTAATCAAGCGATCCGCTGTACGGACGCTCGCCGTAGCCGGTGTAGATCTGCCGCGGACGCGCGATCTTCTGCTCCTTGTCGTTCAGCATCTCCTCCCACTGCGACAGCCAGCCGGCCGTGCGCGCCACGGCGAACAGCACCGTGAAGAAGTCCGTGGGGAAGGCCATCGAGCGGTAGATGAGGCCCGTGTAGAAGTCGACGTTCGGGTACAGCTTGCGCGACACGAAGTAGTCGTCGGACAGCGCGATGCGCTCGAGCTCCAGTGCGATCTCGAGATCCCTGTCGACACCGACGACCTTGAACACCTCGTCGGCGAGCTTCTTCACGATGCGCGCGCGCGGGTCGTAGCTCTTGTACACGCGGTGGCCGAAGCCCATCAGCTTGTTGCCCTTCCCACCCTTCACGCCCTCGATGAACGCAGGGACGTTCTTCACGTCGCCGATCTCCTT
>JBDSTA010000164.1:0-7889 GCA_039928475.1 Gemmatimonadaceae bacterium | reverse complement strand
GGTGGCGACGATTATCGAGCCCTGTGAGCGCATCCGTCTGTGACATGTGTCGCAAACGCTCATTGACCTCGAGCAGCTCGCGCTCGCGCTCCTCCAGCGCTTCCTGGAGGCGCTTGATGCGCAGCATCGAGCGGAGGCGCGCCTTCAGTTCCGCGAAGTCGATCGGCTTGGTGATGTAGTCGTCGGCACCGGCCTCGAGACCCTCCACCTTGTCCTCGGTGGAGTCGAGCGCCGTCTGCATGATGATCGGGATGAAGGGCAGGGCAGTGTCGCCCTTGATCTTCCTCGCGACCTCGATGCCCGAGATCTCCGGCATCATCACGTCGAGCAGGATGAGGTCGGGCGGTGTGGCCGAGACGTACTTGAGGGCGTCGTGGCCGTTGTAGGCGGACGCCGTTCGGTAGCCCCAGCTTTCGAGCCGAGCCTTCAGGACCTCGATATTGTCTTCGTGATCGTCGACGATGAGGATGCACGCATCGTCGACGCCTTGCGTGCGCGCGCCCGAGCCCTGGTCAGCCGGCATTCTGGGCGGTGTCCTTGCCCAGGAATCGCTGCACTTCGGCGACGACCGCACGTGGCTCGCAGGGCTTCGCGAGGTATCCGTCGCAGCCGACTTCCATGGCCTTCTCGCGATCCGAGGCCAGTGCGTGCGCCGTGAGCGCGATGATCGGGATGTCGCGCGTGGTGGGATCGTGCTTGAGGACCTGCGTGGCTTCCCATCCGTCGATGATGGGGATGGAGATGTCCATCAGGATCAGGTCCGGCTTTTCAGCCCGCGCCTTGGCGATGCCCTCTTCACCGTTGAGGGCCTCGCTCACGTCGTAGCCGAAGTGGCGCAGGATGGTGGAATAGACGATGCGGTTGTCCTCATTGTCTTCCACGAGCAGCACTGATTTTCCGTTACTCGCCATGCAGGGCCTCGCACCAGATGGGCACGTGATCGACGCCCGGAATGCACGAAAGGGCGCATTCAGGGAAGCGACACGAGGGTTCGTTCCACCGGACTGGACGCCGGGGACAAACATGGGTTTTCGACGATCCGTCCAGGAACGAGTGTTCTCGACGCAATTTCCAAACCAACCACAGCCTTTCAGACTACCAGCCCAATGTCCTACGCCGGTCCCTCTCGCGGCACGCCGCCCCGCACCAGTTCCAAGTCCCAGCAGGACCACCACGAGACCGATTGGCAGCAGGTCGCCCTCTTTGGCGCCGGCCTGGCGCTCGGTATCGCCCTCGGCGCCGGCGTCGCCATGCTCACGGCCCCGCAAAGCGGCGAGGAGACCCGGGCGGACATCCGCCGGTTCGCGGTCCGAAGGCGCAAGATGATCGGCCGGCGCAGCCAGGAAGCGTGGATGGACCTTCGTTCCGAGTTGCGCGGCGCCCGGCAGGCGATCCGTCGTCGTCGCGCCCTCCGCGCCGCGGACCAGGAAGCAGAGGCGTACTCGGGCTGACCACGCAGGCCGATGCAAAAAGGCAGCAGGAGCGCGTTCGCTCCTGCTGCCTTTCTCCTGCGCCCGAAAGAGCTAGCGAACTTCCTTGATCTCGTCGGCTGCTTCTGCCTGGAACTTCCGGTCGTTGAACTCGGTCGGCGTGCCCCTGATCGTCGCCTCGTACTGCTCGCGCGCCTTCTCCTTGTTGTCCCGCGCCCGGTACACGCGGGCCAGGTCGAGGTGGTGCACGAGGCGGCCCGGCTCGATCGCGACCGACTCCTCCATGTACCGCTGGGCATCGTCCCAGTTCGCGGAGTCGAACACCTTGCCGCCCAGGAACGTCTTGGCCATGAAGCGCGTGATGCCGGAGAGACGCATCACGTTGTAGTTCCACATCCCCATCACGTGCAGCGCTCCCGGATGCCTTGGATTCAGCTTCAATGCCTCGAGGGCGTGCGTGCGGACGTCGCCGGCGTACTTCACCTGGTCCTTCTTGCCGAGCGAGAGCGCCTTGCGTCCGAGGGCGCGTGCGAGATGGAAGTGCCCCTCCGCATCATTCGGATTCGCCTCGACGGCGCGCCGCGCGTATAGTTCTGACTGCGAATACAGGCGGTCGCGCTCCTTCTCGTCCGCGTTGTATTCACCGACGTCCACGGCCTCGCGCGTCGCTTTCCAGAGCGCCTCGTAGGACCTGGGATCGACCTTCATGGCCTCCTCGTAGTGCCGCAGCGCGCCCGGGGCGTTCATTGCCGCGTGATCCTTGTCGCCGAGCGCGATGTGCTCCGCGGCAGTCTGCGCCGCGAGACGCGACGGCGCCACGGCGAGGCCGATCACGGCTGCGGCGCCCAGGAGACGGCGCGTCGTCGCGAGAGAAACGAACATTGAGACACTCCATGATGCTGGTGAACTACCGGACAACTGGTCCGACGGGTGGGTCGTGGCGAGCGCGGCCGTTGCAGGGCGATCCGGCTCTACACGTGCGCCAGTGTATGGATACCCCGAAGAACGGTCAATGCTCGCGCTGAGGCTCATCGAGCGCAAACGCGACGGCGGTCACATCGAGCCCGGCGAGTGGCGGGCGCTGGCCTACGCCTACGCCGCGGGGCACGTACCCGACTACCAGATGGCGTCGTTCCTCATGGCGTGCTACCTCCGCGGGCTGGACCGCAGCGAGACACACGCGCTCACGGACGCGATGCTGAACAGCGGCGACTCGCTCGATCTCGCGTACCTCAACAGGCCGCGCATCGACAAGCACTCGACCGGCGGCGTGGGCGACAAGGTGTCCATCGTGCTCGCGCCGTTGATCGCCTGCCTCGGCGTCGCGGTGCCGATGATGTCGGGCCGCGGGCTCGGGCACACCGGCGGAACGCTCGACAAGCTCGAGTCCATTCCTGGCTTCGACACGAAGCTGCCCCTCTATGAGGCGCGGGCACTCATCGAACGGCTGAACTGTGCGCTCTTCGGCCAGACGGAGGAGATCGCACCGGCGGACCGGAAGATGTACGCGCTGCGCGACGCAACGGGGACGGTGGAATCGATCCCGCTCATCGCCGCGAGCATCATGAGCAAGAAGCTCGCGGAGGGGCTCACGGGCCTCGTCCTCGACGTGAAGCGCGGGTCGGGCGCGTTCCTGCCGGACCTCGCCCGCGGCCTCGAGCTCGCGAACACCATGATCTCGCTCGGTGCGGATCACGGCTGCCCTGTCGTCGCGATGATCACCGCGATGGATCGTCCGCTGGGACACGCGTGCGGCAACGCCCTCGAGATCGAGGAGTCGATCGCCGCGCTGAAGAACGAGGGCCCGGCAGACCTCATGGAGGTCACCTACGCACTTGGCGCCGAGATGCTGATGCTGGCCGATGCCGCGAAGGACAGGGAGGATGCGCGCACGATGATGCGGGAGGCGATCACCACGGGCGTCGCAGCGCGGCACTTCCAGAAGATGATCGAGGCGCAGGGTGGAAATCCCGCCGTCGTCGACGATCCGGCGATCCTTCCGCAGGCGAAGGAAGTGGAGCTGTTCCTCGCGGGACGGCGCGGGTTCGTGTCGCGTGTCGAGCCGCGCGCGATCGGGCGCGGCATCGCTGCGCTCGGTGGCGGCCGCACGAAGATGGACGACCGGCTCGATCTCTCGGTGGGCTTCGTCATCACGGCGCGGCCGGGCGACTGGGTCGAGGCCGGCGAGCCGCTCGCGACGATCTTCGCTCGCGATCGCTCGGGCATCGACAGCGGACGCGCGTCGCTGCGTGCCGCCATCACCATCGCCGACGAGGCGGAGCGACCGCTGCCGCTCGTCTCGCACCGCGTGACGGCGGCTGGGGTGGAAGTGCTGGCCGAATGAGGCTTGTCGAGCGGGGCACGCAGGGCTTACGATGCAGGGGGATCCACACCATCAACGACGGGACATTCGCATGCCGCCGAAAATTGCACGACTAGCCGGCCTCGGTGCCTTTGGCGCCTGTGCGGGCATCGCCGCCCTCTACGCGCTCTTCGTGTTCATCACGCGTCCCACCGGCTTTTCCGGCATGGACGGCACGTTGCGATTCATCTCCTGGTTCACCGTCGCCGGTGTGCTGCTCGCGCTGCTCGGTGTGCACGTGGTGCTTGGACGCCAGTTGATGGCGCTGGCGAAGGGCGAGCCGCAGCGGGTCTAGCGGCCATGGCTCAACGCGGGTGTGCGAACACCTGCACGTAGTACAGGCGCCCGTTCCTGCCGGGCGCCACCCCCGCGCCCATCTCGCTGAAGCGCGTATCGACGATGTTCTCGCGGTGGCCCGGCGACTTCATCCAGCCCGTCACCACCGCGAGCGCGCTCGGATAGCCTTCGGCGACATTCTCGCCCGCCGCGCCGCGTCGGTAGCCGACCGCGTCGAGACGCGCGTCCATCGTGGGATACGCTGCGCCCGGACATTCGTGCGCCATACTGTTCAGCGCCGCCATCTGGTTGGCCTGTAACTGCGCCGCGCTCATCAGCGCCGCATTCCGCGCCAGCGCTGGCAAGCCCAGCCGCGCGCGCTCGGCATTCGTTCGCACCACGATCTCATCCGCAGCGGCGCTCGGCGCGACGACGATGGCGTCGCGCACGCGAGGAGATGGCGCGGGCACTGCCGACACGTTCGTGCATGCCGAGGACAGCGCGAGAACGACCGTCAGGAGCGCCACCATTGCGGGCGACCGTGGTTGTTCCGGCTGGCGCGGGATGTGCCTTTCCCACTCCCGTAACCCAGCACAGGGATCTTCATGACCACCCAGGAAACGCACGCCGTGCAAAGTGACGATGACGTCGTGGCCGCGCGCGACAAGTTCCGCGCGGCCCTCTCGTATTCGCACGCGACGCGCGGAGGTATCGCGGAGCTCGAGGCGTCCGCGGCGACGTTCTGCCTGCTCATGCGGCAGGCCGGCCACACTCCGGAGCGCACGGTCATCGACGCCAAGGCGGTGATCGAGGAGACGATCGACGGCCATGACGCCACGCTCGCCGAGCGCGCGGTGAGCCGCTGCATCGAACACTACTTCGACGGCTGACCGCGGCCTCACTGCCGGCAGCCGCCCTGCGGATCGAGCCGCACGCCATCCACCACGAGACGCTGCGGCCGATTTCCGACGGCCTCGGCGATGTCGTGCACGAATGAGGCGATGCGCGCCATGTGGTCGTAGTCGATGTACTGCGGCTCGTCGGTCACCTGGTGATAGTCGGTGTGGTATCCGAGCGAGACGTACGTGATGGGAATGCCGTAGCGCGCGTACATGTAATGGTCGCTGCGGCAGTACCGGTTGAGCGGGTGGCCATTCGCGTCGAACGACGCGTCGATGTCCATGTGCGGCGTGCGCGCCGCGTTGACGGAGTCGATCGTCGCGCCGAGCTGCGATGAGAGTCGCCGCGGGCCGATGAGCTGCACGTTGTCCGGACCGCGACCCATGATGTCCGTGTCCTTGCCGCGCCCGACCATGTCCATGTTGAGCTGCGCGACGATGGAATCACGCGGCACCGTGGGATGATCCGTGAACCACTCGGAGCCCCACAGACCCTTCTCCTCGCCGGTGTGTGAGACGAAGAGCAGGGAGCGGCGCGGACGCTCGCTCGCCGTGGCGAAGCGCTCCGCGATCTCGAGCATCGCCACGGTGCCGGAGCCGTCGTCGTCGGCGCCGTTGTAGATGGAGTCAGCGCGCGCGCCGCCGTGCGCCTTCGTCAGGCTGTCGCGCAGGTGCGCGATGCGCGCGGCTTCCGCGGCGGTGGGTGCGCGAAGTGCGTCCTGCACGCCCTGCCGGCGGATGACCATGTTGTTCGCGAGCACCGAATCATGATCGAGTGGCCGCGGTGCGATGCCCTCATGGTCGTTGTGCGCGCCGATGGCCACGTACTGCGAACGCAGCGCGGCATCGCGACCTGGCAGGATGCCGATGACGTTCCGCGCTGGGTACGGCGCGGGAGTGATGGCGAATTCGAGGTTTCCCTTGAGTATCGCGCCCGCGTGCCCCACGGCGACGCCATCGAGCGAGGGGGTGCCGAGCAGCCGTGCTGCGGCCGCCGGCGTCACGAGCATGATGGTAGGCGCAGCTCTGGTTAGCGCCGCAGGACGCACGCGCTCCTGCGGTGCGCTGAAGCGTGTCAGGAGTGCGGGGGGCAGCAGGTCGAGCGCGACGATCGCAAGTCCCGCGGCTTCGCCGTACTGCGCCATGATGCCGGGGCGGAACGCGGCGCGAAAGTCGCGGCCATTCGCTCCGTCGGGAGTCGAGAACACCACCACCTTTCCCGCCGTCAGCGCCGGCGAGATCATGCTCGCGGCTCCGAGCTGCCCGCCGTACACCGCCGCCGCGCCGTCGAGCGCACGCGGCGTACCCTGGGGCACCGCACCGCCTATCGCCTCATTTGCCAACGGCAGGACGTCCACGCCAGTCGCGAATGCGGTGCCGTTCGCGGCGATGCTGCGCGTCCTGTCGAGGCGCACCATCTCCACGGGCACCGTCTGGAAGTAGGTGCCGTTCTCGCCCGCCGGCTGGAGCCCCATGCGCCGCATCTCCGCGGCGATGTAGTTCGTCGCGCGGACGTTGCCCAGCTGGCCACTCTCGCGCCCGAGCATCGAGTCGTCGGCGAAGATGTAGAGCCGCGTCATGAGGTCGGCGGCCGAGATCTCGCCGGAGGTGGCGCGCGGCGCATGTGTTCGCGGACCCGTGCTGATGGTGCTCGCGGCGGTGGCGCACCCTGCGGAAACCAGGAGGGACGCGAGGACGAGGCGACTGAGTGGAATCATGGATGTGACTCGAGGTGGTCGTGCGTTGTCCCGAATAATAGAAACGCCCGCGACCCTACCGAAGGGCGTCATGTGGAAGTAGCGTCCCGCATGCGTCTCTCCAGAACCCAGAAGGCGATACAGTCCGAAGAGCTGCCACATGCCATCACGGCGCTCGTGCGCCGCGCCGATGGCACCGTTGATACCCTCGTGGACGAGGATGGGCTCACGACCGCCCTCGGGAGCGACGCGGGGATGCTCTGGGTGGATCTCGACGTGGCTGATCCTGCGCAGGCCCGCATCCTGAAGGACGTCTTCCACTTTCATCCGCTCGCCATCGAGGACGCGCTCAATCCGAGCAGCCGAGTGAAGGTGGACGAGTACCCCACCTTTCTTGTCGTCATCGCGCGCGTTGTCGCCTTTGTCGAGTCCACCGCCGATCCATATGATCTCGAGACCACGAACCTCACCGTGTTCGTCACGAAGAATGCCGTCGTGACGGCGCATCGGGAGTGCGTGCCGGCCGTGGACACGCTGATCGCCGGGCTGAAGGGTAACACCGATCTCCTCGCGCGCGGCCCGGGCCGCGTGGCGCACTACATCCTCGACAGCGCGGTGGACGCCTACTTCCCCGTGCTCGACCGCCTCGACGAGTTCGTCGACGAGCTCGAGGAGCGCGTGTTCGGGCAGTTCGACGAGGAGGTGCTGCAGGAGATCTTCCGAGTGAAGCGCCTCGTCATCACGCTCAGGCGCTACCTCGCGCCCCAACGCGAGGTCCTGAGCGAGCTCACCATGCGACCGTCGACGTTCCTCTCCACCGACGCGCAGCTCTATTTTCGCGACGTCTACGACCACATGCTGCGCATCACGGACTCGCTCGACAACTACCGGGACCTGTTGAGCAGCACGCTCGATGCGTACCTCACGCAGGTGTCCAATCGCCTCGGCCTCGTTTCCAAGGGACTGGCCCTGGTCGGAGCGCTCAGCGTCCCGTTCGTCGTCGTGGCAGGGGTGTACGGGATGAACTTCGAGCACATTCCGCTGCAGCATCACCCGTATGGCTTCGAGATCATGGTGGCGATCCAGGCCGTCATCGCGCTCGTCTTCCTCGCCGTCCTCCGCTGGAGAAAGATGCTGTGATCCGACACGCCCTCCTCGCTGCGCTCCTGTGGTCCGCACCACTCCAGGCGCAGCGGACCGCCACGCCGGACTGGAAGGCACTCGA
>JBDSTA010000163.1:0-4638 GCA_039928475.1 Gemmatimonadaceae bacterium | reverse complement strand
GGCGCGATTCTCACGCGTACTCACCCATGCGCATCCACAGGCGCCCCGCCAGCGAGCGTGCCGGGCGACGACTGAGTAGGTTCGCACCCATGCACATCCTCGTCCTCAACGTCGGGTCGTCGTCGATCAAGTTCCAGCTCATCGACACCGATGAGCAGGCCATCGCCGATGCGCGCGACCGGCGGCTCGCACGCGGGCAGATCGAGCGTATCGGCGGCGAGGCGATCGTCACGCTCGTTGCGGGCGCGGATGCGCCGCTGAAACAGGCGGTGAGCCTGCGGGACCATGCGGCCGCAGTCGAGTACATCATCGCGTGGCTCATCAGTCCCGAATCAAATGTGCCGGTCACGCGCGTGGCGGACATCGAGGCGGTCGGGCATCGCGTCGTGCATGGCGGCGAGCGCTTCACCTACTCGCAGCGCGTGGACGACGCGGTATGGCGGGGGCTCGAGGAGCTCTACGACCTGGCGCCACTGCACAACCCGCACAACCTGCGCGGCATCGCCGCGGCGCGCGCGGTGCTGGGCGCCGGTGTCCCGCAGGTCGCGGTGTTCGACACCGCGTTCCATCACAGCCTGCCGGAGACGGCCTACCTCTACGCGATCCCGTACCAGCTCTATCGCCGCTACGGCGTGCGCCGCTACGGATTTCACGGCACGTCGCACCGCTACATCGCGTACCGCTACCGGCAACTCACCGGGCGAACACGCGAAGGCACGAAGATCATCACGATGCACCTCGGCAACGGCGCATCGGCGTGTGCGATCAACGGCGGGCAGTCGGTGGACACGTCCATGGGCTTCACACCGCTCGAGGGACTCGTGATGGGTACGCGCTCCGGCGACGTGGATGCGGCGATCTACGACTTCGTCGCCGCCAAGGAGGGCATGAGCACGCACGAGGTGGACGCGATGCTCAACAAGCAGTCAGGACTCCTCGGCATCTCGGGGCTCACGGCGGACATGCGCGAGCTGATGGCCGAGGAGGCCGAGAATGGCGACCGGCGCGCACGGCTCGCGATCGATCTGTTCTGCTATCGCGCCAGGAAGTATCTCGGCGCGTATCTCGCCGCGATGAACGGCGCGGACGCCATCGTGTTCTCCGGTGGCATCGGCGAGAACTCCCCGGAGATTCGCGCGCGCATCTGCGAGGGCCTCGACTGGCTCGGCGTGAAGGCGGACGCGGCGAAGAACGCGGCCCTCCCGCAGGGTGGGGAAGGGCGCTTCGATGCGGATGGCACGCGCGCCGAGCTGTGGGTCATCCCCACGGACGAGGAGCTCCTCATCGCGCGCGACACGTGGCGTGTAGTGAACGGCGTGGACGTGCGGAGCTAGGACGACACGGCTTCGCGCGTGCGATCGTGACCTCATTCCTCTCCGCGTGGCGGCGGCTCGACGACGCGCGTGACAAGTCCGTGTACTACAGGTCGAGGCTCCTCGCCCAATCCGGCGGTGTGTCGATGCCGTTGCCACCGCGCGCGTGGGACGAGGAGATCTTCGAGCGCACATTGCTGGTGCTCGGCGAGGAGTCGGGGACGATGGAGAATTCCCTGCGCCTCCTCGCGGACTTCTACGCGCGGAAGCACCGGATGATGCTTGCGGTGCGGAAGCGGATGACATATCCGCTCTTCACGGGCGTGTGCGCGACGTTCATCGCGCCGCTGTCGCTGTTGTTCTTCGGCCACGTTGCAGCGTACGTCGTGACGGTCACGGTGGGACTCGCGCTCTGGCTCCTGGCGGGAGGTGCGATCGTGACGTGGGCGGCCAACAGGTATGGTCGGCAGCCGGCGATGGTGCGGGCCCGGCTTGCACGTTCACTTGCCACGGCAATCGAGGCGGGGCTGCCCCTCGGCCGCTCCATTCATCTCGCTGCCGACGCGAGTGCGGATCCCGCGGTGCAGGCGCACGTGCGCGCGATTCCAGAGCGCGTGCTCGCGAGCCAGCCTATCGAGCGGACGCTGGGCGCGTGTCCCCACATGACGCCGGAGTTCCTGAGCGTGCTGCACGTCATGGAGCAATCCGGCGACGCGTCGTCGTTGGCGCGGCTGGCTGATCTCTACGAGGATGGCTTTCGGTAGCGTTTCGGCACGGCAGAGGTTGCCTCTTGACTTGGAATCACTGGCATATCATAGTGATATCACTCCAACGGGGTTTAACACATCATGCTACGCGAAATCGAATACCGCGCTTCCGCCGGGCTTCCGACGCTCCTCGGCCTCATCGTCCTCATCCTGCTCGCCGGACTCGGCGCCGGGTACTCGGCGAGTCAGCAGCACCCAGTGGGCTTCGTCGGGAGCCTCATCGTCGTCACCGCGCTGTGCGTGTGCTTCGGCGGATTCTTCACCGTGAATCCGGGCGAGGCGAAGGCCCTCCAGCTCTTCGGCGAGTACAAGGGAACGGTTCGCACCCAGGGCTTCTGGTTCGCCAATCCATTCCTGACGAAGAAGGGCATCTCGCTTCGCATCCGGAACTTCGAGACGGCGAAGCTGAAGGTGAACGACAGCCGGGCGAACCCGATCGAGATCGCGGCAATCGTCGTGTGGAAGGTCGTCGATACCGCAGAGGCGCTCTTCGAGGTGGACAACTACACCACGTACGTCGCGGTGCAGAGCGAGTCGGCGGTGCGTGCGGTGGCGCAGTCGTATCCGTACGACTCGCATGCGGAGAACGAGGAGGCTCTTTCGACACACACGGCCGAGGTGTCGCTGGCGCTCCAGCAGGCGATCCAGGCGCGGCTCGCGAAGGCGGGGATGGAAGTGATCGAGGCGCGCATCTCGCACCTCGCCTACTCGCCCGAGATTGCGCAGGCGATGCTGCAACGGCAGCAGGCAGGCGCGATCATCGCGGCGCGCTCGAAGATCGTCGAGGGAGCGGTCGGCATGGTCGAGCATGCGCTCGAGATGCTCAGCGCCAAGGGCATCGTGAACCTCGACGAGGAGCGCAAGGCGCAGATGGTGAGCAACCTGCTCGTCGTGCTCTGCTCGGAGCGGGCGGCATCGCCCGTGGTGAACGCCGGCTCGATCTTCGGCTGAGGCGACCGGACGTGGCCGAGCGCAAGCCGTTCCTGCTCCGCGTGGACAGGGCGTTGCTGGACGGTGTCCAGCGATGGGCGAACGACGACTTGCGCTCGCTCAACGCGCAGATAGAGTACCTGCTTCGCGACGCATTGAAGCGGGCCGGGCGGCTTTCGAAGCCGGAGCCGTCCGAGGACGCGGGAACGGAATCACCTTCGGAGTGATACACGCGACATGGCCACTTCCGAGCGGTCGTATGCGGACCCAACGTCGCAGCCGCAAGCGAGCAGCGCAGCGCTGACGCACGCGCGCGCCGTGTGCGCGCTGCTGTTCGGACCAGTGGGCACACGCTCCTTCGACGTGCGCTACTGGAACGGGGAAACGGAACCGGCGCGCACGCCGGCGTCCTTCGCGCTCGTGATCCGCTATCCCGGCGCACTGCGCCGCATGCTCTTCCCGCCGAACGAGCTCACGATCATCGAGGCCGCGCTCTCGGGCGACATCGAGATCGAGGGCAACATGGAAGCGGCGATGTGGATCGGCGACGGCATCAACGACCGGCTCAAGTCGCCGCGTACGCTGTTCGCCCTGCTCGGGCACCTGCGCGCGTTGCCGAAGGTGGATTCTGGGGAGGACGTGAAGTCGCGACGCGCGGCGAACGTGGTGCGGCGCGCGGGCGACGTGCACGAACCGGAGCGCGACCAGGCGGCGATCCGCTACCACTACGACGTCGGCAACGACTTCTACGCACTGTGGCTGGACGAGCGCATGGTCTACTCGTGCGCCTACTTCGCGTCCGCTGAGGATGTCGACGAGCACCTCGGCGACGCGCAGCGCGCGAAGCTCGACCTCATCTGCCGCAAGCTGCGCCTTCAGCCGGGCGACCGCCTGCTCGACGTCGGCTGCGGCTGGGGCGCGCTGATCATGCATGCCGTCCAGCACTACGGCGTGCAGGCGCTCGGCATCACGTTGAGCGAGGCGCAGGCGGCGCTCGCGCGCGAGCGCATTGCCGCCGCGGGAATCGGCGACCAGTGCCGCGTGGAGATCCGCGATTACCGCAAGCTCGACGGCGAGCGCTTCGACAAGATCTCGAGCGTCGGCATGGTGGAGCATGTGGGCATAGAAAACCTGCCCACGTACTTCAAGTGCCTGTACGATGCGCTCGAGCCGGGCGGGCTGCTGCTCAACCACGGCATCGTGAGCGTCGCGAGTGCGCGGCCGCCGTCGCGGTGGGACTGGCTGGAGAGTCGCTTGTGGAAGCGCGACGTGTTCCTCGACCAGTACGTGTTTCCTGATGGGCGACTCGGCCCGCTCAGCGCGGTCGTCGCCGGAGGGGAACTGGTCGGCTTCGAGACGCGCGATGTGGAGAGCCTGCGCGAGCACTATGCACTGACGCTGCGCGCGTGGCTTGCGCGCCTGGAGCGCAACGCCGAGGCGGCGATCGCGCTGACGGATCCGCGGACGTACCGGATCTGGCGGCTGTACATGGCCGGCTCGGCGTTCGGCTTTTCGACTGGGCGGCTCAATGTGGTGCAGACGCTGTTTGTGAAGCAGGACGCGGTGGGCGGGGCGCACCTGCCGCTGCGGCGGTCATTCCTCTGACGGCAACGGCCGACGGCAGTAGC
>JBDSTA010000162.1:0-5843 GCA_039928475.1 Gemmatimonadaceae bacterium | reverse complement strand
ATCGCGCTCTTCCCGCCCATCCACCGCGACCTCGTGCGCGACGTGCTGTCCGACTGCGCAAGCTCGCTGCGCGCGTACATCGTCGGCCTGCTGCTCACGATGACCTTCCTCGGCACGCTCACTGCCGTTGGCCTTTACCTCCTCGGCGTGCCGTACTACGTCACGTTCGGCGTGTTCACCGGGCTGGCGACGATTGTCCCCTTCTTCGGCACGCTGCTCGCGACCACGCTGCCCGCCCTGTTCGTCCTCACGGGGCCGAACGGGGGACAGGCCGCGTTGTGGGTCATCGGACTCGGCATCGTCGTCCACCTGATCGAGGGCAACGTGGTGTCCCCGTACATCATGTCCCGGCAGGTCGACCTGCCGCCGGTGCTCACGATCGTCTTCGTGCTCATCGTCGGGAAGCTGCTCGGCCCATTGGGCCTGCTGGTCGCGGTGCCCGGCCTCGCGGTGATCATGGTCATCGTGAAGCGCATCCTGCTGTCCCGCATCTATGAAGGGCAGGGCTTCCGTCGCACCACGCGCGAGCGGATTCTCGTGCTGCGGCTGCCTGCGTCCGAGGGCGGCGTGATCATTCCCGCCGCGCCGGTGGACGTGGTGGGGCACCTCGAGCGCGCCGCGGTAAAGGTTCCGGCATAGGTCGGGCGGTGTTTTCTTTCCGGTGTCCGCTGTAGACATCCACCGCTCGCCGCCGCAAACCGTCAGTCGTCCCACCTCGACATAGCCGATGCCTCCCAGCCGAGACCTGCGGTACATCATTCTCGCCGACGGCCTGTTTGCGCCCGAGGAGTCCAAGACCGCCAACGCGTGCATACGCTATACGCCGGAGCGCGTCGTCGGCGTCATCGACTCGACGAAGGCCGGCAGGACCTCGCAGGAAGTCATCGGCTTCGGCGGTGACATCCCCGTCGTCGCGACCCTTGATGAAGGCCTCGCACTCGGGCCGAACGCGCTGCTCATCGGCATCGCGCCCTCGGGCGGCCAGCTCCCCGAGTCGTGGGTGGAGCTCATCGCGAAGGCGATCGAGCACAAGCTCGAGATCTGGAGCGGCCTGCACAGCTTCATCAGCGACGTGCCGCGCCTCGCCGATCTCGCGAAGCAGCATGGCGTCACGATTCACGACCTCCGTCGCCCGCCCGCGAAGCTCGCCGTGTCGAATGGCCGCGTGCGTGACGTCGACGCGACCGTGGTGCTCACGGTCGGCACCGACTGCAACATCGGCAAGATGACGACGCAGCTCCAGCTTCTCGGCGCACTGCGCCAGAAGGGGATCCGCACGAGCTTCGCGGCGACGGGACAGACCGGCATCCTCATCGAGGGTCGAGGCATCGGCGTGGACGCCGTCATCGCCGACTTCATCGGCGGTGCGGCGGAGAAGCTCGTGCTGGAGTGCGCGGTGGATTCGGACCTCGTGCTCGTCGAGGGTCAGGGCTCCATCATCCACCCGAGCTACTCGGGGGTGACGTATGGCCTGATCCACGGCTCGCTGCCCCACGCGCAGGTGATGTGTGCGCAGCCGTCGCGTACGGCGATCAACCGCTGCGAGTGGGTGAAGATACCGCCGCTCGTCGACTTCATCCGCATGAGCGAGGCGGCGACGTCGGCCCTGCGTCCCGCGCCGGTGATCGCCGTCGCCCTGAATACCTACGACCTGTCGGACGAGGACGCGCGTCGCGCGGTGGACACGGTCCAGCGCGAGACCGGCCTGCCCACGACCGACCCGGTGCGCTTCGACGTGGCGCCGGTGGTGGACGCGATCGCGAAGTTCCATCAGGCGAGGGCGCGCTAGCCGTTTGCACTTCGCGCCGCGCAGGCTTTTTTGCGCCTGCGAGCGTTCGAACGGTGATGGACCACAGCGCGAGTGGCAGTACCGTGCGCCATGCCACTCGCCCTCAATGTCCAGAACCTCTGGAAGAGCTACACCGCCGGCGTGCAGGGCTGCTCCGCGCGCGTGTGGGCCCTGCGCGGATGCTCCCTCTCGCTCGAAGTCGGCGAGCGCGTCGCCATCGTGGGTGCGCGCGGTGCGGGCAAGCGCACGCTGCTCCAGTGCATCGCCGGTGACCGCATCGATGCCGGCCGCATAGAAGTCACCCTGCCGCTGCGCTGCCATTTCGCGTGTGCAGATGCCGTGGTCATGCTGGTATCTCCGGCGCTTCACCTCATGGAATACGGCGGTGAGCTGCGCGGCCTGGCGGGCTCGGTCGTCGTCACCTCGCGCGATGCCGCCAGCGTGCTTGGCAGTGTCGACCGGATCCTGCTCCTGCGCGATGGACGTCTCGCGCCGATGACGCACGTTGGTGTGCGCCGCGTGGCGGAGCGCATCGCAGGTGCCTAGCTTGCCGAAATGCTTCATACGATTCTCGCGCAGGTGGCTGCGAGTGCCATGGTCCGTCGCCCCCGCTCGCTGGCCGAGTGGCGGGCGAACGGCGTGGACTACGCGCTGGACAAGGCGATCGATATCGGCGGCGTGCTCATCGCCGTCTTCATGGTGTGGCTGTTCATTCGCTTCATCGCCAGGCGCATCGAGCGCTGGGGCGACGACGGGCAGGACCACCTGCACAGCGCTCGCGAGCAGCGTGCCCGCACCGCGGCGAAGCTCGTCCGCAACCTGGGCAGGGCGGTGCTCACGGTCGTCGCCGTGCTCATGGTGCTCACGCAGCTCGACTTCAACATCTCGCCGCTGCTCGCGAGCGCCGGCGTGTTCGGCCTTGCAGTGTCCTTCGGCTCGCAGAGCCTCGTGCGCGACTACGTCACGGGCTTCTTCCTCCAGCTCGAGCACCAGTTCGCGCTCGGCGACGTCATCCGCATCGGGACCGTCGAGGGCACCGTCGAGAACATCACGCTGCGCCTCGTGTACCTGCGCGATGCCACGGGTGCGCTGCACATCATCCCCAACGGCCAGATCACGCAGGTCACCAACCTCACGCGCTCGTGGGGACGCATCTCGGTGGACGTCGAGGTCGCGTGGCGCGACTCCGACAAGGCGCTCGCCGCCGTGGCCCGCGCGGCGGAGGACCTCGGCGCCGATCCCGCCTTCACGGATGCGCTGCTCGACAAGCCGTACGTCACCGGCATCGAGAAGATCGGCTCGGGCTCCGTCACGCTGCGCACCTCGTCGCGCGTGGATCCGTACCGTCGCGACGACGTGTCCCGCGCGCTGCGCGCGCGCATCAAGTCGGAGCTCGACAGCGAGGGCATCGCGACGTTCATCCCGGTCGCGCCCCCGCCGGTTTAGCTTTCGTCTTCCTTCCACGCACCGCACGCATTCATGCCCGAGTTCCGCCTGTACAACACGCTCAGCCGCCAGGTCGAGCCGTTCGCCCCCGCCGATGGCACGACGGTGCGCATGTACACGTGCGGGCCCACCGTGTACAACCCCGCGCACCTCGGCAACTTCCGCACGTTCCTGTTCGAGGACCTGATGCGCCGCGTGCTCGCGTTGCGCGGGTGGAAGGTCCAGCAGGTCATGAACCTGACGGACGTCGACGACAAGATCATCAAGCGCGCGGCGGAGCAGGGGAAGACGATCCGGCAGGTGACGGAGCCCGTCATCGAGATCTTCCACGCGGACCGCGAGTACCTGCGGATCGAGGCGGCCGAGTCGTATCCGAAGGCCACGGACTTCATCCCGCAGATGATCGCGCTGGTGGAGCGCCTCGTGGAGCGCGGCGTGGCCTATCTCGCCGAGGATGGGACGGTCTACTTCGCGATCGGGAAGTTTCCGTCGTACGGGAGGCTCTCGCGCCTGGACACTCGCGAGATCAAGTCGGGTGCGCGCGTGCTTCAGGACGACTACAGCAAGGAGAACGCGCAGGATTTCGCACTGTGGAAGGCCGCGAAGCCGGAGGACGAAGCGACCGGCGCCGCTTGGGATTCACCGTGGGGGCGCGGGCGCCCGGGGTGGCACCTCGAGTGCTCCGCGATGGCGATGGACCTGCTTGGCGAGACGCTCGACCTGCACTGCGGCGGCATCGACCTCATCTTCCCGCACCACGAGGACGAGATCGCACAGAGCGAGGCGGCCACCGGCGTGCCCTTCTCGCGCGTGTGGTGCCACGGCGCCTTCCTGCTGACTGAGGGCGCGAAGATGGCGAAGCGCGTGGGCAACGTGAGCACCGTGTCGAGCCTGCGCGAGGCGCGCTTCTCGGCGGCGGCGCTCCGGCATTTCGTCTTCAATACGCATTACCGGAAGGAGCTCAACCTTTCTGAGGAGGCGCTCGAGGCGTCGCGGCAGGCTGTCCGTCGGATCGGCGATTTTGCGAATCGGCTCAACTCGGAGGCCGCGCTTGCGCTTGGTGGGACCCCCGAGCTCGCCAAGGCGGCCGATGAGGCGGTCGAGCTCGCTGAGGCGGCATTGTTCGACGACCTGAACGGTCCGGAGGCGCTGGCCGCGCTGTTCGACTTCGTGCGTCGCGGCAATGCCGAGCTGGACCGGAAGGGTGGGGACAGGTCGGCCGTGGAGCGGGCGCGTGCAGCCCTCGCACGGATCGATGCGGTGCTGGACGTGGTGCCCGAGCGCGAGGCCGTGGACGCGGGGCTCGCGCAGTGGGTGGAGGAGCGCATTGCGGCGCGCCGGGAGGCGCGGATGCGGCGCGATTTCGGGGAGGCCGACCGGATCCGGGGTGAGCTCGGGGAACGCGGAGTGGTCATCGAGGATTCGGGGTCCGGGACGACCTGGAAGCTGGCGTAGGGGAGGGCGGGAAGCGGGCGGGGCGGGGAGGCGTGGGAAGCCTCCTAAGTGCCACTGTCTACGCGCCTTGACTCCCAATCTCCGCCTGACTATCCTAAGAGTCTCGCGCAAAAATTTATTGCGGCCGTCTGCTGAGCCATTGCTGACGTAGCTCAATTGGCAGAGCACCTGATTTGTAATCAGGCGGTTGCGAGTTCGATTCTCGCCGTCAGCTCTGCTGTTGAAGTGATGCGTGGTGGGTGAAGCCGGTAGTGGTGTACGACGCGCGGGACATTGGGGTGGGGTACCCAAGCGGCCAACGGGATCAGACTGTAAATCTGACGGCGCAAGCCTTCGAAGGTTCGAATCCTTCCCCCACCATTGCGCTGCGATTTGTGTGAGTGGCGTGCAGTCATCGGGGCGGACACACGCGGGAGTAGCTCAGCTGGTAGAGCGCAAGCCTTCCAAGCTTGATGTCGCGGGTTCGAGCCCCGTCTCCCGCTCTTGATGTGCGGATGTGGCAGTGAGGCAGGCGCAGGTGATGGAAGTTCGGAGGCCGCCGCACGGCACGCGGCGGCTTTCTCGTCGGACTGGACGCGTAGCTCAGTTGGTAGAGCACACCCTTGGTAAGGGTGAGGTCATCGGTTCAATCCCGATCGCGTCCTCTCAGGTGAGTCGCTGGATGGTAGAAAAGGCGTAGTTGCAGTATGTGTGAGCTGGCCACTGGGAGCGCATGGGCGCCGTCAGGGGCCACTGGTTGTCCAACCCTTTCTGTTTCGGTATTCGGGCATGGCAAAGGCAAAGTTCGAGCGCACCAAGCCGCACGTGAACGTCGGCACGATTGGCCACGTCGATCACGGGAAGACGACACTGACCGCCGCCATCACCGCCATTCAGGCGGCGAAGGGCCTGGCGCAGAAGGTCGACTTCGACCAGATCGACAAGGCGCCTGAAGAGAAGGCGCGTGGCATCACCATCGCCACGGCCCACGTGGAGTACGAGTCGAACGCGCGCCATTACGCGCACGTCGACTGCCCGGGCCACGCGGACTACGTGAAGAACATGATCACGGGTGCGGCGCAGATGGACGGCGCCATCCTCGTGGTGAGCGCGGCCGATGGCCCGATGCCCCAGACGCGTGAGCACATCCTGCTCGCCCGCCAGGTGAACGTGC
>JBDSTA010000161.1:0-19428 GCA_039928475.1 Gemmatimonadaceae bacterium | reverse complement strand
GGCGTCCCGGTCGCCGAGGCGCTGCGCCGCGCTGCGGAGATCAGTCCGCGGGACAACGACATCACGGCGAGGATGTACGCGCCCGTGTTGCTCGGGATGCCTGACATCCTTCAGGCCCTCGACCTGTCAAACGACCGCGCGCATGCCACCCTCACTCTGGCGAGAGACACTCGTGTGTGGCAGGTGGAGGTGCCTGCAGGCGCGGTCGCCCCAGTGTGGCCAGGTGACACGGACATCTCGCTCATGACGCCGCAGGGCTGGGTTGACGCACGAACCAGTGCGACAGCTCCTGAATGGCTTCACGATCCATTGACTTTTCACCGCCTGGTAGAGAAGCCGCAACAGCGGGCGGTCTACGCGCAGCTGAACATGGTCACCGACGTCACGGGTGAAACGCTGGAGGAGTTCGGGGAGCGAATCGCGGAGCGCGTTCGCGCTACCCACCCGAGAGCCCTCATCCTCGACCTCCGCCTCGACCGCGGCGGAAACATGGATCTCCGCTTCGGCTTCGTGCGTGAGCTCATCAAGGCGGAGACCGATAGCACACGCCTGTTCGTCCTCGTGGGCCGGGGAAGCTTCTCGGCAACGCAAGCGATCATCGACGACCTGGACCGCTTCAGCAACGCCGTGCTCGTCGGTGAACCGGCGAGCTCCAGGCCGAACGGCTATGGCGACAGCTACCGAATCGTCCTGCCGAACAGCGGGCTCACGGTGCGGACGTCGATCAAGTGGCACCAAGTCGACGACAGCAATCGGCCGTACACGGCGATCGACATCGCCGCGCCGCCGACGTTCGCCTCGTACGTGGAGGGCCGCGACCCGGCGCTGGAAGCCGCGCTCGCCTACGTGCCTCGACCCACGCTCGACGCGCAACTCGTGGCCGCGGGAAGTGCTGGTGGCCTGACGGCAGTGAAGTCCACACTGGCGTCGTATCTGAGCGACGATGCGAACCGATACGTGGACGTCAGGCATCAGCTCATCATCGCCCCGCAAAGTCTCTTCGCCGCGAAGCGCCTCGACGAAGCCCTCTACGTTGCACAGTACGCCAGCGAACGGTTTCCTCTCTCGTCCGCTTCGTGGAGTGTGCTCGGACATGTGGCCGAGTGGACGGGCCATCCTGAGCTTGCGCGCCGGGCTGGTGTGAAGGCGCTGGAGCTCGAACCGGACAACCGCGAGGTGAGAGCGCTGATGGAGCGGCTCGCCGCGGCCGGTCACAAGTGATGCGTGCCACGACGGGCGATACGTCCAGACGCCGTTCGGTACCTTGTCCTGGCACTGGATGGGCATCACGGGCTCAGCGTGAGGGGCGGGCCTCGGTAAGGTAGAGTCTCAAGAACGCTTACGCATTCGCTACACACCGCTAGCCGCACGGCGATCGCGCCGGGACAGCCTTCGCGATCGTCTCTCCCGGTGTGTGCGCCATGACTCGCTCGCAGAAGCATTTCCGCATCGCCCTGTTCGCGGGCGCGCTGTGTCTCGCGTGCTTCGTGAGCGGGGAGCTCAATCGTTCGTGCTCGATCTTCGAGGGAATCCCGGCGGCCTGGTTCGATAGGCCCAGCTCGTGAGCCGGGTGCTCATCCCGTCAGGCACTCATCTTCTCAATCCGTGCGTCTGCTGCGCCGCGCAAAGAACACGCAAAGCCTCCTGTTACTGAGAGCAGGAATGCCAGCGACGTCCTCATACCCGCAGGATGACAAGCATGAAGCAGACGTCGACAGAAACCTCCGTAGCGCGCGAGCTTGCCAACGCCGAGCAGTGGGCCGATGTGCGTAATTGGCGCGGGGGGCTTCTTGGAATCTACGTCGCGCCCCGCGACTCACGCCTGCTGGTGCCGAAACGATCGCGTCTCGGGCTCACGATCAACTTCGGCCGGCCACTCGGAGCGGTCGCGATCATCTCAGTGATAGGGCTGCTCATCATCGCGCACTACTGGTGAGCGCCTCCTGCTGAGGGTGGGGCATAGGAGGACCTCGAGAGGCAGAGGCGTGGGCCCGCCCTCGGCCCTCTGATCATGACAAGAAGAGCTTCGAAGTACGTGTGCGACCTGGCAACACCTGTTGCAGGGAAGCAGTAAGCGACGCTAGCAGCACGTTCGGGTTCTGTAAGCACGACAACGCAACGCGATGTCCGCGTGACGAACTCGCAGCTACCCGCCGATTCGAACCGAGCCCCAAGGCGTCGCGCTACATGAAGAGTCGTCGATGCTGCGGGCTCGCGAACGCGGGCGTTCTGCTGAAGCTGACGCTACTCGCACGTCCCTTGGCCGCGCAGCAAGTCGATGTCATTCGAGGCAAGGTCATTGCGGCCGAGGCACGCCGATCGCTGCCCTGAACGAGCCGGTCACCGAGTGGATCGCATGAGGACCGAACATGCACGACGAGCAGGTCAGCAGGACAAGGAAGAGTCGCGCGTATCGCGGAGCGACCGGCGTGAACGACCCGTCATCTTGTCGACTCGGGTGCAGATGAAGTCATGGCCCCAGATGCGGCCGCCTGCGTGCCGCTGGCTCGCGGTTTCCGCTGGTAGGACTCCGCACCTGCCCGGCTTCCACCGGACTGCCGGACGCCCAGCCGTCCTGCAGGCCTAGCCCGACTGCGCGCATGTTCTCGTTGCGCTCGAACAGCAGCGCGGCCACAGCCGTCCCGAGCGCCAGCACCAGTATTGCCGCGGCGCCCCCGACGATGCGGCGCGTTCGCGGCGTCAACGAACGTTCGAGCAGCGCGTGCCGTAGCACAGAGTTCTCCTGTTGCAGGCTCGCGAGCTCCGCGAGCAGCTCGGAGGGAGCTCGCGCGCACAACGCCACGTATCGTTCGTCTGGTCGATCGGACATGCTCCCGCTGGTCAAGTGTCGAGCTGCATGTGACGCCTACGTGGGCGCCCTTTTCTTCAGTGTCTAGCCAGAGCGACCACGGCAGCGGCCAGGTATGGGTCGCGCCCCGCGGCGATTTCGCGTTCGTCCCACGGCACCGCGATTCCGGGCGGAAGGCCACGCCACTGATACACATATCCGTCCGGTGTCGACTGCATCGACTGGGGTACTCGGAACCTCCATCCATTGTCCAGCTGCAGACTCAGCGGGTTGCTCGCGGCGCCCAGCGTGGTGTCGCCTACGGTGACGGCGTTGGGGAGCGCACGCAGCATCAGAGTGAAGTCTTCAGCCGAGCTTCCGTCGAATCGGTTGGTGATGAGCGCGACGGGTCCACCGAAGTGTACGGCGCCCGCCGGAGCGAGAGACATGATCGACGCCGGCGTGAAATCACCATGCCCAGCGCCACTCCGGAACCGCGTTACACGGTAGGGGTGGCTGCGGTCATACAGGCGGGCGGCGATGTCCATCGCATTGTCTTCGAGCCCGCCACCATTGTTCCGGATGTCCACGATGAGACCCGTGATTCCCGGGAGATCCGTGATGACCTGCTCGATCTCGCTGCCCCATCCGCGACCTTCGAAGGATGGGACGTTGACGTATCCCTGCCCACTGCGGAGCCGGGCGTAGTACATACGGCCCGAGGGCGTGAAGCGAATGGAATCCGCGAGGTAGTTCGCGCGGATCACCTGCGCCGAGAAGTGGGCAGGGTAGGGAATGGGCGGTGGGCCGAAGACTCCGAACGGAGTCGTCAGGTCGGCGTGGTAGTCGTTCAGCCTTCCGATCATGGCACCGATCAGCCGCGCCGCGTCGGCGTCCGTGCTCGACGCGGCGACCTTGCTGCGGTACTCGAGCCGCATGGCATCCCAGTCGATCTTGCCCAGCTCGAAGAACGCATAGCGCTTGTCGTACGCGCTCCATACTTCGTCGAAGAGTTGCACCCGGGTCGAAGCCGATGGTACAACGAGAGCGCTGCCACATGATGCGGCGAGCCAGAGGAGACCGGCCAGTCCGATCCACCGCACATTCCGCACAGGACTACCGGCTGAAGAGGATCGTGACCGGCACGGACCCGTTCGGATCGAGGAGCGTCAACGTGCCGTTCGCGCCGATGTTGAGCGACGTGACGTCGAGCGCTCCAGGCTGATCCGGAGTGAACGTGATCTTCGTGCTGGTCGCGACGTACGTGCCGGTGCGATGGTCGATCTGTGGTGCCGTTCCAGCGCCAGTCACGATGCGAAGCGTGTCGTCCATCACGAAATGATCGTCGGTGCCGATCTTCAGCGTCGCGCCCAACAGGACGATCGTTCGCTGGGAATTCTCGGAGATGGAGGCCGGAGGTGCCTGGCCGTTGATGCTCATGGCGCGATACGTCCCGCTCAACGAAGCAGACGGCGTCACCGCATCACTGCTGCCACAGGCAAGACCGGCGGCGGCTGCGACCGTGAGGACGGCTGCGCGATATCGCTGGATGCTCATTCGATGCTCCTGGGTTGGGGGGGCAACTGGGACGCCAGGAAATGTTGACGCGGACCGGTGAGAGCTCGTTGTCCACTGTTCAGGGTTTGGTACGGAACGTGTGAGGTCGCCAGGTTGCATCACGGAGCGCCTCTACATGGCCTTCTTCAAATCCATACAAGTCGCCAACTGTCAGTTCACCAGCATCTCCGTCGTATGCGATTACGTGCATGACCTGCCTGAAGGGACTCCATGCCCCGCTGCGCAAACGGCAGAGATAGTCCCTACTAGAGGAAGTGTCGCGTCATGCATGAAGGTCAAGAAGACGGCACCACCGATCCGGGGAGAGGTGCCGCAAAGGTCCTACGCGGAGTCGGCGTCATGGTAGTCTTGGCGGGATTGCTGGCTCTAAGCGGAGTGATTCACCTCGAACCATCACAGGCGCGATTCTTTGTCGCACTTGCCGCCATTGGTGGCGGGCTTGCGCTGGCGCGAAATGGGCAACGCGCGATCTCATCTCGCGGAGCGCAGCGGGAGCACATCGGCCACCAGGGCAAATGAGCCAGGACTGAACCTGTCATGGCGACACTATCCTAGGGTTCGTTGTAAGCGTCCCGTCTGTGTTCTGCAAAGCCGACAACCAACGCTGCAGCAGGGGGTGACGAAGGCTCACCACCCACCGGGAGCCCGAATGAAAAGCGTCGTATTGGCGTGCGCGATCGTCTGCTGCATCGCGAGCAGTGCTGCCGCGCAGCCCCGCGCGGCCGTGGACCTGCGCGCACAGGCGGCGATCGACGCGCTGTCGCGCGCCGTGAAAGCACACGACGCCGCGGGAATCGAAGCCGCGTTTCACGACTCGTTTCACCTCGGAGTCCTCGGACCGCCGTCGGCAAGACACATGGTCGCGGTGGGAATGGGCAACGCGAATACCCAGGTCACCGGGATCGTGCTCGACTCCACCACAGCGAGCGACAGCGGAACCGTGGCCTACACGAGATTCATGCTGCCCACTGGAAGCTCGCCAAACCGCATGCTCCTAGCGAGCGACTACAGGATCACCACGTTTCAGGCGCAGGTGAGCGCATCGCTGCCTGTTGGAACTCCGCTTCCAGCGGGCGCCACCGCAGTGGGACCGAGGGTCGAAGGCGTATCGGTACCGGCAGCCTCTTCCTCGATCATCTCGGCCCATCCACCCCGAGACTCCGCTCTCCGCGCGGAACTCGTGGCGCGGGCCGACACCGACCAGACAGCGCGTCGAAAGTTCAAAGGGGCAAGCGTTGTGACCACGACTGATTTCTCCGTCACAAGGATCGACGCGGCCAACACGGCTCGCATGAAGGAGATCATTCACCAGCACGGTTGGCCGGGCCGGGACCTCGTCGGCGACGACGGAAGCAATTCCGCGTGGCTGCTCGTTCAGCACGCCGATGCCGACCCCGCATTCCAGGAGACGGCGCTCGAAGCGATGCGAAAGGCCCTCGACGCGGGACAGGTGCGCCCGTCACTCTACGCCTATCTGCTCGACCGTGTGCGCGTGGGCCAGAAGAAGCCGCAGCGGTACGGCACGCAAGTCCAATGGATTGACGGCGTGCCGACCCCGTTCGAGATCGAGGACGGCGCGGACGTCGACGCACGCCGCACCAAGGCAGGACTGGAGCCCCTGGCGGACTACCTAAAGCGCATGCGGGACATGCAGGTGCCGGCCAAGCCGGACCTCACGTAGAACCTCGAGCAGCACGCCGGCGGCCCGGCGCCGCCGGTGGTGCCTTGCAACTCCATGACATCACCCGTACCCAGGGTGCACCGGTCGTGATTGCGCCGTGATCACTGTTCGGAGTGCTGCAGAATCCTGCAGTCCCCTTCCACGACAGTCGATCATGAACAGTCGCATTTCCGTTCTTTTCATCGCCCTCGCCGCGCTGGCGGGCACGCCTGCCGCAGCGCTTGCGCAGGTGGGCAGCTCTACCGAGGTCATCGCGGGAAGCGTGGTCGGTGCGGACAGCGTTCCGCTCGAAGGAGCCCGGATCGAGGTCACGTCCGCTGAAACGGGGATCACCAAGCGCGCGGTGACGCACGCCGACGGACGCTTCTCGCTGCTATTCCGCGACGGTGGTGGACAATACCGGCTACAGGCGACCCTCATCGGCATGGCGCCGGTGAGTCAGGCGATCCAGCGGCGTGGTGACGAGGACAGGATCGTCGTGCGGATCACGATGACGAAGAACCCACAGCGGCTCGCTGCTGTCGAAGTGAAAGGCAAGACCTCCGCTCCGCAGGCTCCCGGCCCGCCAGCTGCAGGCAGCATCGAGCGGAATTTCCCGCCGCAGCTCCTTCAGCGACTTCCCGTGAATGCCGGCGACCTCAACGCCGTGGCCACACTGGCTCCGGGCGTGGTCGCGATGCCTGGCACGGACTCCAGCGCCGCTTCGTTCTCGGTGGCAGGCCAATCCGCATCGCAGAACAACAAGACAGTGGACGGCGCCAGCTTCCTCTTCGGCGGTCTTCCGCAGGATGCTGTCCGGTCCACGAAGGTCGTGACGAATGCCTACGATGTGAGTCGCGGCCAGTTCACGGGCGGTCAGATCGCCACGACGACGAAGAGCGGCACCAATCTCGTCAACGGCACAGGCAACTATCAGCGCAGGGATCCGACGCTCACATATGCCTCCGGACCCGACGCTGGCTTCGGGCAGCGCTTCGGACAGCACACGGTGAGCGGTGGACTCGGTGGACCCATCCTTCGCGATCGTCTCTTCTATTTCCTTTCCGCCGAAGCGGTGCGACGCACCGATCCCATGGCCTCGCTGCTGCAGGCGAGCGACCAGACACTACGCGGGCTCGGAGCATCTCCGGATTCGGTGAACAGCTTCCTGGCGACGCTGACGCGACTCGGGCTCCTGACCAGTCCGGGCGCGAGCGAGCGCCGTACGGACAACTTCAGCGGCTTGGCACGCTTCGACTACGATCTTGCCGATGCGCATTCCCTGATGGTGCGCGGCGATGTGCGGCACACGAATACCACGGGCGCCAGGATTGCGCCCACGGCGCTACCTGGCGCCGGCGGCTCCAGCGAGGGCACCGGCCTCGGAGGGCTTGCATCGATGACATCCAACTTCGGCGACGTGCTCAATGAAGCGCGGGTCTCCGCCTCACGAGACGTCACGAACGCAGAGCCATACGTGCGCGCTCCGGCCGGCGTGGTCGCCGTGACATCGGCAGGAGCATCGGGCGAGCGGACGTCTACCTCCCTTCTGTTCGGCGGGAACCAGGCGCTGCCGAGGTCCACGCGCGGATCACTTATGGAAGTGGCGGATGAAGTCAGCTGGCTGTCGCGCACCGCCGCGCACCGCCTGAAGCTCGGCGCGCTGTTCACGCGCGACCGTTCGCTCAGCGGCGCCGCCCCCAACCGGTACGGGACGTACGTGTTCAATTCGCTCGGCGACCTGGCGGCGGGGACGCCGGCATTGTTTGCGCGAACATTGTCCGCGCCCGAGCGTGAGACGGGATCGGACAACGCGGCGATCTACCTCGGCGATGCCTGGCGCCACTCCGCGTCGCTGCAGGTCAGCTATGGCGTGCGCATCGAGCGATCAACGCTCGCGCAAGCACCCGCGCGCAACGCCGCGGCCGAAACGTCATTCGGTCTGCGCACGGACGCGGCTCCCGTGGATGTACGGGCGAGCCCACGAATCGGCTTCAGCTATCTGCTGGGGAACACGATCGGTATTCCCAAGGGCTTCATTCGAGGCGGGGTCGGCGAGTTTCGCGGGAAGATTCCGGCACAGGTCGTGAGCCTCGTGCGCAACGCGCCGGGTCTGCTTGGCGAGCAATCGCAACTGGTGTGCGCCGGAGCGAGCATCCCCTCGCCGGCGTGGAACGCTTTCGCGGGAGACACCCTCGCCATTCCGACCGAGTGCCTGCCGACGCCGGCGTCGGTGGCGGGTGCCGGCTCCCAGTCGCTTCCTTCCGCGATGGGCTTCGCATCCGACTTCGCCGCTCCTCGAGTGTGGCGTACGTCGCTCGGCGGTGCGCGGTTCTTCACGCGAATGCAGCTATCGTTCGAAGGCACGTATCTGCGAGGGGCGGCCAACCCGGTCGCACGGGATCTGAACCTGGATGCACAGAAATTTCGCACCGCGGACGACGAACGGCCCGTATTCGCGAGCGCGAAAGGCATCGATGCGCGCACCGGCGCGATACCACTGTCCGCAAGCAGACGGGATGCAAACTTCGGCTCGGTATACGAGCTCGGATCGGGCCTGAGCTCTCGCACTACGCAGCTCACGGGAACGGTTGCCGGGAATCTGTGGCGGCGCCTCTTCGGCCAGGTGTCCTACACATTCACGCGGTCAGAAGACCAGAGCAGCGGACTTTCACTGGGCGGATACATACCGACGACCAGAGGCGATCCGAACACCGTGGAGTGGGGAACGAGCGACCTCGAGCGCCGCCATTCCGTACTGGGAATTCTCAACGTGCCGGTGCGCTCCGGAGTCGAGCTGGGCATCATCGCGCGCGCGACGTCCGGCATGCCGTATACGCCAATGGTCAACGGCGACGTGAACGGTGATGGCAGCAGGAACGATCGTGCGTTCATTCCGGCCGCAGCCGATCCGATCGCTGGAAGCGGAATGCAGCGGCTTCTCGCCGTGACGGATGCGGCTGCACGCGCATGCCTGGCGCGACAGACAGGAACCATTGCAGCACGGAACAGCTGCACGAGTCCCTGGACGACAACACTCGATGCGCAGCTCACGCTCAAGCCGTGGCTGGCGAAGCTGAACCAGCGACTCACGCTCTCCGTGCAGGCCTTGAACACCACTGCAGCGCTCGACCAGGCGATTCACGGCGCGGCGCAGGTGCGTGGCTGGGGGCAGAGCGCGTTCCCTGACAGAACACTCCTGTTCGCCCGCGGCTTCGATCCATCCACGCAACGTTTCTCGTACCAGGTCAACGAGCACTTCGGCACCCAGCGCGGCGCAGCGTCCGCGTTTCGCAATCCGTTCTCGCTGCTTCTCCAGGCGCGCATCGCCATTGGCACGGACCCGGCGGCGAACCCTTTCGCTTCGCAGGACGGCAAGGGGGTGAGCGTCGAAGAATGGCGCGGCCGTATTGCGCCACAGGTGCCGAACCCGCTCAAGTTGCTACTCGAGCAGGCCGATTCCCTGGGCCTCGCGCTGAGCGCCAAACAGGTCGCGAACCTGACAGCACGAAACGGCGCGTTCACCAACGATGTGAACGAAGTGATCACGGAGATGGCGACGATCCTGTCCAACGCCGGACCACGCCCTGATCCCGGAAGCATCTCTCCGAAGTTGCAGGCAAAGAACGAAAGGCTGAAGACAATCTTCCAGCAGGTCGTCGACGCGATTCGCGCGGAGCTCACCGCAGACCAGTGGGGGAAGCTTCCTGAGCGTATCCGTCTGCCACTTGCGCAGCCTGCGGCGAGGCCGAGTCGTCCCGACCGCTGATCGTGCAAGACGTACGGTGGCGACGTGCCACGACATCACTCATTCACATCCGAGACCAACACTGATGCGTTCCAAGCTTTTTCTCTATGCCCTCGCCTTCGCCTTCGTCCCAGCGGCATCGAACGCCCAGGCCGCGCACCCTGATTATTCCGGCGCGTTCACGCTCGACCCGGCGCAAAGCGAGCAGAGTCCGCTCGTTCCTCCCAAGCTGATCTATCATATCAAGCTGGCGGGCACCGGAATGGTCGTCGAACGCACCCAGGCATCCCCTGCGGGCGACATGCAGACGACTCTGCGATACACGCTCGACGGCAATGCGTCGGTCAACGAATACCCGGTGGGCGGCAACGTGGCGAAGGTATCCACGGTCGTCACGTGGGACCATGAATCGCTCGTGCTCTCGAGCGTCGTACCGATCGGCGACAACAGGATCGAGCAGGTCGACAAGTGGACGCTGCTCGATGGAGGAAAGAAGCTCCAGATCGAGCGATCGGTGAACAATGGTCAGCAGACGATGACCGGAAAGATGCTTCTCGTGCGCCAGTAGTCCTCCAATACCCACGCATGCGCCGCTGATGATGCAGGGGGAGCGAACGCTGCGTTCGCTCCCTCTTCCGTATGCCAGCCTTGCAATTCCAATACATGGTCCGAACCCGTCCGACACCGATGCATTGGGGCGTGCGAGCAACTTCCGCACACACTTCCTCACCTCGCACGCATGCCAATGGACACGTTTGAATCCACCGCGGTTGCGCCTCGCCGAGCATTCCTGCTCGGCATGGCGCGAACGGCCGCCACGCTCGCCATCGCCGGATGCAGATCCGCTGCGGCGACGGTACCCGACATCGGTGCCGGTCGCGCTGCACCGAGCTCGAAATGGGACGACTCCTGGACAAAGCGACTCGGTGCCCATCGCACGGTGTTCGACTTCGCCGAGATCGAAGCCACGCCGGGAATGGGGCAGATACCGCCGGTGATGGATGCGTACAACGAGGTGCTGGGAACGACCGACCACGACCTCGGTTTCGTGCTGGTCGTGCGTCACATGGCCGTGACCGCGCTGCTCGATGATGCGATGTGGAACAAGTACGACCTTGGCGCGGATCTGAAGCACAAGGATCCGTCGACGAGCGCACCATTCAAGCGCAATCCGTTTCGTGGACTGATCTCGCTCATTCAGAACCGTGGAGTGGTCCTGCTCGGCTGCAACACGGCGCTCATGGGACTCGGCGCGATGATGGCGCAGCGCGAGAAGAAGGAGATGGCCACGGTTCAGGAAGAGTTCCGAAAAGCACTCTTCCCCGGCGTCATCCTCCTTCCGAACGGTCTGTACGCACTGAGCCGTGCGCAGGAAGTGGGATGCGGCTTCATGCGGTAGGACGAACTCCTGCGAAAGGTGCGTTCTTCATGAGCTCCAGGCTCCCCAGGACAGGAGCGCACTGTATCGGCTGAGACGCGCCGCGATATTCGGCAAGCGCGGTCTCGAGGCGGTAACACGAGGGTACACGAGAGCAATGCGAGGTCGTGCCCGAGTCGACATATTAAATGAAGGCGGTGAAGCCAGCTCCGTGTAGACGCGCGCACGTCAACCTGAACTCTGAAGCTCATGGCGTCGATCCTGGTCGTCGAGGATAATGAGGATCTCGCTTTCGGGCTGCGCCGTGCCCTGGAGGGGGAGGGGCACACGGTCAGGGCCGTTCATGACGGCGCGAGCGGACTGGATGCCATCCGATCGATTCCGCCTGAACTCGTCATCCTCGACGTGATGCTCCCGCACGGAATCGACGGGTTCCAGACACTCGCCGCGATCAGAGGCGGCGGCTTCGGAATGCCGGTGCTGTTTCTCACGGCACGTGGGGATGAAACGGACAAGGTCTACGGGTTCAGGCTCGGCGCCGACGACTTCGTCACCAAGCCGTTCAGCCTGTCCGAGCTGCTCGCGCGCGTTACGGCTCTGCTGCGCCGGAGCTCGCAGCCCGAGTCGGAATCAGGCGCAAAGCAGCTCTTCGAGTTCGGCGACATCGCCATCGACCTCGCTGGGCGCATCGTTACGAAGGGCGGCGAACGTGTAGCGCTCACACCGAAGGAGTTCGATCTTCTCGTCGGTCTGGTGCAGCACCCGGGAATCGTACTCTCACGCATCAAGCTCCTGCAGGAAGTCTGGGGACACTCGGCCGACATCATGACGCGCACGGTGGATATTCACATTGCGGAGCTGCGTCGCAAGCTGGAGGACGACCAGGCCGATCCCAGGCACTTCGTCACCGTTCGGAAGTCGGGCTACCGATTCGACCCCTAGCCGGGACGATCACGGTTTCCTTACATATCGAAGACCCGGGGTGCACCTGCCGAGCTACGCAAGCGCGTACTGTACGTGATCATCCCCAGGACGACCAAGATGCCGCCAACCGTTCTCCCGACCCGCCTCGGCCGCAACGTCCCGCTTTCAGGGCAAATGAACTCCACGTCGCGAATTCTCGTTGTCGAGGACAATGAGGATCTCGCCTTCGGAATCGTTCGCACGCTGGAGAGCGAAGGCTACCGGGCGTCCGTCGCGCCCGACGGCGAGGTGGCCCTCGAAGCAATGAGCGCGTCCCTCCCGGATCTGGTGATCCTCGACCTGACGCTCCCCGGCAGGCTCGACGGGTTTCGAACCCTGGCATCGCTTCGGAGCAGGGGTCTGAACATGCCCGTCCTCGTCCTCACGGCGCGCGGTGAAGAAGCGGACAAGGTGCATGGCTTCCGACTGGGGGCCGACGACTACGTGGTGAAACCCTTCAGTCTCTCCGAGCTTCTCGCGCGAATATCGGCGCTGCTCCGCCGCCGTCGCCTGGGCAATGACGACGCGCCTGACGAGACCCTGCGCTTCGGCAGCGTCGAGATCAACGGGGCCGGCCGGACTGCCACGAAGAACGGAGAACGCATCGCGTTGACGCCGAGAGAGTTCGATCTCCTTCTGGCACTGGCGCGGAAGCCAGGGGTCGTGCTGAGCAGGGTGGCGCTACTGCGTCAGGTGTGGGGGCATGAGGCCGAGGTGATGACTCGAACGGTCGACATCCATATCGGCGAGCTGCGAAAGAAGATCGAGGAAGTCCCGTCGGAGCCGCGGCATATCGTCACCGTGTGGAAGACCGGGTATCGCTTCGAGCCATAGTGGCCACACACTCCGCACGGCGCATTGTCCTTGGTATCATCCTTACGATCGGCATGATCGGGGGCTACGCGCGCCTGCGAATCGGCGCGGTTCGACGCGACGCCGCGAACGCCTTCGGGCCGGGTCTCGAGGGAGCAGCAGCCAGCCTTGCCACGACGATAGACGCGTGGACCGACACGCACGAAGCGCAGGCGGTGCTTCTCGCGCAGGTCGCGGCGCACCTGCTCCCGAAGACGCGCGACCGCACTGCGAATGGAGTGCCGGGCTCGCATCAGCGCGCGGAGCTGGGTACTCTGCTCGACTCGCTCGTCGCGGCAGGACAGTTCGCGGAGGCAGTGATCACCACGGACTCCGGTGAGATCGTTGCTGCCTCGCACGATGCCGGCAAGGTTTCAACAGACGATCCAGGGCGCCGCACGCGCATCGTGGCGGGGACCGACGGCCTCACGCTCGAGGCCCGGGCCAGAGCCCAACCTCAACACCTGATCGTCACGGTACGCAGCAGGGTGCGCCGGGAGGACTTCCGACAGCTTGCAAATCCACCGCGTCGCAGTGACGTCACCCCGCGAACGTACGTGGTGATGCCATTCGGCGACTCCCTGATCGTCGCGTTGACGGATGCGCCGCGCAACGCCGATGGACCGCCAACGGTGTTCGATCGCCGCCGTGCGCCTGCAACGCTCCGCGCGTCACTGGACCTGCCACGGCGTCACGGCGAGGCGATGGGCGTGACCGGGACTGCCATGTTCTACGGGACCAACCGTGTAGACAGGCTCGGTCTCGGAATCGTGCGCGAGGTCGGCGTGGGAGACTTTCTCGCACAGGCTCGCGTGGGCGCGGTGGTCGAGGGCATCATGCTCGCGATGTTGATCTGGGGGCTGATGTTTGGTGTGCACTACCGGCGCCGGACTGTGCGACTACGGCGGGAAGAAGAGCTGACGACCCTGCGCGCCAACTTCGTTGCCAGCGCCTCGCACGAGCTGCGGACGCCGCTCACGCAGATCACGATGTTTGCCGAGCTGTTGCGAACGGGCGCCCTTCCGCAGCCGAGCGATACGGCGCGTGCGCTCAATGTGATTGAAAAGGAAGCACGGCGACTCAGCATTCTGGTGGACAATGTCCTGAACTTTGCGCGGCTCAGACAACAGCCAGCGCATGCGACCAATACCCACTTCACGAACGTCGCAGAAGACGTGTACAGTGTCGTCGAGGCGTTCGAACCGCTCGCTGCGGAACGCCGAATCAATCTGCGGACGGAGGTCGCGGATCTGCCTCTGGCCTCGGTAGACTCGCTGGCGCTACGACAGGTGCTGCTCAACTACCTGGAGAACGCAACCAAGTACGGTCCAGAAGGTCAGACGCTGACCATCAGCGCAAGCTGGCAGAACGGACGTGTCCGCATCAATGTCGACGACGAAGGGCCGGGCGTCGCGGCATCGGAACGCGATCTGATCTGGGAGGCATTCCATCGCGGCGCAGCCGGCATCGCCACGCACACGACTGGATCAGGGATTGGCCTGGCCGTGGTTCGCGAGCTCGTCACTCGTCACGGGGGAATCGTAGGGGTGGAAGATGCTCCCGAAGGAGGCGCGAGGTTCTACGTGGAGTTCGATGCGGCGTCGGAACCTCACATGGCCGCACGCTGGTAGCGTGTACGGGCAGACCGAGCGTGCGCACGATTGCAGGTCCTGAACACCAATCGACTGAGCATGGTCGTTCCTTCATCCGCATTGCATCGCTATGCTGCTCCGCTACCTCTTCGCTCGCACCTCATCTCGAGCGGCAAAACGGCTCTCATTCCAGACGCGTGGCGCCGAGGTATCACGTCTCGAGGGCTTCAGCGATGCCGTGTTCGGTTTCGCGATCACGCTTCTGGTAATCTCGGTGAATGCACCCGCGACGTCAGCGGAGTTGTTGGCGATGCGACATGCGGTGCTGCCATTTGTCGCAAGCTTCGCGGCGCTCTTCGGGCTTTGGCGCGCCCAGTTCAATTTCTTCCGGCGTTACGGTCTGGAAGACGATGTCACCATTCGCCTCACCGGCACGCTGTTGATGGTCGTGCTGCTCGCGATCTACCCGCTCAAGTTCCTCTGCACTTTCATGCTTGACGTCCTCCCGGTGGCAATTCTTGCCGGCGACGACTCGATGCGCCGAACGATGCCCCTTGAGAGCCTGCCGAAGGTGCTCCTGTTCTACGCGGTCGGCTTCACCGGCATAACTCTCATCTTTTCCCGCCTGTACCGGCACGCGGCGACCTGCCGCGATGCGCTTGGATTGACCGAGATGGAGCTGTTCGACACGCGCATGATACAGCGGCGCTGGCTCGCGATGTCCCTTGGGGGAACGGCGCTGATGGCGTGGTGCGGGATTCTCGTTGCGACCAGTCAGTCGGGCGAGCGCGGCATTCAATGGACGGTCGGGTATCTGATGGGATTCCCGATCATGATGGCCACAAACCTCTTTCAGCGAAGGGCGCTGCGACGACTGGCGCTGGAACGGGCGGAACTGGCGGGCAAGGTGGAGTAGTCTCCCGAATCGATGACTTGCTGATGCAGGGTCTCGTTGCGAGAGCCTTGAAAGGTGCAGGGTGCAACGACGCGAGTCGGCGACGCGCACGGCCGTAGGGCACTTCATCAGAACCGACATGAAGGGATCGTCCGAAGATCACTGCTAGTCGACAGGCAAACCATCGCTCTTGCCAGCCAAAGCACGCCGGTGCCGCGCGGGCGTGATACCGTACCCCAATCGGAACTGCCGCGTCATGTGTGCCTGGTCCGAAAAGCCACTGCTGTGAGCAACCTCGGCGAGCGGGATCGCGGTCGTGACGATCAGCTGATGCGCCCGTGCAAGCCGCAGTTTCGCTGCGTATGCGGTAGGAGTAAGGCCATACGACCGTCGGAATTCCCTGAGCAAGTACGATGGGTGCATGTGCACCAGACCGGCGAGCTCGGCAAGGTGAGGAACGTGGGGTGCTACGTCGTGGATGTACGAGTGAATGCGCGTCAGCCATTGCGGTCGAACGCGCTCGTGCCGATCGGTTACCCAGGAGGCACTGAGACGCGCCGTCGCTACCAGAAGCTCTGTCACCATCGCATCGATCGAGTGTCCTGACAGGCTGTCAGCGCGCGTCGATTCCTGCCGTATCCGCTCGGCCAAGGAGGAAACCGGGGTCGAGACCAGATGGGATGAGCCCTGAAGCTTCACATCAGCTGTCTCGAGCCAACGCAACGACGTCGGAGAGCACCGGATGACGAGGCAGGTTGCCCCGGTGTCGCCGTACCGATTGGCATGCGTCACGCCTTCGGGAAGAATGCGGACGTCGCCCGCGGTCCGCATTTCCTCGCGACCGCGCGTACCCTCGAACACGTGGCCGCGAGTCACGAGCGAAACGAACGTGAAGGGGTGTGAGTGCTCGGGTAGCACGGCGCCCGGGCTGTAGCGCTCTACAGAAAGACGAAGTCCTGCTGGAGTCAGCATTGTTGTGAGATGGTCATCCGGAAGGGTGCTCCGTTCCTTATAGGGTGAGCGCGTGGGATTCTGACAGTCCGTTCATCCAGAAGGTTTGTCAATCGTGGACAAACAGGTAGTGACGATGGTGCAAGACGCCGATCGATCCGTACCCGAGCTTGGCTGTCTCCTTTCACCATCCATCGTTTTCTCGTGAGCCACAAAAGACGCACGGCCCTTGGGAGGGCAATCTTGTCTGGTGTCACGGCGAGCGTGCTGGTCGCATGTGTCGCCAGGCCCATCACCTCGTCCCCGTTGCCCGGGGCGCCTCGAACGCGTGAAGCAGCCGCGGTGGACGTGGGTGCCGACACACGACTCGAGCTGCTCGCCATCATCTTCCGCCTTGCAGGTGCCACAGAGTTCAGTCAGGATACCGTCACCCCATACGCCAGGGCCGTAGATGCGTACTTCACCCGCTTTCGCGGTCACCCCGTGGTGGCGCAAGCGCTGGCGCTGAGAGAGCGACGAGGCATCAGCAACGACGCTGTCATGAGTTTCGCGGTGCATTTGAGCGCCCTGCCCATGCTGAAACTGCAGGCGCAATCGGCAGGGACGCAGCTCGACCAACGTTGGACGCTGAGCGAAGCGACGAGCTTCGCCGAACTCGTGCAGGATTTCGCCCGGGCCTCTCATCCTGAGGTGTTCTTCGAGTCGCAGCATGAGCTGCTGGATACCGCGAGCGCGCGCATGCGTGCGGTGGTCATCCCTCGCCTGGATGTTCCGTGGTTTCAGCGCATGTTCGGACCAGCGCTTCGCCCAACCCGGTTCAAGCTGACGATCGGAATGCTGAACGGCCAATGGGCGTACGGCGTTCGGGTTGCAACGGCTTCAGGCGAGCGGGAGGCATACGCCATCATGAACCCTACGGCACGAGACAGCTTGGGCATGCCGGTGTTCACCGAGGAGCTCATGCCGATCGTCATACATGAGTATGGACACTCATTCGTGAATCCGGCCGTAGATGGCCGGTTACGGAGTTTCCTCCCCGCGGCCGACACGTTGCGTGACGCGTTCAGTGTGGAGATGAAGCGTCAAGGGTATGTGGAGCCACGCACGATCGTGTCGGAGTCTGTGGTGCGCGCCATGGTAGCGCGGTACCGCCTGGATCACGAGGGGCCTGACAGTGCCAGGAAGGAGTTGATCGAGCAACAGGCAAATCACTTTCTCTGGATCAACGATCTCTTTGCCCTCATCGGGAGCTACACCCACAGCCGTGACGTCTACCCCACGTTCGATTCCTTTCTCCCCGTCATTGCGGGCTACTTCGCCGACCTGGCGCCTCGTGCGCGTGCGGTAAAGGATCAATTCCAGCGCGATCTCGACTCCCGGCGCCCTCGAGTAGTGGCGATAGTGCCGGCGGACGGCGCCCAGGACGTGAATCCGGACCTGCAAACCATTGCGATCACCTTTGATCGTCCCATGCGAAAGAGCTTCGCTACGATGCTCATCGGCGCAGATGGCAAGGCACACTTCCCGGAGACGTTGTCCACGACATGGGACTCGACACGCACGGTCTTCCGCATGTCGGTCCGCCTGCGTCCGAACTGGACGTACGTGTTCGGTCTCAATCACGAGCGGGTGTCGAGCTTCATGAGCGATGAATTCGTGCCCTTGAAGCCCATCGTGGTGAGGTTCACGACGGGAGGAGGGTGATGCGCGGGAGACGCAGTCGCCGCTTCTCAGAGCCTTGGTAGCCGCCAGATCGCCACAGTGCCCTCGAGAGAGGCGGTAGCAAGAAGGCAAAGATCTGAGCATGTTGCATAGTGGGTTCTCGTTCAGGGTCGGAGCCGACAGCGGAAGGCGCCCTGAGAGTCTGCAATGGCGCGGCGGGCTACGGGGTGGAGGTAGCCGCTGTTGCATAGTCACATACCTCCGGAAGAAGGTGGCTGTGCATACAAACTTCTTACATCGACCGTCGCGCTCCTCACGGATCGCGCACCGCTAGGTAGCTGTCCGTCCGCGGAGCAGTGACCACTCGCCAGCCTCGTCGCGAGCAGGCGTGCCGGGTCGCGTGATACGCCGCCACTCGGGCGAGATCCTGTCGAGCAGCATGCCGAGTGCAGGCCTGATAGCGTACGCGAAGGAGCGCACACAGGTCTCGCGCCGCTGCATATCCCGGGCGTGCCTGGCAACGCGGCCGTAGCCTTGATGGAAGCCGCGGCCAGCGCGTTGAAGTGGCCGGCACATCATGTAAGAAATGTGTACGAACGCGGGAAGACCCTATCCGAGCGAGAGTGACGCTGGCATCATCGCATTGGCAAGGCAGCACGGACGTGTCGGTGCGTCCGCACCGACTCGCCCACCAACCTTCGCGCACACGCTACGCCCATGATCGGCTCCAATGCTCTTGTCACCGTCGCATTCCTCGGCAGTGCAGCCTCGATGGCCTGGTCTGCAACGGTCGCCTGGAAGCACTGGCTCCGCCATCGCTTCGACTCTCCCGCAGATGCAGGGCGGCACGCCGAAAACGGGCTGGTTGGTGAGACACGCCTGCATCACCTGGAAGCCACAATGCACGAGCTCGGAGTCGAGCTGGAGCGAATGGCTGAAGCGCAGCGGTTCACCGCACGACTGCTCGACGAGCGGCTAGCTCCCATCCTTCACGCGGGCGGGAGACCGATTCACTCCGAGTCTGGTCGCATCGATACACCGCATTGAATGCAGCAGATTTCAGTATCCGATCGTGAGCACGGGTTCGACGCGCGCGCCCAAGCCGGCGCGATGGACGTATCGTACGCCGCCGGCAAAGCCGAGAAATGACCAGGAGAATGGCGTCAGGTCCGCGGTCAGCTCCACGCCACTGCTGCTGTAGGTTGTCGTGGCTCCGGTCCCCGAGCCCACCGCGCGATCGTGAAATACCTCGCCCTGAAGGCGCTTCACGTACAGCACCGATCCAAGAGCCAGGTCGGGATAGGCAAGGGGAAGGCGATACTCCGCCGACCCGCGAACCATGCGATCGTGATATCGGTAAT
>JBDSTA010000160.1:0-10805 GCA_039928475.1 Gemmatimonadaceae bacterium | reverse complement strand
GGATGCGACGTGACAGCCTTGGCCGAGCCTGATGCGGTGCAAAGGGTGATGGATGCGGCGGAAGAGGCGGGGCTGGGCGAGCTCGTCCATGCGACCGCCGCGGCGCTGGACTCGTTCACGCCGGATGCGCCGCTCACGGCGGTCATCTGTACCCCGGCGGCGTTCCATGGATTGGGTGCCGCCGAGCGGGCGCGCGTGATTCAGGTGCTCCAGAGCGCGACGGCCGACGGGGGCGTGCATCTGGTGGAGACCATCGCGGCGGGGAAGCGGAAGTCGCTCTCGATGGACGAGTTGAAGAAGCGCTATCGCGGCTGGGACGTGACGGTCGTCGACGGGTCTCCGAACAGCTTCATGGCGCGAAAGGGGATGTCGTAGGGGAACTCATCTGATGTGTTGCACATTGACACGCGATTGACCGGTCTGATGCGTTTCAATGAGACACAAGCGGCGCGTTCCCTCTCGACAGACTGCCGTGTAAGCCGTTGCCGGCAATCCACTTAGACAACAACCACATAACTGGCACCCTTGCTGCCTTGGTGATACCTGCCCCCGACCGTTCCGGGGGCTTTCTCACGTCATCAGGCAGCCTCTTTACATATGAAGCACGACGAAATTCTTTCACAGACCGACGAGCCCGTCGGTATCGTGATCTCCCGTGGTTGGGAGCCCGAGACGACGCCGAGATTCAGCGCGTACGTCTGGTCCTATGGACCTGAAGATGAAGCGGAGCTCGACGTAGAACTCGTCTGAGCCCACCCGTTTCATTGAGAGCGCCGCGGCCCGTTCCCGCGGCGCTTTCGCTTTTCGATGGGCTCGGTACGCGCCTTGCCCTCGGCAATCGTCGTGCAGCGATCCGATGATTGGGCCTCCGAACGCGAAGAGTTGCTGGGCCGGCGCATCTCCGACCTCGGCCTCTCGATGCACGATACGCGCGTCGAGCGCATCACGGCACGGCTCTACGAGGAGCTGGGCGAGCGCGGGCTCGCCTTCAGGCCTCCCGTCTACCTCACCGACGAGTGGGGCTGCCCCGATGGGACGCCCCTCATTGGCGTGCCGTTCTACCTGGCGGACGCACGACTCGAGCGCATCGAGGCGGAGCACGCCGGATCCGTGGAGAGCGACGACGAGGCGATGCGCTACCTGCGCCACGAAGCGGGGCACGCGATCAACTACGCGTTCAGGCTCCACGAGCGAGACGACTTCGCGGCGATGTTCGGCGACTACGCGCGGCCCTATCTCGAGCACTATCCCGCCGACCCCATGTCACGCGCGCACGTGCGCCACATACTCGGCTGGTATGCGCAGAAGCATCCGGACGAGGATTTCGCCGAGACCTTCGCCGTGTGGCTCACGCCCGAGCTGGATTGGCGCGCGGAGTACGAGGGATGGCCCGCGCTCGCGAAGCTCGAATGGATGGACCGCGTGCTTCGCGACCTCACGGACGTTCCGGGCGCGCCGTCCGTATCGGATGACGACCTGCCCGTCGAGGCGATGCACTGGACGGTGGGCGAGCACTACGATGGGGACGAGCCACTTCCCGTCGGTGACGCGCGGCAATTCGACGCGGACCTGCGCCGCATCTTCGCGCGGGCGCCGGATGCGCCGGCCGGCGAGCGCGCCGACGCCTTCCTCGCGCGGCACGAGGGCGAGCTCGTCTCGCGCGTGTCGTACTGGGGTGGAGTGGGCCCCGCCGCCGTTCGCTCCGTGATGACGGCGGCGCGTGCGCGCGCCACTGCGCTCGACCTCCGCGTCACGGGGCTCGACGCGGCGACGCTCATCGAGCTCACCGCGTTCGGCACCGCCGTGGTGCTTCACTGGAGATACACACACGCGCTGCGTGCCCCCTCACACCCGGAAGACGAATGAACGTCACCCTGCTCCACGGCATCGACGCAGCGGAGCCGCCCCCGGAAGATCCCGTGCTCGGCCAGCTGGACTCGGCAATGCAGTCGCTCGGCCACGAGGTGACTCGTGTCGCCGTCGCGTCGGATGTTCGCGAGGTGATCGACAAGCTCGCGGCGGCGAATCCGGCAATCGTGTTCAACCTCACCGAGTCGTTCGACGGCAAGAGCGCGCTGGACTCCAACCTCGCGGCGCTGCTCAACCTGCTCGGCCTGCGCTACACGGGATCGAGCCCGTCGGCGCTGTTCATGTGCGGCGACAAGAGCGTCACCAAGAAGGTGCTGAGCTTCCACAAGATTCTCACGCCGGAATTCGCCACGGTGTATCGCGGCGCGCTCGATCACGTGGGGGACCTGAAGTTCCCGCTCATCGTGAAGCCGCCGCAGGAGGATGCGTCGATCGGCATCACCTCGAAGAGCGTGGTGCGCGACATCCGCGAGCTGCTGGGGACCATGGACGCGCTGCAGCGCGAGTTCCAGTCGCCGGTGATGGTGGAGGAGTTCGTCGACGGCCGCGAGTTCTACGTTGGGCTGCTCGGCAACGTGACACCGACGGCACTGCCGGTGATCGAGTTGGACTTCAGCGCGTTTCCGGCGGACCGGCCGAAGGTGGCGAGCTGGGAAGCGAAGTGGGGGGAAGGCGGCACGGGCGAGGAAGGCGAGACCGGCGCCGAGTTCGCGGGCACGAAGTCGATCTTTCCAACCGACGTGCCGACCGAGCTCGCGGACCGGATGAAGGCGGTGTCGATCGAGGCGTTCAACGCGCTGCGGCTGCGCGACTACGGCCGCGTGGATCTGCGCGTGACGGCGGCGGAGGAGATCTACGTGATCGAGGTGAACCCGAACTGCTACCTGGAGAAGTCCGGTGAGTTTTCGCGCGCCGCGGCGGAATCCGGAATCGACCATCCGGCGTTGATCGGGCGCATCCTCGAGCTGGCGCAGGCGCGATACTCGAGGTGAGAAACGAAAGAAGCCGGCGCCAAGGCGCCGGCTTCTCCGTGAACCAGGAAACGAAGCTTAGCGCTTCGCCTTCTTTGCGGCCTTCTTACGGGCTCCGCCCTTCTTCGCAGACTTCTTGGCACCCTTCTTCGCGCCACCCTTCTTCGCGGACTTCTTGGCGCCACCCTTCTTCGCGGCCTTCTTGCCAGCCTTTTTTGCGGCCATGGTAATCTCTCCAGTGAAGGAGGTTTAATGCTCGATCGAACCCCCGGTGGTTCGTACGAGCCAGCGGCTGGACGCCTGAGCGTCTTCCCCACTGCGTAGCGGCCTCTCATGGCGAGGCCGCACGTCCTGCGACGCTTCGATTGTGCCTTACACTGCGTCGCTCAAGCTTGTGAAGTTGAAGTCTCTCACCTTGATGGGTGGAACGACGATCGCTTGTCCGGCTCCGCCATCCTCAGTCGCGCTGACACGCACCGGCACACCGAGCGCTTCGAGGTTGTTGAGCATGAAAACCGGCGAATCGTTGAACCGCAAGTTCTTGACCGCCCTGGTGATCTTCCCGTTCTCGATAAGGAAGGTACCATCGCGCGTCAGTCCCGTGAAGAGAATCGTCCTCTGATCTACAGGACGAAGATACCAGAAACGCGTGACAAGAAGGCCGCGCTGCGTTGACGCGATCATCTCGTCGACCGTGCTCGAACCGCCGCTCATCTTGAGTGAACCGGCGCTCGCGGTGGGCGCGATGCCCTTCTTCTGCGCCCAGAAGCGATCGTAATTGAGGTTCTTCACGACGCCGTTCTCGATCCACGTGACGCGCTTCGTCGGCAGTCCCTCACCCGTGAACGGGTTGCCGGCGACATCGGGATCGAACGGATCGGAGACGATGGTGACGCGCTCGTCGGCGACCTTCTCGCCGATCTTGTTGCCGCCGCCAGCCTTCGAGAAGAACGAGCGACCTTCGTCGGCGCCCCGCGCGTTGAGCGCGAAGGCCATGAGTGGGACGAGATTGCCCACGGCGGTCGGCTCGAACACCACCGTGTAGCGGCCAGGCTCCACAGCGGACGGATTGCGCGATGCACGCGCCTTTTCCGCCGCGCGGGCGCCCAGCGATGCCGCGTCGATGTGTGAGAAATCGTGATGCGACGCGCCGGCCCAACCGGAGCCAGTGCCATCGGGCGTACGAACGGTGGTGGTGAGCGCCACGCCCGTGGAGCGCGCGTAGGCGAACAGCCCCTTCGAGTTCGCGACGGCGCCCGCGCCCGCGCGCGTCTCGAGAAATCCGGTGGAGACGAGCCCCGCCTGCTTCGCGGGCGCCGTGATGGCGCGAACCGCCTCCGCACGCGTGACGGGATCGAGCGCCGCGGTGGACTCGGCCCACGCGCGACCATCCTGATATTGCTGTGGGTCGAGCTCCGGCAGGAACTCGGGATCTTCGGGCGCGAGCTTCGCGAGCGTCTCCGCGGTGTTCACGGCCTGGCGGAGTCCGGCGTCGTCGAGCTGGTTGGTGGTGCTCGTGGCTGAGCGGCGGCCGACGTACGCGGTGACCGTCACCGTCGTGTCGTAGTTGTCGCCGCCCGTGGACACCTGGTTCACCGCGAAGCGCGTGTTGCCGCGGCTTCCGCTGCCGATGTTGACGCGTGCTGCGTCCGCGGAGGCGACGAAGCCGAGCGCCTTCTTCGCGACGGACTCGCACTCCTCACGCGAGAGATAGCGGGCCGACTCGGCGAGGGAGCGAAGCTCGCTCATGCCTTTCGTCCCGTGTTGATGACGTTGATGTTGCGGAAGCGGCTCGGTACGCAGCCGTGGCTCACCGCATTCGACTGGCTGGGCTGGCCCTTTCCGTCGTTGAACGCGCCGCCGAGCTCGTAGCTCTTCCTGCCGCCGAGCATGTCGAGCGAGCCCCAGAAGTCGGGCGTGCGGAGCTGGTACGCGACGTCCTTGAGCATGCCGACGATCTTGCCGCCCTTGATCTCGTAGGCGAGCTGTCCGCCGAACTGCGCATTGTAGCGCTGCTGGTCGATGGAGAAGCTGCCGTCGCCCATGATCGCGATGCCGCGATCCGTCGCGGCAATGAGGTCGTCCCAGGCGAGGTCCTTGTCGCCCGGCTGGAGCGAGACGTTCGGCATGCGCTGGAACTGGACGTCGGCCCAGCTCTGCGAGTACGAGCATCCATGCGAACGCGCCGCCTTGCCCTGCTTCTTGTAGTAGTCCGCCAGCACCATCGCCTGGTCGCGCGTGGTCTGGTAGTCCACGAAGATGCCGTTCTTGATGATGTCGAAGCTCTCGGGCTTCACGCCCTCGTCGTCCCAGCCCACGGCGGAGAGCGAGCCGGCCTGGTCGCGATCACCGCGGATGTTCATGAGCGGCGAACCGAACTTGAGCTTGCCGAGCACCGCTTCGGGCGGTGCGACGAACGACGTGCCGGCGTAATTCGCCTCGAAGCCCAGTGCGCGGTCCAGCTCCGTGGGATGCGCGACGGACTCGTGGATGGTGAGCCAGAGGTGGCTCGGGTGCAGCACGAGGTCGTAGCGGCCGACTTCCACGGGCTTGGCGCTGATCTTCTGGACGGCTTCCTGTGCCCACCGCGGTGCGTTCTCGACGAGCTTCGCATCGCGCACGTGTTCGTAGCCCATGCCCTTGGGCGCAATCTCGTTGGATTGGCGCGTCTGGAAGTCCGTCATGTCCGAGGATACCGCAGTCACCCCAACGGACGGTTGCGTGCGGTAGATCGTCTGGACGATGTACGACCCGTCCGTGGACGCGAAGCTCTTTTCCTCGCGCAGGAAGAACATGCTCGAGTTCACGAAGCGCGCACCGCCCTTGAGGGCCGCGGCGTTCGCGCTCATGAGCAGCGCGACCTTCTCCTCGATGGAGACGGAGAACGGGTCGATCTCGATGGGCGTCTTCCAGGTGCCGTTGGGCGTCGGTGTGACCGGCGCGAGCACGATGGGGCGGACGAGCGTGACGCTGTTCGCGCGCGCCTGGGCGGCCGCCTGGCGTGCGACGCGCGCGACTTCGTCGCGCGAGATTTCGCGGCTGGCGGCGAATCCCCATGCGCCGTTGACGAGGGCGCGGACGCCGAAGCCCTGCGTCTCGTTGTCCACCAGCCCCTGCACGCGCTGCTCGCGCGTGAAGAGCGCCTGGGTGCGATTGCGCGCGAAGCGCACGTCGGCGTAGGTGGCGCCGGCGCCGCGTGCGGCGTCGAGCGCGACCTGCGCGAGCTCCTTGGTATTCGGGTCGCCGAAGGTCGGCGCGTCAGCGGCCAGCGATGCAGCGCGGGCTACGGAGGGAACCGCGGCGAGTCCGGCAATCGCGGCGGCGGCAGCAGATGTTGTCTTGACGAACTGTCTGCGGGATGAACCCACGCAATTCCCTGTGCACTGGACGCGCTCGATGCATCAGGACGTCGATGCATCACTATTGATCACCTTTCGCGAATATAGGAACGTGGTAAAACGCACGCAATAGTGAATCGCGCGTCTCATTGTTCAGTACGTGATGGGAATCACCGTGATGGGGCGTGGTGCGCGCGGTGCGGCGCGCGCCGTGCATGCGTGTGCGGCACTTCCATCGACCGACGTGCGTAGCGAGTTTTCGCGGATATGGACGGTCCAGTTTTCACTCTGCACTACGAGAGGCGCACGTGAGAGCGCTCGTGAAGGAAACCGCGGGTCCCGGGTTCGTGCTGCGCGATGTTCCGCGGCCTGCCATCCGCGACGACGAAGTGCTGATCAAGGTGCGCCGCGCCGGCGTGTGCGGCACCGACGTGCACATCTACGAGTGGGACGCGTGGGCGCAGGGGCGCTGCCGCCCACCGTTCACGGTAGGACACGAGTTCGCCGGCGACGTCGTGCAGGTGGGCAGCCTCGTCGCCGACGTGCGCGAGGGCGATCGCGTCACCGCCGAGGGACACATCGTGTGCGGGCGCTGCCACCTGTGCCGCACGGGCAACGCGCACGTCTGCCCCAACACGAAGATCATCGGCGTGGACCGCGACGGCTGCTTCGCGGACTACATCGCGATGCCCGCGTCCAACGTGTGGCACCTGGACGACGCGGTGCCCTATGAGATCGGTGGCATCCACGATCCGATGGGCAACGCGTTCCACACGGCGCTCGTCGGCACGGAGCTGTCGGGAAAGACGGTGCTGGTCACCGGGTGCGGCCCCATCGGCATCTTCGCGGTGGGCATCTGCAAGGCCGCGGGCGCCTCGCGCATCATCGCGAGCGACGTGAACGAGACGCGCCTCGCGCTCGCGCGCCGCATGGGCGCGCACGATGCCGTGCATCCGAAGGACGCCGACGGCGCTGTGAAGGCCGCGACGAGCGGTCTCGGCGTGGACGTGGTGCTCGAGATGTCCGGCGTACCCTCGGCGATTCACCAGGCGTTCGCGCTCGTCCGCGTGGGCGGCCGCGTGCAGATGCTCGGCATCCCGGCGAAGCCGATGGAGCTGGACTTCGCGACGGAGATCATCTTCAAGGGCATCACGGTGTACGGCGTCGTGGGACGGCGCATGTACGACACGTGGATCCAGATGACGCAGTTCCTGCGCTCGGGCCAGTTCGATCCGACGCCGGTGATCACGCACCGCTTCCCGCTCGAGCAGTTCGACGAGGCGATCGCGGCGATCAAGGGCGGGTCGGCGGGCAAGGTCGTGTTCGAGATCGCGTGAGAGTCCGACAGTCGGACAGTCTGGACAGTCCGACAGTCTTCGGCCGGTTGTATCCTCCCTTTAACACAGTGACTGTTCGACTGTCGGACTGTCGGACTGTCAGACCAACGAGCTCCTCGAAATGACCCTCAATTCGAACTTCACCGCCGGCCTCGACGCCAAGCTGAACGACCTGAAGGAGCAGAAGGTCTACAAGCAGCTCAACTACCTCGAGTCGCCGCAGGCGGCGCGCGTGACGATGGAAGGGCGCGGCGAGGTGCTCATCCTCTCGTCGAATAACTACCTCGGCCTCAGCAACCAGGCCGAGGTGGTGCAGGCGGGCGTCGACGGACTGCATCGCTACGGCGCTGGAACGGGCAGCGTGCGCTTCATCTGCGGCACCTTCACCGTGCACCGCGAGCTCGAGCAGGCGCTCGCGCGCTTCGTCGGCACCGAGGCGTCGATGTCGTTCGTCTCCGCGTGGAATGCGAACGAGGGGCTCACGGCGACGGTCGTGGAAGAGGGCGACTTCGTCTGCTCCGATGCACTGAACCACGCGTCCATCATCGACTCCATTCGTCTCGCGAAGGCGATCACGAAGTGCACGACGGCCGTGTACAGGCACGCGGACCTCGACGACCTGCGCGCGAAGCTCGAGGGGGCGAAGGGGGCGAAGCGGCGCATCGTGTGGAGCGACGGCGTCTTCTCGATGGAAGGCTCCATCGCGCCCCTGCCCGACCTGCTCCAGATCTGCCGCGACCACGACGCGATCCTCGCGCTCGACGACTCGCACGCCACGGGCGTGCTCGGCAAGAATGGACGCGGGACGCCGGAGCACTTCGGCCTCGTCGGCGAGGTGGACATCATCACGTCCACGCTTGGCAAGGCGCTCGGTGGTGCGGCTGGCGGGTTCGTCGCCGGATCGGCCGCGCTCTGCGACTACCTCACGCAGCGCTCGCGTCCGCAGCTCTTCTCGAACGCATTGCCGCCCACGGTGGCGTGCAGCGCGCTCGCGTCCGTTCAGTACATCGAGCAGCACCCGGAGCGTGTACAGACGCTGCGAGACAACGCACGCTACTTCCGCGAGCAGATCATCGAGGCGGGCTTCAAGCCGCTGGCAGGAGAGACGCCGATCATCCCCATCATCGTCGGCGAGACGGCGACGGCCATCCAGATGAGCGACATGCTACTCGCCGAGGGCGTATTCGTCACGGGCTTCGGCTTCCCGGTGGTGCCGCAGGGGCAGGCGCGCGTGCGCTGCCAGGTGTCCGCGGCCCACACGAAGGACGACCTCGACATGGCGGTGCGGGCGTTCATCTCGGTGGGCCGGAAGCTCAAGATCGTCTAGGCGTCGAGCCTCTGGACCGAAACCACCAGCTTCTTCCAGCTCTCGGTTCCGGTACCCGCCACGGTGTGCACGCTGGCGGAGTACCGGACGCCGGACAGCATCTCAGCCACCATCCAGCGGTTGATGTCCGGCGCGAAGTGGCCGACCACGTCCCCACCGGGGGCGTGGACCCAGACGCTCGGATGGTCGACCCCAGCCGGATCGGGGACCAGGATCAACTGGTGGCCGACGGCCAGCCGGGCAACCGCCGCGGCGCGGGCGGCGAAGATCGTCCCGTAGACCGGTGCGTCGAATCGACGCGCCCGGGGCAGGATGGATGACATGGCAGGAGGATACGCACCTCCCGTTCCCCGGGCCACGCTCTCTATATGTAGTGCGTGACCAACCGGGAGCTATCCTCGTCCCTGACACGAGCCTGCAGTCGCTGGCGGTTGCGGGCCGCGCTCTCTTTTCCAGAGGTTTTTCGTTATGCGACTCCTCCGTGTCCTGACGGTGGCCATCGGGTTCGCCGCCCTGCTCTCCCAGTCGAGCGCAGCCCAGGAAGGAAGGCAATTCAAGGATGCGTGGTTCTGGGGCCTGAAGGCCGGGGCCCTCTCCTATTCGTCGGCGACCACGGACAACGGCGGCGCGCCGATGATCGGGGCGGAGTGGCTCATCACCCGCAGCAAGGGCGGCCTCTACCTCTCCTTCGACCAGGCGTTCCTCACCACGCAGGGCGGCTTCCGCGACCAGGACCCGGACAGCTCGTTCACGCGCATGGCGACCCTCAAGAACCTCCGTCGCTACACGATCGCGGGCATGGTCTTCCCGCTCCAGACGCGGAACCTGCATCCCTACGCAGGCCTCGGCCTCGCGCTGAACCAGATTGGCGGCGCGGCGCTCCTCACGGGAACGATCAACCAGGCACGCTACGCAATCGCGCTGGACAGCATCGCCTCGAAGAAGGCGGCATTCTCGCCGATCTTCATCGGCGGCGTGCAGGCGCGCTATCGCCCCATGTCGCTGTTCGCGCAGGTCACGGCGTCGCCCATGCAGCAGGGATTCTTCCTCGCGAACCCGAACAGCAACAAGTCGTTCAACTTCTCGCTGGAGCTCGGCGCGCGGTACAACGTCGGCAGCTCGATCGACCGCGCGCGCTGACCTGAGCAACGGGCAGTCATCAAAGGGCCGTCCTCGCGGACGGCCCTTTTGCTGTCCGTCAGCGCGGAAACGGAGAGCGCGGAAAGTGTGAGGGCGTCGCGGAGACGTACGGGTCGTCCCTCACGAAATAGCGCAGCGGCCAGTCCGCCGCCTTCACGATGCCGATGCGCGGCGTGACGACGACGTCGCCGTCATCCACCGGCGTGCCCTCGCGCAGTACGATGGGGCCGGTGCGCAACGACGTGCCACTCATCGCGCCGACGATGCCCATGGCGAGGCACAACTTGCCTGGGCCGTTGGTGAGGTCGCGATCGCGCTTCGCACGCGGGCGACGACGACGCATCAGGTCGATGCCATCAACCGGTGACACGGCGCGCACGAGCACCGCGCTCCCATGTCCACGCTCACGCGTGACGGTGTTGAAGCACCAGTACATGCCGTAGATGAAGTAGACGTACGACGTGCCCGGCGCACCGTGCAGGTGCTCCGTGCGGCGCGTGAGGCCGGCCGTCGCATGACATGCGGGATCTTCGGGGCCGGTATATGCCTCGGTCTCCACGATGCGCGCCGACGTGACGCCCTCCGGCGTCGCCACGCGCATCACGCGGCCGAGCAGCGCGCGGGCGACGATCTCGGTGGGGCGGTCGTAGAACGACGCGGGCAGTGGCGCCCCCAAACGAGAACGCCGCGCTGTGGGCGCGGCGTCTCGTGTCATGATTGCTCCATCATCATGCGTGTCAGGTCGCCGCCTTCTTCGCACGGGTGGTCTTCTTCGCCGCGGCCTTCTTCGCTGCGGGCGCGGCCGGAGCTTCCTTCGGCTCCT
>JBDSTA010000159.1:0-2673 GCA_039928475.1 Gemmatimonadaceae bacterium | reverse complement strand
TTCGCGCGCCGGTGGCCGACGACGGAAGCTTCCTCGCGTGCGGCCTCACCACGGATGCGACGCTCTCGCTGCGCGTCACGGCCACGAGCCATCGCACGCTCGACGGCGACATCGTCATCCCATCGAGCGGCGTGCTGCATCGCGACATCACGCTCGCAGACACCACGGCGTTGAAGGGCACGGCGCGCCTGGCCGGTCGCGTGATCCTCGCCGACGGCAAGCCGCTGCCGAGCGGGCAGGCCATCATCTCGGCGCTCAACATCGATGTGCCGGTGGTGAACGGACAGTTCTCGATCGCCGGCATTCCCGCGGGCACCTGGCAGGTGGACGCCCGCGCCCTCGGTTACGAGCCACAGTCCGCACTCGTGGACGTCCGGGAGGGCGCGCCCGCGACCGTCCTGGTCCGGCTCACGGAGCGCGCGCAGGTGCTCGACGCGGTATCCGTGGTGGGGCGCGCGAACAATGCGGTCAACAAGGAGCTCAAGATCCTCGAGGGGATCAACGAGCGCTCGCGCATGGCTGCGGGCACGGTGTTCGGTCCCGGCAGCGAGGCGCTCAAGAACGCGCTCGTCACGGCCGACGTCCTCCGCTACGCGCGCGGCTTCCGCTACATCTCGCCGACCGTGGTGCAGGGTCGCAATGCGGTGATGGTCGCAGACAAGGCGAACACGCTCTGCGTGAATGCGCAGTGCAACCGACAGAAGCAGGACTCGAGCGTCATCGGCTTCGCGTTCCAGAACGAGCCGTGCTCCACGGAGATCGACGACGACAAGATCGCGTCGCCCACGGCGCGCAAGAAGCGCGTGATGATCTATCTCGACGGCATGATCTTCAACGGCAACCTCGAGATGCTGAACACGACCCTCGCGATGAGCGAGGTGCTCGCCGTCGAGGCATACCCTGATGTTGGCAACGCACCGCCGATATGGCGCACCGCCGAGGCATGCGCGATCATAGCGGTGTGGCGAAAGAGGTAAGCCGGAACGAACACCCTCAGTGCAGCGCGGAGTAGAGCCCATGCGAACGTCCGCTGTCGTTTTCTCATTGGTGGTGGCCGCGTCGGCATCGGCGCAGACGTCAGCGCACGCGGTACGCGGTATCGTCTTCGATTCCGTGGCGAATGCCCCGCTCGCGGGGGCCATCGTGCAGGTGGCGACGCGCGATGCGACTCCCGGCGGCACCGCGGAGCGGCGGCTCTTCTCCACCCGGACTGATTCGACGGGCCACTATGTCGTGACCGGCCTCAATGCCGGGCAGTACGTCATCGGCTTCCAGCACGAGGCGCTCAACGCGCTGGGCGTGGAAGCGCCGCTGCGCGGGTTCGAGATCTCGACGGAGAGTGTGGTCTCGGTGGACCTCGCCACGCCGTCGCCCGCGGTGCTGCGCGCGGTCCGCTGCGGCACGGGCGATCCGATGCGTCCAGGCATGCTGTCGGGCTACGTGACCGACGCGCGCACGGGCGCGCTGCCCGGTGGCGGCAGCGTGGAAGTGCAGTGGACGGAGCTCGGCGTCCGCGACCACAAGCTCAAGGCCGTGCCGTTCACGGAACGCGCCGACATCGGCGAGGACGGCAGCTACGTCGCGTGCAACCTCGCCACGGATGCGGTGATCTCCGTGCGCGTGGCATCACTGGGACATCGCACGCTCAACGGCGAGATCGTGGTGCCGGTGAACGGCGTGCTGCGCCGCGACTTCACGCTCGCCGATACCGCGGCCGTGTCGGGGCGCTCGCGCGTGACGGGCAAGGTGCTGCTCTCGGACGGCAAGCCGCTGGCCACCGGGCAGGCGTACATCGCCGCCCTGGCGATCTCCGAGCCGATCACGAACGGCCAGTTCACGATCCCCGGCATCCCGGCAGGCACATGGCTCGTGGACGCGCGCGCGCTCGGCTACGCGCCGCAGTCCGCGCTCGTGGATGTCGGCGAGGGCGCGCAGGCGAGCATGACCATCCGCCTGGATGCGCGCGCGCAGGTGCTCGATGCCGTGACGGTCGTGGCAAAGTCGGGCGCGAAGGAGATCGGCATCCTGATGGACATCAAGAACCGCGCGCGCATGGGTGCGGGCACGGTGTTCCTGCCGGGCAGCGAGGCGCTGCGTCATGCCGTGGTGCCGGCCGACGTCGTGCGCTTTGCGCGCGGCTTCCGCTACATCTCGCCGACGGTCGTCTTCGGTCGAAACTCTTCGATCCTGTCCGACAGCCCTGGCGTGACGTGCTCCGGAAAGTGCACGTCCTTCCAGCCCGACTCGAGCGTCATCGGCAGCACGTTCAACAACGCCATATGCTCGTCGGACCGGGGCACGAGCACGAAAAGCCGCTACGTCATGCTCTATCTCGACGGCCAGCGCTTCGACGGTGGGCTCGACCAGCTGAATGCCGCGCTCAGCATGCACGAGGTACTCGCCATCGAGACCTATCCGGACGTTGGCAATGCGCCGCCGGAGTGGCGCACGCCCGATGCGTGCGCCGTGATCGCGGTGTGGAGAAAGACCGCGGCGCCCTGACCCGCGGTCAGTAGCGCCAGCCGCGGAGGTCGGCGCCCGCGGGAGCCGACCGCTCCATCGCCTTCGTCATCTTGCCCATGAGCTCCGGCAGTGGCGGGCCCCAGCAGTGCGGTGCCATCGGCTGGAAGACGACCTCTCCGCTGAACGTCGGGTTCGTCGTCTTCTTCAGCA
>JBDSTA010000158.1:0-5080 GCA_039928475.1 Gemmatimonadaceae bacterium | reverse complement strand
CGCCGACGGCTGCGTCGCCGGCGCCGTGCACACCACCGCCGACGTCATCCGTGCCGCGCTGTGGCTCGTGGGTCCCGCCGAACAGGTGAAGACCGTGTCCAGCGCGTTCTACATGGACGTGCCGCCGTTCCGCGGCACCGAAGGTGAGGTGCTCACGTTTACGGACTGTGCGGTGATTCCGGTGCCCTCTGCCGCGCAGCTTGCGGACATCGCGCTGGCGGCCGCGACCGATCGCGTCCGCATCGTCGGCGACGAGCCTCGCGTGGCCTTTCTCTCCTTCAGCACGAGGGGGAGCGGAAAGGGCGAAAGCGTTGACCGCGTGAGAGATGCACTCGCTCTCGTGAGGCGCGTTTCACCCGAGCTCGCCGTGGACGGAGAATTGCAAGGGGACGCAGCGCTCGTCGAGTCGGTGGCGCTCCGAAAGGCGCCGGACAGTCCCGTCGGCGGGCGGGCGAACGTGCTCGTGTTTCCCGACCTCGACGCGGGCAACATCGCCTACAAGCTGGTTCAGCGGCTGGCCGCGGCGCGTGCGATCGGACCCATCCTCCAGGGGATGCGACGTCCATGCAATGATCTCTCGCGCGGAGCGAGCGCTGAGGACATCTTCAATGTGGCCGCCATCACCGCACTACAGGCGGACGTGGCCAACAGACCGAATCCGATCCGCCAGGAGACAGGTACATGAGCTTCTCGATCAAGAAGCAGGGTGAAATCGTCGTGGTAGACGTCGAAGGACAACTCATCGTTGGCAACCGCCAGGAACTCAAGCAGAAGGTGCTGGACGAGCTCGAGCGTGGCGAGAAGAAGTTCCTCATCGACTTCGCCCAGACCGGCTACATCGACAGCTCCGGCCTCGGCGTCCTCGTGTCGCTCTCGAAGAAGATCCGCGAGCAGGGCGGCGAGCTGCGCCTCGCCAACCTGAACGACGATCTCCGCACGCTCTTCGAGCTCACCAAGCTGGACACCCTCTTCCAGATCTCCGACACGCGCGATCGCGCGCTCTCGAGCTTCTGATCCATTCGTGATCGTGCGTCGCGGTCCGCCTTCGGGCGGACCGCGTCGCGTGTTCCCGGGCCCTTCCCGGGCCCCCTCCGCCGTCACCGTCCCCGCCATGCCCCTCGCGGCTCCTCCGCCCGACGCAGGGCTTCGCGTTTCGCTCCGTGTCGATATCCCGAGCGACGTCTCGTACATCGAGCGCGTCGTCGATCTCGTACGGCATCCCTGCGCCGAGCTCTCGTACAACTCGCATCAGCTGGCGCTCAACGTCCCCGTTGCCCTCTCGGAGGCGCTGTCCAACGCGATCCTCCGCGGCAACCACGAGGACCCCACCAAGCGCGTGCGCGTCCAGGCGGAAGTGGACACCACCCGCCTCGTCGTCGAGATCGCCGACGAGGGCGCGCGCTTCGACCTCGATGCGAAGACGCGCGACGCCACCGAGCCCGACAACCTCGAGCGCGAGGACGGCCGCGGCCTCTTCCTCATGCGCAAGCTCATGGACGACGTCCAGCGCTTCGATACCGAACCGGGTGCCGCGAGCGGCAACGTCGTGCGCCTCACGCTCACGCGCGCCTGACGCACCAGTGAGCGAGCTCGGTGACGTCCTCACGGCGTTTCACGCCGCCACGGCCTGCGATGCCGCGGTTTGGCGACGCGACGGCGGTCCCGGCGCGCCGCTGAAGTTCGTCGCGGGTACACGCCGCGTCGAACCACCTCCGGCCGACTGGCTCAACGCCGCCGACGAGATCCGCGACGAGGCCACCGAACGTGGACGCGTACTCGTCGTGCCCATCGCCGGACCACGGCCGGGATGGGTCGTGCTCGGCCCCTGTCCCATCGAGCGCCAGGAGCTCGACCGCTACCTCAAGTTCCTCCGGCCCGTCGTCACGCAGTACCTCCAGAACTCGCTCGAGGTGGAACATGCCGCGAACGAGCTCGCCGAGCGCTACGAGGAGATCAACCTCCTCTATTCGATCAGCGAGATTCTCGGGCGCACCGTTTCACTGGAGGACGGCGCCGCGACGATCCTCCGCGAGGTGAGCGAGACGGTCGGCGCGCATCGCGGCTCGATCCTCGTGCACGATCACGACTCGGCGTCGCTCCACGTCATCGCCCGCATCGGCGGTGAGGGCATCGCGACGGCACCCATCGCGCTCGACGACCAATGCAGCGTGAGCGCGCAGGTCTTCCGCACTCTGCACTCCGTGATCGTGGAGGACGGCGAGATGCTGTGCGACGCGGAGCTTGGGTTTCGAAAGGGCGCGATGCTCACGGTCCCCATCCTGTGGACGGCGCAGGACGGCAGCGAGCCGCTCGGTGTCGTGAATCTCTCCGAGCGCCGCTCGGGGCAGGACTTCACCGCGGGCGACCAGAAGCTCGTCACGGCAATCGCGAGCCAGATTGGCGCGGCGATCCAGAACGCGCGTCTCGTGCGCCGCTCGCTCGACCAGCAGCGGCTCCAGCAGGAGATGCAGCTCGCGCACGACCTGCAGATGAAGCTCCTCCCCGACGCCGCACACGTGGCGCCGGAGGCGAGGGTTGCGGCGCGCGTCGTGCCGGCGGAAGACGTCGGTGGCGATTTCTACAACCTCTACCGCCTCTCGCACGACCGCATCGGTATCATGATCGGCGACGTCTCCGGCCATGGATACCAGGCCGCGCTCATCATGGCGCTCACGATGAGCGCCTCGGCCATCCATGCGCAGGGCACCGATGACCCGGCGGAGATGCTGCGCCGCCTGCACCTGAGCGTGAAGGAAGAGCTCAACACGACGGAGATGTTCGTGAGCGCCCTCTATGCTGTCGTCGATCGCGAGCACGGCGTGCTCCGTTACGGCAACATGGGGCATCCGCACGCGTTCGTCGTCTCGCGTGACGGCGACATCGAGCGCCTCAAGGCAGGCGGCCCGCCGCTCGGCATGCTCGACGAGGCGCCGTACTCCGATTCGCGCCCGTGGGACGCAAGCGGCGACACGCTGCTCCTCTTCACGGACGGCATCACGGACGCGCGCAATCGCGAGGGGAAGCGCCTCGACGAGGCTCCCGTGCTGGAGTGCGTGCGCGCGAACCGGCACGAGACGCCAGCGCGCATCCTCGAGGAGGTCTTTGCGCTGCTCGACGACTACACGGGCGACATCCCGCGGCGCGACGACCTCACGCTCGTCGTCCTGAAGAGCTGACCGCACCATGTCCGACGACGCCCCGCGTCGCGGCGACCGCGCGTTCCCTCCGACACGTAAGAGCCTCGGCCAGCACTTCCTCACCGACCGCCGCATCCTCGGACGTATCGCCGATGCGCTGAAGCTCCAGGGCACGGAGACGGTGGTCGAGATCGGGCCGGGCAGGGGCGCGCTCACGGACCTGCTCGTGGATCGTGTGGGCCGGCTCATCGCCATCGAATACGACCGCGCGCTGGCCGAGGTGCTGCGCCAGAAGTACGCTAAGCGCGGCAACGTGATCATCGCGGAAGCCGACGTGCTCGAGGTGTCGCTCGGCGAGCTCGCTGCGGGGCCGTACGTGCTCGTGGGCAACGTGCCGTACTACATCACGACGCCGATCCTCTTTCATGCACTGGTGCCACCCCGCGCCGAGCGCGCCGTCTACCTGGTGCAGAAGGAGGTCGCCGATCGCCTCGCGGCGGCGCCCGGCAGCAAGGAGTATGGCGCGCTGACGGTGAACATCGCCGCGTACGCGAAGGCCGAGACGCTGTTCAAGGTGCCTGCGGGCGCCTTCTCGCCGCCGCCGAAGGTGGAGAGCGCCGTGGTGCGCGTGACGCCGCTCGAGACGGCACTCGTATCGCCGGACGAGGAGCGGCCATTCCGCCTGCTCGTGCAGGGTGCGTTCGGCATGCGGCGCAAGCAGATGCGGAGGGTGATGCGCTCGCTCTGGTCGCTGGGTCCGGAGGAGTCGGATGCACTGCTGGTGTCATGCGACATCGACCCGCAGGCGCGCCCCGAGACGCTGTCGCCACAACAATTCGCGCGGCTGCTTCGTGCCCGCAACAGTTCCACGCCGGACTAGTACTGGCTCTGCAAGCGCGATGCGGCACCGGGTACACCGGCGCTGAACGCGCAGCAGCAACAAGGCGAAATGCAGCCGCGGTCACGCAGTTCCTGCGTCATTCTGCGCTCGCGAAGCCTGCGTCTTTCTGCGTGCGCAGTTTGGCTTTTTCCGAGGCCCTTCTTACTCGCGATTCGTCAACGCGAACGTCAGCCCTTCCAGCTCCATCGCCATGTTCACCGTCTTCACCGCCACGTCGTTCGGCGCGTGGAGCTGCGCCGGCGCGAAGTTGAGCACCGCCTTCACCCCGGCGCGTGCAATGCGGTCCAGCACCGCCTGCGCGTGCTCCGTCGGCGTCGCGAGCACCGCGATGTCCGGGCGATTCGTCTCGATGTCCGCCTCGAAGCGTGACATGTCGCGGATCTCGATGCCCTCGAGCTGGCGTCCGATCTTCTCGGGATTCACGTCGTAGGCGGCACCGATCACGAAGCCGCGCTGCCGGAAGCCGCGATAATGGGCGAGGGCCGCGCCGATCTTGCCGGCGCCAATGATGACGACGCGCCACTCCTTGCCGAGGCCGAGGATCTCACGGAGCGCCGTGGTGAGCTCCGGCACCGAGTAGCCGAGTCCGCGCTTCCCGAAGGAGCCGAAGAACGAAAGGTCCTTGCGCACCTGGGCCGACGTCGTGCCCCCGCGGCGGGCGAGCTCGTCGCTGGAAACCGTCGCCAGCCCGCGCTCCTCGAATTCCTCGAGAAAGCGGAGGTAGATGGAGAGTCGGCGAACGGTGGAATCGGCGATGCGCTTCAAGGAGGGCCGCAGCTTGTGAATTCATTCACAAACTAGTGTGTTTGCCGCCGGCTTCCAAGAGCCCTGCGCCTCCGACCCCCAAAGCGTTGTGCCGTATAACTATGCAGCCGAGCAAAAATCACCGCATCGGATTATCTTCGGGTCCATGAGCGTGCACGTCACTTCCGAAATCGGCCGCATCCGCTCGGTCATCGTCCACACCCCGGGCAACGAGTTGCTGGGCGTCACTCCCGCAACGCGGGAGGACTACCTGTACGACGACCTTCCGGATGCCGAG
>JBDSTA010000157.1:0-4020 GCA_039928475.1 Gemmatimonadaceae bacterium | reverse complement strand
GACGTTGCGAAGCTCGCGAACGTTGCCCGGCCAAGGGTGGGCCTCGAGGGCGGCGAGGGAGTCGCGCGAGAGCTCGGGGGTCGGGTGTCCCATCATCTTCGCGGTGCGATCGGGACCATCGCCGACCATCACCAGCACGCTCGGCACTTCGGCTGCCACCTTCGCGAAGATGCGCACGACGTCCGTCACGCGCTTCACTGGGCGGAAATTCGAGATGTGCATGAGCACGCGGCGCCCCTTCGCCAACTCGCCGAGCTGCGGCTCGTACCGCGTGCGATCGTAGACGGCGGGGTCGATGAAGTTGGGGATCACCTCGATGCGGCAGCCCGCGCAGCCGAACGCGGACTGCGTTTCCGCGCGCAGGAACTGCGAGACGGCCGTGAGCCCGTTGGACTTCTCGATCGAGAACTTCGTGATCGCGTGGAAGGAGGGATCCTGCCCCACGATCGTGATGTCCGTGCCGTGCAGCGTGGTGAGCACCTTGATGTCCGCGCCCGACTGCGCGAGCATCTCGCGCGCGATCCACGCGCTCGTCGCGTGCGGAATGGCATAGTGGCAGTGCAGCAGGTCGAGCCCGTGCTTCAGCACCACCTCGTGCATGCGCACGGCGAGCGCGAGGTCGTACGGCGGGTACTCGAAGAGGGGGTAACGGCCGACGTCCACTTCGTGGAAGAAGATGCGCGGCAGGAACGACGGCAGGCGGAAGGGCTGCTGGTAGGTGATGAAATGCACCTCGTGCCCGCGCTGCGCGAGCGCGATGCCGAGCTCCGTGGCGACGGCGCCGGAGCCACCATACGTCGGGTAACAGGTGATGCCGATCTTCACGCGTCCACTCCCCTCCACCAGGCGGTTGCCTGCTCCTCCCAGTCATCCTGCCCCGTGCTGAGGCGGGTGACATCCTCACCCTCGAGCTGATGCCGGAACCATGTGCGCTGCCGCTTGGCATACTGGCGCGTGTCGATGACGATCCGGTCGTGCGCCTCCCGTTCGGTGAGCGTGCCTTCCTCGAGAGCACGAAGCGCCCGGTACCCCGTCCCGTTCCACGCCGGCGCTTCGGCGTCCACCGTCTCCATCAGCCGCCGTACCTCTTGCCGCCAGCCGCGTGCGAACATCGCGTCCACGCGACGCTCGATGATCGACGCAAGCTCCGGCCCCGGATCGATCACAAGATATCGCGCGCGCCGCGCCGGCGGCCGCTGGTTTGTCAGGTGAAGGTCAGACAGGCGGCGGCCCGTAAGGAGCGCGATCTCCACGGCGCGCAACAGCTGCGTCCTGCCGAGGTGCGCCCGGCGGCCATCCAGTTCCATCACCCACCGCCGAAGCTCGTCCGTCGACAGGGTGCCCAGCTCGCGCTGGAGCGCATCCCGTCGCGCCGGGTCGAGCTCCGGCTCCTGGAAGATGCCGCCGAACAGGGCGCGCAGGTACAGCCCCGTGCCGCCCACCACGACCGGCGTACGCCCCTCTCCACACGCTTCGTCGACCCATCGATCGGCCCACTCCGCCCAGCGGGCGGCCGAGGCCCGCGCAGTGGGATCCAGGACGTCGATGCCGACGTGCGGCAGGCGATGCTGCTCCTCCGGCGTCGGCTTGGCCGTCCCGATGTCGAAGCCGCGATACAACTGCCGCGAGTCGGCGCTCACGACCGTGATATCCGCCCGACGCCCGAACCATTCGGCGGCGAATGTCTTGCCTGCGGCCGTCGGCCCGCAGATCACGCGAATGGGCGCGCTACTGTCGTCCAAAGCGGCGCTCGAGCTCGGGCCACGCAAGCTGCACGATGGTCGAGCGGCCGTGGACGTCGTGCGCGGGAAGCCTGGTATCGCTCAGCGCGACGAACAGCGCGCGCATCTCTCCCTGCGACAGCTCGTCACCCGCCTTCACTGCCGCCTTGCACGCGACCGTCGCGGCGAGGCGCTCATGTCGTGCATGCGCTGCGCCCTCGCGATCGCCGGTGAGTGCGGCGAGTGTTTCGCGCAGGCAACGTTCCGCGTCGAAGCGCGGGTGCGGCATGGGCACGCTGTGCACGAGCAGCGTGTGCCCGCCGAAACCATCCACCTCGAAGCCCAGCTTCGCGAGCGCCTCGCGATTCGCCTCGAACGCGTCACCCTCGGCGGGCGTGAGATGCAGCGTGAGCGGGAACAGCAACCGCTGCGACGGAGCCTCGCCGCGCTCGAGCATGCCCATGAACCGCTCGTACAGCACGCGTTCGTGCGCCGAGTGCTGGTCGATGAGGACGACGCCGTCGTCGTGCTCGAACATCATGTACGTTCGGCGCAACTGCATGAGCGGCGGCACGACCACCGCTGGCTGGACGTCCTCTGCGCGCGGAGCGGCGGGCAGCTCCGGCTCCGGGGGCATTCCCTCCGGGCGCCCACCGTCCGCATACGCTTCTTCACGCGCAAAGAGCCCCTCGCGTTCAGGCGCGGCCGGGCGCAGCAGCTCGACGTCGGGCGCGGCACCACCCCCACCACTCAGTCCGCCATTCATCGACCAGCGCCGCACGCCGAGCGCGGCGCTCGCGTCGAAGGTGCCGAGTGCACGACGGACTGCTTCTTCCACCGCGCGCTCGACGATCCAGCGATCGCGGAAGCGCACCTCCGCCTTGGCTGGGTGCACGTTGACGTCGACACTGTCCGCGGGCACGACGATCTCGAGCAGCAACGAAGGACGAAGGCCGGCCGCGAGCGTGGAGCGGTACGCCGTTTCCGCCGCGCGGATGATGCCGTTGTCGCGCACCACGCGGCCGTTCACGGTCACGAAGGTGCGACGGCTCGCCGTGCCCACGTCCGCCGGACGCTCGGCGAGGCCGCTCACCTGGATCATCCCGCGCACGTCCTCGACGTCCACCATGCGGTCGGCCACGTCCGCGCCCCAGAGCGCGGCGACGCGCTGGCGCAGCGTGTTCGCCGCAGGCAGGGCGAAGGACGACTTGCCGTCATGCGACAGGGTATGGCGGACGTCGCGCCGGTTGAGCGCGATAGTGGTCATCGTCTCGAGGATGCTGCGCCACTCCGAGCGCGCGCCCCGGAGAAACTTCTGGCGAGCGGGCGCATTGTAGAACAGGTGCGCCACGGAAACCGTGGTGCCCCGGCGACGCGCCACGTCGCTCACCTCCTGCACGGCGCCTCCGGCCGCGCGCACGGCGGTGCCTGCACCGTCGGCCGGTGCGGTCTCGACGAGCAACTGGCTCACGGAGCAGATGGCAGGCAATGCCTCGCCACGGAACCCGAAGCTGCTCACACCGACGAGATCCGACGCGAGGCGGATCTTGGAGGTGGCGTGACGCTCGAGCGCGAGGAGCGCGTCGTCGCGCTCCATGCCCGATCCATCGTCGCTCACGCGAATGAGCTGGCGCCCGCCTTCCTCGACGGCGACGTCCACCGCGGTGGCGCCCGCATCGAGGGCGTTCTCGACGAGCTCCTTGACGGCGGATGATGGGCGCTCGACGACCTCGCCCGCGGCGATCTGGTCGGCGACCGCGGACGGAAGAACGGCGATGCGTGCCATTGGGGGAATGCTATCCGGCGTGCAACGCGCGGGTCAATCGCTCGTGGGCGGCGCGTCGAGGAGCAGCACGCTCGCGACGGGAATCCAGCCGGCGCGATCGTTGTCGAGCGCGATGCGCACCCATTCGCCTTCGCGCGCGCCGAGACGACCTGTCTCGCCCACGCTCGCGCTGGCGGTGGCACCCTGAGAGCCAGGCGCCTCGAGGAGCAGCCCACTCGTGCGGAGGACAGCGAGCCCCCCTGGATCGAGACGATCGCGCATCTCGAGCGCCGCCGCGAGCAGCACGACGGCGAGCGCGATGCTGCCCCCCGCGATGGATCGCGCATTGGCCGGGCGACGCGCCGGGGGCACGACGAGCACCAGCCACGCGGCGAGCCAGCAGGCGAGTGCCGCGAGTGCCAGGGCGTTCACGGGCAGCGGCGGCACATAGCCGGGCGCGCGGACGAGTGGCGGCTGCACCTGGTCGAGGCGCTCGCGCGCCTCGTCGTCGAGCGGATCGAGCCGCAGTGCGCG